>MGFH01000146.1 GCA_001791795.1 Candidatus Wallbacteria bacterium GWC2_49_35
CAGTAGGTGCATCTGTAAGGGCAGCCGCTCGAAGCGAGAAGCGCTACGGAGTTGTTGAGTTCGGGAAGCAGATGATAGGCGGGGATAAGGCCGAAATCACCCCCGGACTGCCCGGAGAAATCGCCGGGCGGCGCGGGAATATTCAAAATATCTAATATTTTTCCTCGGACCTTGAACGCTCCGTATCCGGTCTCGACGTGATCGAACAGCATAGAACGCTCGGCGTGTTCCGGCATCAACCGCGCATAAATGCCGCCTATGGCTATTTTTGCTTGCGGCAGGACTTTTCTCGCGGACCGCGCCGCCTCGAAGGCGCCCTGATACCAGTAGGTCATCATCGCGCTTATGAGCACCGCCGCGGGTTCGCCAGGCGGGATATTTCCGGCGGCCTCCGCAAGCCGCGCTTCGAGTTCGTCCGTGCCGATGCCGTAGCGGTGGTAATTACGCCTGACCGTCTTGAAGCACTTCGGCTTTTCCGTCTGAACTCCGCTAAGTTTGCCGGCACCGCGTTCGTATTCCTTCTTTTTTTGAAGTCTTTCAGGAACGCAGTCGATGAACGAAAGCCGGCATCGTTCGTCTTTTTCGAACGCCGCAGCTATGTTAAGAAGCCCCAGCGGCTTTTCCCACAGGTTGTAATACGTGAAATCATATACCGGCGGGTTTATTAAAATAATATTATACATAAAACAAATATAACAAATAAAGTGATAAAGTAAAGGTTAATTTTCCGGCATGAATTTTAGTTGAGAGTTGAGAACGGAGAGTGGAGAGTTGATGATTTTTGACAAATAAAAATATCGTTTTAATAATTAAATAATTTTATTGAATTTATCAAAAAGTCCTTTAGTTCTCCGCTCTCAACTTTCCACTCTCCGCTCAACGGCTCACTGTCCGTTTATCCTCAGGATAACGGCGCCTATGCCGCCGCCGCTCGAATCGGTCATGTTGAACTTATAGTCGGCCGCGCTCTGCGACGTGCATTTGACCGCGCTGACGGCGTACTCGCTCAGCGACGGGCTCTTATAGGTCGTCGGCAGATACACCGTGCTGTTCAGCCTGAGCCCGCTCAGTTTGGTGCCGTCCTTCTGAACCGTTCTTATATTGATGCTCGTGAAATTATATTTAGCATCGTTCGTCACTCCGCTGTTCGATAGATATAACGCCGCCGCGAAATCTTCGAAGAATCCGTCGAAATCGCTTGCCGCGCCTATTCTTTTCACTTCGGCCTCCACGTTCGCGCGTCCGATCTTTGAGCTTTTAACCAGATTCATCGGATTGACGCCGCGGTCGGCGAGATATCTTGCGAAAAGATAAGCGTTGCCGTAGTAGCCGAGTCCGAACTGGAACTTGGTGAGCGAGTAAGATTCTGGATAGCGCAGGAAAGGCTCGATCACGAAGGAAAGCGTGCCGTACTGGTATCCGTAGCCGGCCTTGTCCTGCGCGAGCTGCGACAGCCCTTCGTTCAGCCACGATTCTTCGAGAATATCGGGATTGATAAGCGAATGCTGGTTCCAGTTGATCATGTGCTGAAATTCGTGCGCGAGCACTCCAAGCGTGTTAGTAAGATATGTTTCACCCTTGAGCGTGTTTTTGGGAACGGCCATGTAAAATATTTCTTTTTCGTTCGAGTAATATTTGTAACCCGACGAATTTTTATTATAATCGGCGCTCGAATCAAGGACCGCCTGTGTCAGCTGGTTTGTCGAATCGAAATAACCCGCCGCCGATTGCTTGTTCACGTTATAGGTGAATAAAATATACACGCGGCCGTCGCCGTCAATGCCGGGATTCGGTTCCGCGCCGAAATTTTTGGTTATAAGAGGATAAACCTCGTTGTCGAAAGAGTTTTTAATGCGTTCGGCCTCGGCGTCGGAAAGCGTCAGATAAGGATAAGGCGTCGAGGTGTCC
Organism: Candidatus Wallbacteria bacterium GWC2_49_35; assembly: GCA_001791795.1. Classification (GTDB taxonomy): domain Bacteria; phylum Muiribacteriota; class UBA9980; order UBA9980; family UBA9980; genus UBA9980. Next base: position 1,909 of record MGFH01000146.1, read on the forward strand.
TCATAGACGTAACAGCTGGCTCCTATCGCGCGCAGTTTAGCAGAAACGCGAGTCCAGTCGCTTTCCCGCGGCGGCCACGCCAGCGAGTTGAGCGAATAGAAATCTTTGAGATCGTCCGCCGCAACCTGTCTGTCAGCCGACCGCGGCGCCCTGGCGGCCCCCGCGGCGCGTTCCGCCGCTTCGCCGCCCCTCAGACGCGCCGCCGTGCGCTCGTTCGCGCGTCTGGCGAGGTCCATTTTTATAGCGGCGGCCTGTTCCGGCCCGAGGTTTTCATGGACGGCTGCCGCCCCCGCGAAATCCGCGCCTTCGCTTTCGACGACGGCCGCGGCCGGGCTTTTTAACGCTTCTGCGGCGCTGAGGTTGTATGCGGCCAGGCCGAAAGACGCGTAGGACGAACTCTTGTTATATCCTATCGCCACGAGATGCTCCGTGGTTTTAAGGTTCTTTATTATGGTCGAAAGTCCGCCCGCGGGTTTGAGAACGGTTTTTGAAAAGGCGGCGCCGGAGAGCTCCGCTATCGAATTAGCCGCGGTCATAACGAATTTTTGCGTCTGAAAATAACCGCCCGCCGTTTCGGTTACGCGGATAACGGCGTTATAATCGCCATAGGCTGCCGGAGTGAATGTGAGAAGACCCGCCGCCGACACGGAGAGCCCTGAAGGCCCGTCGAGTTTTTCGAATTTATAGTTTCCGGCGGCCGACATCGTCATCTGGTATGAGAACTGCTGGTTGAGCTGCAGCAGCAGGCTCGCCGGATAAGAAGTTATGGAGAATTTCGACGCGGTTTTCCTTATAACCTTCACGCGTCCCGCGCGCCCGACGACAAAGCCTTTACCATCTCTTACGCTTGCGTAAACGTCGGCGTAAGAGTAGATCTGACCTTCCGCCCACGCGACGAGCGGCGCCACCCACCGCGCGCGCGATTCGACGCTCCCGCCGGCCGCCGCGCTTTCGGTTTGAGCGCCGAAACTTCCGGCCGCCGCGCTCCATGCGAACGCGAGCGTCCCGCCGTTAGGGTTGTTCGAAACAACCGATATTTCAAGCGTTTCGCCCTCGGTGACCGCGGGTTCTGAAACGCCGGCGGGTCCGAAGTACAATCCTGAAACTTCCGGCCGCGTGAGGCCCGTTCCTGAAGGCACCATGACGACGGCTGCCGTCTGCGCTATGCCCGCTAACGAAATTATGTCGGCGCAGTCGGTGAAGCCGGCTTTGGCGGCTTTAATTTCGTGAGCGCCGCGCGTGATTTCCGGGAACGTGACGGTCCCTGCCGCGTCGGTGTATGCGTTCCGCGCGCCGTCGAGCGTCACCATAACATTCGCCGCCGCCGCTCCGGCGGCGTCTTTAGCGAAAATAGTGAGATCGCCGGTTTTCACGAGTTCTATCGGCGAGGAGCCTATATTGTATTCGTATTTGCCGCTTTCTACGGTGACGGCCAGTTCGCGCTTCAAAACGGCCGCGCCGTCAATGATACTGGCGGTTATTACATACTCGGCCGCCGAAAGATCAGCGAACGTGAATTTACCTTTCAGCGTGTAAACGGTCGCAAGGATAGTGCCGTAATCGTTCTTTTTTCTGAGTTCGACCGCGGCGTTATTGACGAGATCTCCAGCCGAGGCGCGCAGAGGGGCTTGCGCTTCCGGCGCCGCCATGGCGGAGGTTTCTCCATAAGAGACATACCCGGTTATGAAGGCTTTGGGATCGATGGGCGGCGACGGCGGATCCACCGGATCGGGATTATATATTATGCTTCCGATTCCCCCGCCGCATGCGCCCAGGAAAAATAACGTACCTGAAATCATTATCGCGATCAAAAGTTTTTTAATTGCTTTCATTGAATATCTTTAAATCTCCTTGCTTTTCTATTTATTGAATTAATTTAACGTCGCATCCAATCCTTTTACGGCTCATGAATTCCGCCGCGTCGAGGATATAATATTTATAGCCCTGCTCGGTCAGATAAAGCTGGCGATGCATCGAAAAATCGGCTTCCACGGAGTCGGCGGTGACCACCGTATAAAAATGCGCCTCGCGCCCGTCTCTTTTAGGCCGCAGGACGCGCCCCAGCCTCTGCGCCTCTTCCTGCCGCGAGCCGTAGGCGCCTGAAACCTGTATCGCGCACGAGGCGTCCGGAAGGTCTATCGCGAAATTCGCCACCTTCGAAACTACGAGCGCGGCCAGAGAGCCGCTCTTGAATTCGGCGTAAAGTTTCTCGCGCTCCTGCGACGGCGTCGACCCGTTTATTACCGGCGCTCCGAGCGTTTTCGCGATCGCGCCCAGCTGGTCGAGGTACTGCCCGATTATCAGGATCGGCTCCCCTGGATGGTTTTCAATGATCTTTAAAATGACGTCTATTTTGTCGTGGTTGACTGCGCAGATCCTGTGCTTGTTGGCCTTTTTGGCCACCGCGTAGTCGTATTTGACGGCCTCCGGCATTTTCAGGCGCACCTCGTAGCAGTTAGCCTTCGCTATATGCCCCTGTTTTTCGAGGCTCTTCCACGGCAGCTCGTATATTTTCGGGCCGATAAGTGAAAACACGTCGCACTCGAGCCTGTCTTCGCGCACCAGCGTCGCCGTCAGCCCCAGCCGCCTCTTCGCCTGTATCTGCGCCGTGACGCGAAAGATCGGCGCCGGCAGCAGATGGACCTCGTCGTATATGACAAGGCCCCATTCCCCGTCGGTCAAAAGGCAGAAATGCGGGTAGTGGTCGTCGTTTCCCCTGTGCCACATGAGTATCTGGTATGTCGTGACCGTCACCGGCCTGATCTGTTTTTTATCGCCGCTGTATTCGCCGATATCCTCTTCCCGAAGGCCCGTCTTATCGCGCAGCTCGCTCATCCACTGCCTCACCGCGACGGTGTTGGTGGTGATGACCAGGGTCCTTGCGCCGACCTTAGACATCGCGCCTATTCCGACGCACGTCTTGCCCGCGCCGCAGGCCAGCACGACCACTCCGGAGCCGCCCTCGGCCCCGCCCGAACGGTAGAACGCTTCGCAGGCATCCCGCTGGTAGCCGCGCAGCTCGAACGGCTCGCCGTCGGAAGCTCTGGCCGACCTCAAATTGATATCAAACGGCGCGCCCTCGACGTATCCGGCGATATCGCGCACGGGATAATTCAGCTTGATAAGCGCGCGCTTGATTTCGCCGCGCGCCCGAGCCTTTATGAGCAGGTTATAATCGTCTTTCTTCGAGTGGATGAAATCGGCGAAAGCCTGGTTGCCGCATATTTCCATTATAATAAAACGATCCTTCGAATTGAGGTTGAGAAGGCCGTCCGCTCCGCCGCTTTCGAGCGTCAGTATCCCGTAGCGCGAGCAGTAATAGTTTATTTCATGGATGACGCTCTCCGGTACGCTGAAGCGCGAATAGGCTTTCAGCGTGCGCGTGATATCGTCCGCGTCCGTTCCGAGGGCGGCGGCGTTCCACAGCGAGACCGGCGTTATCCGGTATGTGTGCATATATTCGGGGGATTTTACGAGTTCCGCGAAAACCGATATTTTAGCCCGGCATTCTTCAAAAAGTTCGTGCGCCGCATCGAGCAGCGCGCAAAGGTCGCTCTGGACTATCAATGGCCCGTTTCCGCCCTGATTTTCAAGCATAATTTATCGTCCGGTACGGGAATTGCCGCCGTTCTAATTATTATTGAGGTTTGATTATAAAATTATTGATCACGACCGTCGGTTGTTCGGTTTTGAAAAGGAATACGCGGGTGCGCTCCACCGAGACCCTTATGTCTTTGATCCTTATCCATATATGCGTATCGGAGCAGGGCGTGGGGTTGCTCGATACGTTGAGCTGGTACTCTTTATTTTTTGTATATATGATATTTGCGAGTTTTTTATTCATGCGGCAGTAAATATACCAGACGACGAACATGAGACGGTCGTCGAGCGTTGAGGCCGGCCTGGCCGGGTCGAAGAAAAAGCCGTTAAAGATCGCGGACTGATACCTGAGCGGCAGGTGCAGAAGGACAAGCGGGTTTTCTATCAGGGTGGCCATATAACTCGAAAGGTTAGGGTTGAGAAGTACCGTGCCATTAACGGTAGGTATCTTGTTGATCTCGTCCGGAAACTTGATGAGTCTCATTTCATCCTGAAATAATTGGAGCGTAATGCGGTTGGCCTCTATTTTAGGCATTTTATCGATCGCGACCCGGTTCAGGATAGCGCCCACGAGGAACCAGAAATTATCTTTATCGATGGGAAGGTTGAGCGGAAGCATTTCGGGTATTTCCTGAAGGAAAGGGACCGCCATATATTCATAAATGCTTATGGCGCTGGCTTTTTCGAACCCGGGCTTTTCGAGATTGGTACGGATGTCTTTCGGATCGCGTGTTTCCAGGAAATCGACGTTCTTGATTCTGTAAACGAGGTGGTCGGGCGTGCATTTAAGCGTGAAAGGTATCGCTTTAAAGCAGAATTCATAAAAGTATCCGTAATAATCGTCTATGTATGTGGCTAATACGTCTTGAAACTCGCCGTTGCCGTCGAGCAGCCTGGTAACCTTTTTGATAGATTTCAGCTGCTTGTGGCCTTCCGGCGTTATTATGCTCATGTCTTCGTGTATCGGCATTAATATGCACCCGCCTTTTGGCTTAATTATTTCTTTAGAGCGCCGCCGTTATAACTTAACGGTGAAATAGGCGTCCGCTTCTATTATGGCGCTGTCTCCCGCCCCTTCGAGCATCTCGACCGCGGTCCTGCTGTATCCGGTCAAAAACGACAGCCTGAATCCCCTGCATGACGCGCTTATACAGAGAAATCGTTCCCGCGAATACTGGTTGAGCACCTCGGCGTAACCGTTAAGGTCGGCCGTTATATGGGCGAAAGGCGTCATTTCGACGGGAGTTTCGTCGCGGTTAACCGATTTCAGGCAGACTATCGAATTTTCGCTCGCGCCAGGTTTCTGGTCGTGTGCGCCGGCGTATTTTTTTTCGTCGCCGTATACGCTCATGGTGTCGCCGAGAATGAACCCGTTTATCGAAACCGCTGAAGGTTTGGACGAGGCGGGATGCTTTCCGGCGTTCTTTGACGCGAGCAGGAAGTTAATAACTTCGGCATGGAGTTTTAAGATGAGATCCGGGTTTTTAGGGTCGATGATCTCGACCGCGGCGGCGCCGCGAGCCCGGTTGGATTCGAAGGGAGACATTTGCGAAATTTGTGAAAAACACTTGAAAGGCGCATCGTAGCATGCGAGGACGCTGAGGACCTCATCGCCGCTGTAGCAGCCCCACAACGAAATTTTTTCGTCGAGCTGATACACGAAATACGCGTCTTTCGCGTTCAATGAAATGTCAATCTGCCGCCCGTTGGAGATAATATCTTCCGCCAGGGCTATATATCCCTCGCGATAGGCGGCCATCGATAAACCGATGTTTTCCAATACTTCTTTCATCTTAACTCATGACCGTACACATCATTTTATTAAGATGAATTTTATCAAATTATTTAATTAAAGTCAATTGAAATATAATTGAAATGTGATGAAATGTAATTGAAATTAAATTTCCCGCCGGGGGATTTATCTCAGATAAAGGTCGAGTTCCATAGCTTCGGGTTTGCCTGCCAGTTTGACCTTTTCTTCGTTTATAAGTCTGATGAGAGCGTCGAGTTTTTGTATGTTTTCAGCCAGTTTGTTGTTGCCGCCGTCGATTTTAACGGCTTTTTTGAGTTCGTTGCGCGCGGAAACGTAAAGTTTCATTTCTTTGTAAACGCTTCCCAGGGCCACTCTTACATTTACGGCCGAAGGGTTTTCCGCCAGATATTCAGCGGCCGCCGCCCGCGCTTGTTCGTATCCGCCGGCGTCGATATGACGTTTTATTTCAGCCAGAACAGTTTTTTCGGTTTTAATGCCGGCGTTCACGGCATTTCCGCCGGTTTCGTTTGCTTTGTTATTCAGGTTCAGAGCGAGTTTCAGATCTTTTTTATGCTCTTGGATTATAAGATTTTCATTGTTATTCTTCGACTTTATTTTGAATATCGCTTTTTTATTTTCCACGCCGGGTTTCGAGGCTGCCGCCGTTCTTGCCGCCGCAGCTTTATTCGCGGTTTCAGGTCCGGTTGCGCGTTCCGGTTCCGGCCGCTGGACGAAATTTTCCGCTCCCGCCGGCGCCGAAAAAATATTGAGATAACTCATATCGGATGAAAATGAATCGGGCCCTGATCCAGAGTAGCAGTTCTGCGAGTCCAGATGGAGAAGATTTATGAAGGAATATCTGGCGACGCCGGCGTTGGTCTTCGCCGTTGAGAGTTCGATCGTCATTAAAATAAAGTCGTCCTGCCCGCCCGCCGCCTCGTCTGAGTCCGCGGAAGCGGTGCGATGGACGCTTTCGTTTACGCGTTTTATCGAAGGCATATACGATAAAAATTCACTGAAACAAGTCTGGTTGATCATATCGACGAAGGATTTTTCGAATCCCCTGGCGATGACCGCGTCGTTTTCGCCGACCTCGAAGTCATAGTTGCCGGTTTTAAAGCGTATGGTCTCGTTGAAAGCCTGCGCTTCTTCCTTCAGGCCGATGCTGACTCTGTATCCTGAATTCAGGTTGATATAGGGCTTGATGGAGATCCTCGAGCTGATGGACTTATGAAGGACCTTGATCTCAGCGTTCTCGCTGGAGTCGCATGACAGGCTGGCGGAATTTTTAAGATATTTTTCCAGTAAAGAAAAAAAGTGGTTCTTGTTTTTTACTACTGAAAAGCCCAGATCGGCCAGGCCGATATCACGGGCGTCGTAGTAGCTGAGTCCCGCCAGATCTTCGAGCACGGCGCGGGGCACTTTGTAGAATCTGTAATTTATGACCGGCACTCCGTTGGCGTTTTCGAGTCCCGAAATGCGCGCGCTTATTTTATTGAGCGTTTCCATTTCGTCGGAGACGATAAGCGAATTCAGATCGTAGTTGGGATAGGCGCTGCCGTGTTTCGAAAGCGTTTTTTCAATCCCGGCGAAAGCTTCCTTCAAATTCACATTTTTCAAAACGAAAAGTTTGGTCTGCAGCGACGCCTGAGCGCCTTCGGATTCGCGCGAGTCCATGACGTCGATCTTGTTTATCTCGCTGATTATGCTGTCGGCGATTTCGGGGCGTTCGTCCAGAACCAGCACTCCGCTTTTTTCGTCGCAGGCGACCGAAGAGTCGTCCGATCTCATCGATTCGACGATCCGTTTGATTTCGCCGATCTTTACGAAAGCGGGCGCGATCATTACCCTTTTAAACCCGATGCGGTCGCCGGTAATTGAAAAAGCGCCCCCGCGCTTGCTTTCAATCACGATGGCGTCTTTTTCGAGTTTGTAACCGTATGAGCTGCCCTTTAATATCGAGGCAAGTGCGTCGCCCAGCGAAACGCTTATGAGGTTGACGCTGGCGATCCCTTTTATTTCGACGCCTGAGCGTATCTTAATTCCGTGGTCGATGGATATCTTTCTGAGGATATCGCTTATCGCGGCGGATTCGAACTTGTATGAAACCCTGACCGCGGCGAGCGGAGAATCCTGGGTAATGCGGCTGTCGCCGCTTCCGATCTTCGCGCTTCCTGAAAGCAGGAAGGACGCGAACAGGATCGAAACGAACGACAGCAGCGGAAGCGTTTTTTTCAGCATGTTATTTTTGTACGGTTTTGCATTATACACTGTAGCCTCGATTTAAGAATTTTATTGCCGCCGCAGCCGCCATCCGCCTTGATTAAAAGTTGAGGCGCTCTATCTGCGAAGCGTATTTTTCTATCTGTCTCTTGGTTTCCTCGAGCGAAGCGTCGCTCGTGTTGCGCGAAAGATGGAACCTTTTGACGGGTTCGGAGTTTCCGGCCGTTTCGGCGGTTTCGATCGTATCATTTAAAGTTTCGGCCATGTCGTCGGTTTCGCCGGCCGCGGCTGCAGCGGTTCCCGCCTGGTTAACGGTGAATTGAACGGGTATCAGGAGCGTGTCGCCCGGATTGATTTCGCTCTTTTCATTCAATTTAGCAAGCGCTTTGGGGCTTATTTTATTCTGCGTGTATTTTTCGGCGATGGAGTCGAGTGTGTCGTTCTCGCCGGCCTGCACCTGGTGGAAAACGATGCGCAGGTTCTGGCCTTCGTTGAGTTTATAAGGCGCTTTGACCTCATTCACGGTCGATATATTTTTGAACATGAAAGCGTCTTTGTAAAAATTTTTCGATATGCCGGCAAGCGTGTCGCCCTGCTTCACTTCGTAATTTTTGATCACGGTGGGAAGGTCGGAGCGGATCGAAAGCGATTCGCCGTTGGCTCCGGTGAGTTTTTTAGCGATAAGCGCGTCGATCTCGGCGTCGATGTCGCGGTCTTTGAATTTCGCGCTGACGTTGCGTTTGACGGCCATTTCTTCAATTCGTTCTTTATAGCGTGAAATCTGTGTTTTTGTTTCTGACGCCGTCGCGGCTGTTGTCGAGGCCGTCGTAGCGGCCGCGGCGGTCGTGTTTTCTTCCGCGGTTTCCGTGTCGGTTTCTACTTCATCGACGGGCGTAGTGTAGGTTTTGGTTTCCACATTGGCGGGGCTCAAAGCCTGGGCGTATTTGTTCTGAAGATCCAGTTTAGCCAGCTGTTCAGGTTTCATTGTGCTTTTGAGTTTGTTGATGCGCTCGGACGTTTGCTGCGAGATCCTGGCGAATACTTCATCGTAGTTTTTAGCGCCGTCGGTTTCTTTAGCCTTGGCTTCATTTTTTTTCGAAGAGTAAGAGTTCAACAAGTCCTGAGTGCGTGCCGAGATTAAGTCGTTACTTCTTAAGTTTTCCATTATTAAAACCCCCTGTTATTTTTCTATTTTTTTATTTTTATACACTGACTATCGGATAAAAATTAAAATAATTAAGGGGGGATTATATTTTTTCTTAAGTTACGTTGAAGAAAATTGATAGAAGTGGAGAACGGAGAGTGGAGAGTGGAGAGTTAAAGGACTTTTTTAATGATTTAAAATAATATAGATCTTATTGATTAGTTGAGTAAATAAAAGATGTCAGGGGTGACGGAAAAAAACGCGGCACCCGCCTGTCACTACCGGCTAAATCAGCCGATGTAATTTTTGAAAATATAGATCACCAGGCCTACAAGACCGCCCACTATGGCGCCGTTGAGCCTTATGTACTGAAGGTCGTCGCCGACCTTGTCCTCGATCTGCGCGACGAGTTCGTCGTCGTTGACGCCGTCGATATTGGCCCTCACGATCTCGCCGATCTGCGAGTGGTTTTCATTGACGAAAACCGATATTTTATTTTTCAGCCACGAATTGAACTTGCCCTTCACGTCTTCGTTCATTTTAAGGTCGGCCGCGGCCGCGGAGGCGGTGTTGAAAAGGAATGCGACGACTTCTTCCCTGTTATCCCTTATCATTGCGGCGGCGAGGCCGTTAAAATCGGCGCTTTCGGCCGCGTGGCGGAGCATCAGAGAAGGCAGCGCGTCGATCATGGGGTTCTGCCTTATTTTTCCGATCATATTTTTCAGCGTGTGGTTGAGCTGCGCGTTAAGTTCGTGGTCTTCGTTCGCGCGCGCGCTTTCCAGCTCGGCGTTCAGAAGTTTCACCAGCTCCTGCGCGATCGAGTCGTAATTTAAAACGCCTATCGTTTCGCCGAATTCAACGGCGGTTTTGATTATTTCGTATTTCTGGGCATAACTCAATATTATGCGCCTGAGCTTTTCGCGCAGCACGAAGTTGGTGTCGGGCATGACAAGCCAGGTTTCGACCTCGGATATTATTATCGTTCTGAAAAAGTCCAGGTTCGATTCGAGCGCGCCCGCCAGAGGCGTTTTGAAGTCGATCGCCGCGAGTTCGCGTTCGACCGATTCCAGCGCCTTCGAAAGGTCTATTTTAGCGCATCCGCCGTTTTTGCTCGTCAGCCTGGAGGCGAGTTCGTCGGCCATAAATCCGAAAAAACTTTTGGCGTCTTCGTTGCCGCTGGATAAAAGGGCCGCGGATATCTCGGACGAAAAATCGTAGCCTTCGAGTTTTTTCAGGATCGCGTCCCGCGTCAGCCACTGCGTCTGAAGCATCTCGACGATGCGGTCCGTTATTTTGCGTCTGTTCTTTTTGATGATCGAGGTATGCGGTATGGGCAGGTTCAGCGGGTGCCTGAAAAGCGCGACTACCGCGAACCAGTCCGCGAGGCCGCCCACCATGGCCGCTTCGAAAAAAGCGTGCGCCAGTTTAAGCGCCTCGGGCCCCGCGCTCAGGGTAAGAAGGTATCCAATCATGGCGAGCACAAGAGATGCCGGCGCCAGGTATGTAATGTTGAAATATCTTTTCATAATCTCAATAATATATATAACACAATAACATTTTTTTTTCAATCAATATATTGAAAAATCGCGGAAACGCTTGTGGGCATCTCCGCGATTAATTTGATAAACTTATTTTCCGTTATCGTTATTATTTTTATTTATGCTTATTTTTTTTCTCTATTCTCTACTATCCGAATGTTGTTATTTTGCTATCTTGAGAGACTTGTGATAGAGTTCTTCGAGTGCTTTTATCTTTTCGCCGGCTCTTTCCATTACTTCGGAATTTTCGGCTGCCTGATAGCGTACGCGGTCGAGAACTTTTTTGATGACGCCGCTGAAGCTGGGTATATATTTAGCGTTGTCACCGTCGAAGAACCTTATGAAGTGCTCGATCGACGATTCGATCTTGTCGCTGCTGTAGTCGAATTCTTCGAGCAGCTGAGCGGCGATCTTTTCTGCGCGGATGGCGGTGCCTATAACGGCCGACTGATTGAGGCTGCCTTCGGCTATGGTGTTTTTGGTGTCGTCGCTGATGTAGGTCATTTCGGTCGAAAGTTCATCGACGCGCTTTTTAGCGGGAGAAGCGAGCCATTTTATAACATCGTAGTTGTAAACGTGCGTCTGGTTGTTGTTTGTGTAGGTGTAGGCGCCGCTGTCGATGTGGAAGCCGCCGAATACCGCTACTTTTCCGCCGCCGGGAAGAACCTCGCCCGCGTCGACCACCACGGTAGCGCCCGCGGGATAGATGACGCCGTCGCCGGCGTTGTCTGAATCGATGTTGTAGGTGTCGTCGTCGCCGTAGGTTATGGGAATTATGGTTTTATCGGCTGCTGTTATGGGTTTCATTTTTGCGTTGAGCATCGATGCGCTGCCTTTGATGACGATCATATTTACTTCGGGCGATACGATCTTTCTTTCGAACAGATGCATGAACAGAAGGAATGCCATGTTCTGGCCGGGGCTGTTGGTCGGATCCAGTACTTCGTCGTCGTTGGCCCTGATGTTGGAGCCTATCTGTTCTAATACTTTATTTATGGTCTGCGGTTCGGAGTAATTGCCGAAGTCGGCTTTAGTGAGCATCAGGAGGCCGCCGCCATTGTCGACGAACTTTTTGACAAGTGCGAGTTCGGCCGCGTTGATGCCAGCTTCGGTGGTCGAGTTTTCGGACATCACAAGCACCGATGCGTTTTTGAGCGTGTTCGCGGTGAAGCGTTCTGTAATGTCGCCGACTTCGAATCCGCGGCTGTAAAGGTCGACCTTGCAGCTTTCATATTTGGTGGCGTTGAGGTTTTTGTGCGCCAGGTCGAAAAGAACGAGCTTTCTGGTTACCAGGGCTTTCATCGAGCCTACGGCCAGAGTTTTTTCGCCGTCGGTGACGACGAAGAGCAGTTCGTACTGTTTGCTCTGCTGCGGGGTCCAGGCCAGGGCCGCGATGCCGCTGGCGGGAATAGTGACGGAGCCGACCTTGTTTTTGGCTATGATGCTGTCTTCGTAAAGCGTTACTTTCGATTTCGCGGGAGCGCCTTCGATTTTCGCGCTCAGTTTGACCGGCTCGTAAATGAGGGCGGTCTTCGGGCTCATGTTCATCGAGGCGATCTTGACGCCCGCGGCGCTTTCTTCGGCAGTTTTGAACGTGCCCTGCGCGGTGAGTATCTGGGTCTGGTCTTTAACCGCTATGGATTCTATTTCGAAATTATACGAAGTGTTCGGCGTAAGGCCGGTGAGCGTGAGCTGGTGATGCTGCTGCTTGTCGGAAGCGAGCTTGGTCTGGCCGCTCGCCGCGCCGGCGGCGTTGAATTTGACCTTCGTTGAAGAAAGGTGGGTGGTTTCCCATTCGATCGTCGCGCTGTAAGGGGTTACGCTGGTGACGACGGGGCCGCTGACCAGGGCGTTGGGCGTGCTGTTGCTCGAATATTTGAATTCTACGCCGTCGGTCCATGTTTCGACGGTTTTATCTTCGTCGGTTCTGAGGCTGTTTTTGCTGTAGTAACCGAGATTCTGGACCGTTATGGGCGACGGGTGCTTGAATTTGTTGTTTAATCCGCACGATATGACGCTCAGCGCCGGCTTCAGTTTATTTAAATAGCCGGGGTCGGAAGAGGTTTTCGAGCCGTGGTGCGCTACTTTATAAACAGTGCAGGGGAACATGCTTTCGGGATTCATTTTCAGCATGTGCTCTTCGGCCTGTTTTTCGGAGTCGCCGGGGAAGTGGTAGACGATGTCTTTGAACTGCAATCTGAGCGTGACGGAGAAGTTGTTGAGGTTTTCTTCGCCCTCCGTAGAATCGACGTTGCCGTCCTGGGTGCTCATGTCGATCGATTCGCCCTGCAGGCCGTACCATTCGCGTGACGGATGCATTACAGTAGTTTCGATGCCGTCGCCGAAATCGAGTTTGTCGCCCTTCCAGGCTTTGATTATGGGGACTTTTTTCTTTTTGAGAAGGTTGATGATCTCAGCGTAGATCTGAGATACTGAAGGCTTGCTTTCGTAAACCGCGCCTATGTCGTATTTGGGTATTATCTTCAGAAGTCCGCCGATGTGGTCGCGGTGAGCGTGTGAGATTACGAGGTAATCTATTTTTTTGATGTCGTTGGCTTCAAGATAGGGAATGATATATTTTTCAGCCGCGTATTTGGTGTCGTCGCCGGCGTCGATCATAATTACTTTGCCCGATGGAGTGCGGATTATGACGCAGTCGCCCTGGTCGACGTCTAAAAACGTCACCCTGAGCAGTTTGGAATTGTCGGCAGCTTCGGCCCCCAGCGGCGCGAAACCCGAAAATAAAAACATGACGGCCGTAAGTACCGCCACAAGCAATAGCCCTCTTCTCGAATACTTCATACGATTCCCCCTTCTGTATATCTATATAAAAAATAAAAAAATCGGCTTTTCGTTAGAAACAGCTCTTTCGTGAACCTGTCTTGACAATGCAAAAAGCGAATTTTAGGTGGCATTCGGTTAATATTAATGTTGTTTTAGTGATTTTAATAAATGTCCTTATAATTTTACTTCATAAAAAACCTTTTGTCAACACTCTGATAAAAAATATTAAATTTACTTTAAAAAATCTTGATCTGCGATGCCGCAAATTTCTTCCGCCCGAAAAATATTATTAAACGGTTGACAAACGCAAAGGATCATGTTATAATTATGTGGCTTTTATATGTTATCTCTTTGCTCCCGATGCGAACGCATGCATTAAACGGGGGCCGAATTTTTGACCAGGAGGAGGTGAAACATAAATGAAGGCTTACGAATGTATGGTTCTTCTCGACCCGACTTTCAACGAGACCGATATCGAAAAGATGATCGCTAAAGTTGAAGAACAGATCCAGAAAAGCGGCAACGTGCTCGAAACGACCAACCGCTGGGGCAAGCGCAAACTTGCTTACGAAATCAAAAAAGTCAACGAAGCTTATTACGTATTATTCAATTACAAAGCTAACACTCAGTTCAACGTCGAGCTCGATAAAACGATGAAGTTTACGACCGGCGTACTGCGTCACATGATCATAGCGAGCTATGTAGAAAAGAAAAAAGCTCCGATTAAAGCTATGCAGGCTGTGTAATTTTATTTCCGCGTTTAATTCGCGTTTAAATTTTTGAATTTTAATTTCAATCGCATTATTAATAATAAGAAGGAAGGAGGATAACTATGGCAATGTCACAAGGAGGCCGCGGCGGATCCAGGGACGGCAAAAAGAGAATGATGCGCACCCCCCGCTCGAAAGTCTGCATGTTCTGCAAAGACGGCGTCGATTATCTCGACTATAAAGACACCAAAATAAGAAAATATGTTAACGATAGAGGCAAATTACTCCCCAGACGCGTTACCGGCAACTGCGCAAAACATCAGCGCATGATCACGATATCGGTAAAACGCGCTCGTGAAATCGCGCTTCTCGCGTTCGTAAGCGAAAGAGTGGTTTAGGCCGCTGTTTATAATACAAAACTATTGAAAGCGAAGTTTAATGCAGTTCCAGCCAGGCGCGCCGACGCGCGTTAACGGATTAAATCAGACGACGCTCGGGGCGTTGTTCGCCGCGATACTCGTCGTGCTCTTTCTAATCGGCCGATACCTGCCGGTGATCGGGACCATAGCGATGTTTTTCTGCCCGGTCCCTCTGGTTTTAATGCACGTCAGGTTCGGCAATATAAAAAACACCGCGCTTGTCGCCCTCGTGGCTACGGCGTTGGTAAGCATTATGACGGGGAGCCCCTTTTCGGCCTTCTTTTTCCTAATAGGAGTCGGCCTTCAGGGCATCGTTCTGGCCTACATGATAGGCGCCCGGAAAAGCGCGTTAAGCACTATTTTCGTCTGCGCCCTGTCCGTGATGGCCTCGACGGTCACGCTTCTTTTAGTGGCGGCGCCGCTTATGGAAATGGATCTTTCCGTCAAAAAGCAGCTCGAGGTCATGTCCGAAACTTTCAAAAAGGCGGGCGAGGCCAACGTCGAATCGCTCAAAAAGAGCGGCGCTTCGGAGGAGCAGATCAAAAACATGGAGCAGTTCTACAGCCAGGCGGCCGAGGCCGTGCGCGGCATGTACATCTACGCTCCGCTGTTTCTGCTCGGCTCGGCGCTGATCTCGGCCTTTATCAATTACATGGCGGCTGCCGTCGTGTTGAGAAGGCTGAATTGCGAAGTTCCTCCACTGCCGGAGTTCAAACTCTGGCGCGTTCACTGGACGGTCATCTGGGTGTTTATATGCGGCTTGCTGCTTATAAACCTTACGGGCGGCGGTGCCGGAGAGCGGACCGGGGCGGCGAAATACCTCGGCCTTATCGGCCATAACATCAACGGCGCTTTTCTCATGCTGTTTTTTATAAACGGGCTCGCGGTCGTTCATTTTTATATGGTCCATTTCAAGGTGAATATGGCCGCCAGAATGTTTTTATATTTCCTGATATTCTTCCACCCGCTGTTTTACATGGCGGTGCTTTTTTCGGGACTCGCCGATCCGTGGATCGACATCAGGAGGCTGGATACTCCGCAAACTCCAGATTCAAACGGTACTGACGATAATTCAAACGAAGGAGGTTTAGATAAATGAAGGTTATACTGACCTCCGACATAAAAAATGTCGGAAAAAAAGGCGAAATTATAAACGTAAAAGAAGGTTATTATAATAATTTTCTTCTTCCGAACGGCAAGGCGGTAATGGCTTCCGGCAATAACATGAAAAATCTCGAAGCTACCATTAAAAACGCTCAGCTGCGCGAACAGAAAGAAAAATCGAAAGTGGAAGAAATCTCGAAATCACTTAAAGATTTCAACTACGTTATCAAAACGAAATCGGGCCCTTCGGGCAAGCTTTTCGGTTCGATCACCGCTTCCGACGTCGCAAAGCTTATAAAGAACCTTACTAAATACGATATCGACAAACGCAAGATCGAAATAGAAGGTAACGGAATTAAAACCATAGGCTCGCACGACGTTAAGCTGAAACTTCATGCCGAGGTCGAAACTTCGATCAAGGTAAACGTGGAAGCTACTGAGTAACGCGGGTTTGCGCTCCGTATTTACCGGACGCGCGAAAAATATATAAGCATAAGGCGGCGGACGGTGTTTACAACGCCGTCGCCTCTTGCTTTTTATAGAGAACAGATAAAAGTGAACAGAGAACAGATGTGGATTTTTTTACGAATTTAAATAAACGCCATTTATTTTTTTAATATTTTTATAAAAAGTCAAAAGTCATCCTCTATTCTCTATTCTCTGTTCTCTGTTCTCTATTCACTAATTAGACAAGGGTGGATAGATGGCACAGAGAAACAGCCAGGACGCGATAGCTGCGCAATATAAAACCCCGCCGAACAACTCCGAGGCCGAGCAGGCTCTGCTGGCCTCGA
Source organism: Candidatus Wallbacteria bacterium GWC2_49_35 (assembly GCA_001791795.1). Classification (GTDB taxonomy): domain Bacteria; phylum Muiribacteriota; class UBA9980; order UBA9980; family UBA9980; genus UBA9980. Next base: position 17,978 of record MGFH01000146.1, read on the forward strand.
TGCTGCTCGACCGCGAGGTGCTCATAAAGGTGACCGACCTTTTGACCGAGCATTGCTTTTATCAGAAGGCGCACTCGATCATTTTCCGCGCCATGGGCGAAATTTACGAATCGGGCTCAGCGCTCGACCTGGTAATTCTGTCCGACCATCTGCGCTCGAAGAACCTCATAGAAGAAGTCGGCGGCGCGACCTATCTGGTCGTCATGGCTAATTCCGTGCCGTCTTCGGCCAATTTCGAATCATACCAGAAGATTGTTTACGAAAAATATCTGCTGCGCACGCTCATAAATTCCGGCAATCAGATCGCCCGCATGGGCTACGACGAGGCAGAGGAAGCCGACGATCTCGTCGAAAAGGCCGAAAAGCTCATCTTCAGCATGACGCAGAACCGCCTCTCGCAGGACTTCGTCGCGATAAAATCGCTCGTCAGGGAGTCTTTTGACACCATAGAAAAACTTTTCCGCCGCAAGAGCATGGTAACGGGCATATCGACCGGTTTTTACGATATGGACGCCATGACGGCGGGTTTCCAACCTTCCGACCTGGTCATCCTGGCGGCGCGCCCCTCGATGGGAAAGACCGCCTTCGTGCTGAACCTCGCGACGAACATGTCCATGGGAGCGGGCGCCGGCGTCGGGATATTCTCGCTTGAAATGTCGAAGCAGCAGCTGGTGCACCGTATGATGTGCACCGAGGCCCGCGTTTCGGCGCATAAGGCCCGCACGGGCCAGATCGACGGCAGCGACTGGTCGAAATTCGCCACCGCGGCCGGAAAGCTCAATGAAACTCCCATCTATATCGACGACACGCCCGGGCTCACGTTCTCGGAGCTGCGCTCGAAGGCGCGCAAACTCTACGCCGAGCACAGGGTGGGCGTCATAATCATCGACTATATGCAGCTGATGCAGGGGCGCGCCACCAAAGACGCGAACCGCCAGCAGGAAATATCCGAAATATCGCGTTCGCTCAAGGGGCTCGCGCGCGAGCTGAACGTCCCCGTCGTAGCCCTTTCCCAGCTGTCGCGCGCCGTCGAGCAGCGTCCCGACAAGCGCCCGATGCTTTCCGACCTTCGCGAATCCGGAGCCATAGAGCAGGACGCCGACGTCGTAATGTTCATATACCGCGACGAATATTACACCAAAGATGAATGCAAAGAGCCCGGCGTCGCCGAAATTATAATAGCCAAGCAGCGTAACGGCCCGACCGGCACTGCGAAGCTTCGCTTCTTCAAAGACGACATGCGTTTCGCCAACCTCTCCCACTCGCAGGAACCCAGATAGTTTTCATAGTGCATAGTTTACAGTGCATAGTGCCGGGCTTAGTGTAGAGTGGAGAACGGAGAGTGGAGAGTTAAGGTTGGGGGCCCGCTTCGCGGGCCTTTATAAATTATAAGGAAGTTTCCAATACTGAAAAATATTTTAAAATTATCAAAAGGCCTTTAGTTCTCAACTCTCCACTCTGAACTCTCAACTATCAAAGAATTTTTATGATAAAAGCAGAAAAGATTGTTAAGACATATCCTTCGCCCGCGGGGCCGAAGACCATACTCAGGTCGGTCGATTTTTCGATGGCGGCCGGCGAGGTCTGCGCCGTGTGCGGGCCTTCCGGTTCCGGAAAGTCCACGCTGCTCAATATTCTGGGCCTCATAGACAGGCCGGACGGCGGCTTGCTGCACATCGGCGGCCGTGAAGTTTCGGGGCTCGCGCCCGAAGAGATATTGAAATTCAGGAATGAAAAGATAGGCTTCGTTTTCCAGCACCATTTCCTGATACCGGAGCTGTGCGTCTGGCGCAATATCGCATATCCCGGCGCGCTGCGCGAAGGCGGTTTCAGCGTAAAACTGAAAGAACGCGCCATAGAGCTTCTTGAGTTTCTGAAATTGGGCCGTCTGGCCGAAGAATTTCCCGCGACGCTCTCTGGCGGAGAGTCTCAGCGCATCGCGGCCGCGCGTTCGGTGTTCAACGCGCCCGATATCCTTATAATGGACGAGCCGACGGGCAGCCTCGATCTCGACAGCAAGAGCGATGTCATAAACCTCATCCTCGCCCTGAACCGCGTATCCAATATAACGGTCGTTATCGCGACCCATGACGATTTTATCAAAAAGTCGTGCGGCAGGGTGTTCGATCTAGTCCCTCATCTTCAATAATTCCGCGAGAAGTTCCTCCGCGGCCGGATGGAAGGCTATCTGCGTGAAAGTGACCCCGTTTTTCCAGAAGTCGCCGAGCGTTTTCGCTCCGGCTTTTTCGTATTCGACTGCCTGCAGGAGCATTTCGAGTTTGTCGGCGGCCTTGACGAGTTTTCCTTCGGGCGACGCGCCGGTTTCGAATTCGATCCAGAGATCGGAATAAAAGCCGGCGGGCATAAAGCCGAGAGGCTCGGTCAAATCGCGCACGGCCATGGTTTCGGCGGAGGTTTTGACATGCGCGCCGATATATTTTTGCGCGGGATAAGGTATGTCGCCGGTGCGGCACTCGCATATTTCGTGCAGCACGGACATTCGCATGACTTTTTCGAAATCGAGGCGTTCCGCCGTTTTTTTCACCCGCGAGTTTATGTAGTCGCAAAGCGTCATGGCTATAATATTGACGCGGTAGCAGTGATCGGCGATCGACTCGCAGTCGGGGATGCTCCGCCACAGCCAGCCCGTGCGCGGGACCTTTTTAAGTATTCCGAGTTCATGGAAGAACGCGAGTATATTTTCCGCGTTCGCGTCGCGCTTTCCGGTCTTTTTTCCGGCCGTTCCTTTGGCTTTGCCCGCGTCGTTTTTCGTATTTTTTTTCATTTTAATTTCTCTTTCCGTTTTTTTGGGGCCGGCAATAATCTTTTCTCCGCTCGCTGGTCCTCGGCGCCTATGGCGCCTGCGGAGGCTTCGCTCCGAAAAATTATTGCCGGCCTTCCAATGTTTAACTAACTTATAGTTATATACATCAAAACTATGCACTATGCACTATGCGTTATGCACTGTTTACGGTTCGTCGGCGTAAATTTCGTCGTCTTCGTCGTCCTGGCCGGACCCGAAGAGTCCGCCGCCGCCGCTTTTGCTCGAGGCGTCGAAAACGGCGCCGGCCATCTGCGCTGCGCTTGCGTTAACGGCCTGCATGGCCTTTTTTTCGTCCGCGGCGCTCCCGGCGCCGTCGTCGGGAATGAGCGGTTCGCCCGCGTTCCTGCCGGAGCTGGTCTTCAGGAAGCTCTCGTAATTTTTCAGGACTTTCAGCACGTAATTCTGGGTTTCGGCGTAAGGCGGTATCCCGCCGTGGCGTATGACCGCGTTGGGGCCTGCGTTATAGGCCGCCAGAGCCAGTTTGAGGTCGCCCGAAAATTTATCGAGCATCTGCTTCATGTAGCGCGTTCCGCCTTCTACGTTCTGGCTTACATTGTATGGATTTACGCCGAGTTCGCTGGCGGTTTCGGGCATGAGCTGCATGAGCCCTATCGCGCCCTTGTCGGAGACCACCGCGGGGTTGAAATCGGATTCGACGGCCATGATGGCCGATATGAGAAGAGGGTCGATCTGGTGTTTGCCGCTTTTTTCGACTATTATCGAGCCTATTTCGGCGCTCATGCCGGTGTCTTTAATGGAGATACCCGCGGCCTGAGATTTCGCCGCGCCGGCGCCCGCGGCGGGTTTCGAATTTCCGCTTTCGTAGGTGATCTTTGGCATTTTTATGGTGAGCTCCGCGAGCGGGTTCTTCGTCTTTTCAGACGTCGCGGCTGAAATGCCGCCGGTTTTGCCGGTTATGTTCTGTTCGAGCCGGCTTTGCGCTTTTTTGAAATGTTCATTGAACGCGGCGCCGCCGGCGAGCGAATTGATCCGCTGCTTAATGTTTTCTATGCGCCCTTCGATGCGGGCGATCCTGTTCATTAAATTATCTATTGACATAATTTTATTTTTTATAATCTTTGATTATATTGACATAGCCCATGCAGTTAGCGGCGATGGATTTCAGCTCATCCGTTCCGAGTTCGCGTTTGATCTTCGCGGGCGAGCCCATGACCATCACGCCTTCGGGAACGGCCATATTCGGGGGCACGAGCGAGCCTGCCGCGATGACGCTGTTTTTGCCGATCACGGCGCCGTCGAGTATTATCGCGCCGATGCCGATGAGCGCGCCGTCGCCGATCTTAGCGCCGTGGATCATGGCCAGGTGCCCGACCGTGACGCCGGTTCCTATTTCGACGCCGAGTTCGTGCGTTACGTGAAGTACGGCGCCGTCCTGTATGTTGGAGTTCTCGCCCACCTTTATTTCGTTGATGTCGCCGCGCAGCACCGCGCCGGGCCATACGGAAGCGTTTCTTGCGAGCGCTACCCGCCCTATGACCGAAGCGGCCTCGTCGACGTAAGCCGACCCGTCTATCCGCGGCTTGAAATCAAGATAATTTCTGACAGCCATTGATATCATCCCCGTTTATTTTTTATGTCGTGTTATATTATACTTCAATTCAGCCTTATTAACAAGGCATAAAATTATTTTTTCGCCCTTGACGAAAGTCAGTTTATCAATTATAATTGAAGAAACAAAAAAAAACTTTGTGATTTCGGCTATTTTTTTGAATAATATATTTTTTACATTATCTGGAGGCGGTAAATATGAAGAAATCCCTTTTAAGCGCAATATTGATAATCGCACTTTCGCTTTCGATGTCGATGTCCGCGATGGCCGCTCAGCAGCCGTCCGGCAGTTTTTTAAAAGACCTTATCGGCCTCACCGGCGGCCTTTCGAGCTTTTTCGGCAGCGCGATGCAGTCGATGACTCAGGCTATCGGCTATCTCACCGGCGGCGTGCAGGCGGCTCATTTATTCCAGACCGGCACCAACATAGTCAACGGCATGCTCGTCAACGGCCCGAAGCCTCCTCAAATACCGCTTCCTCAGGTTACCATGCCCGGCGCTAACCCGCCCGCTCAGTCGCCCGATTCCGATAACGCGGTTCCCGCCGCTTCCGGAAGCGCTCCGGCCACGTCTAACGAAGCTCCCGCCGCGGGCGCCGACGTTTCTCCCCAGTACGTGTCCAATGAAGATTTCGCCGGTTTATTAAAAGGATATAACTCGCTTTCGATCGAAGAAAAAAATCTGGTCAACCAGATGAACGCCGCCCCCGAAGACGCGGCTATCAAAGAGCTCTACAACCAGGTGCAGGCGGCCAAACTCGAAAATTCTTCAAAGATCATAGCGTCGCTCAACTACGACATCGAAAAACAGCAGTTCTCGAAACTGAACCTTTTGATCGAATACGTCAACACCACCGGCCCTCAAACGGTCAAGATATTCGGCCAGATAATCGACTCGGCTCGCGGCAAACTCCAGTTCTGCCTCATCGAAGCTAAAAAATACGGTCTGAACATGGATATCGAAATAATCGAAGGCAAGCTCAAACTCGTTATGAGTTTAACCACGGGCAGTTTCATTCCTTCGGCCCCCCCCGCGTCCGCTCCCATGGGTGAAAAGCCGCCCGCGCCTCCGGCCGCTCCGAAACCCGAAGCCGATAACGCGGACAACGCTTCACGCCCGACCGATTTCAGCGCCGAGCCTTCGGCTTCGATGAATGAAAATATCGTGAACCAGACCCAGACCGGCGAAAAAGCCCCGGCTAAAACTAAAAAGAAAGCGCCCGCGAAAAAACGCGCCGTCAAAAAAGCTTCCGCCGAAAGAGTCGCCGAATAATTTAAATTAACGAAAAAACGAAAAAAAATAACGAAATCCGACGATAAAAAATAACATTTAAAAAACCGCCGCGGATAAGCTCCGGGCGGTTTTTTTATGTGTCTTTTGTGATGCTTTTTATCCGCCGTCGACCGCGGCGAGCAGTTCTACATGGTCCAGGTCGTGCAGTTCGACGTCGGCGAAGGTGATCTTTTTATTTATAATGACGAAGATGACGTCTTTTTCGGGGTCTATTCCCAGAAAAGCCAGAAGCCCGGCGACCGTCACGCGCCCTTCGGGACCGCTCGCGGCGGCGTTTTCCGGCATGACGAGCTCGAATTCGCCGGGCGCGCCGAGCGGCCTGACGCATTCCATTTTTTGAATATGGCTGATATCGTTGAGCAGAAGGGTGAGTTTGAATTTCATATTTATATTCGATAGGCCGTGAAACCGTTTTAAAGGCCAAAAATATCCCGAAAAAAGCGCTTATCGATTAAGCCGCGTCACTGCTTGAACCATTCTTTGTCAAGGCCGGTTTTGCGCTCGCGGATGAACACCTCGACGCTAGCCTTGAGCGCGGCCGCCTCGGGTTTGAGCAGCTCGCACGAAGCGGTGTCACGTGGCGGATTGACCATTATGTGATCGGCTTTTTTCGTTATGAACGAAACGAGGCTTTCTCTTTCGGCGGCGTAGCGCTCGTCGGGCGCTTTAAAGCTGAGGAGGCGTTCGGCCAGGCTTTTAATGTTGTTGGCGTGTATGGCGATTTCCGAGGTCTGATCGGAGACGAAACCCGCCAGCTCGATCTCTATGCTGTCGATCCTCGATTTTATAAGATCGAATACGTTCTGTTCCTGCATCGGGATGCGGTCGATATAGATGGCCGAGAAAGAATTGTAGGCCGCTTCGACCTGCTTGTGCGCTTCTTCGTGGCGGTTCTGGTTGACCAGCGTGAGTATCACTTTGATCTTCGAGTTCACGTCCGTAAGTTTGTCGCGCCATTTCGGGTCGTCGACGAACTGCGCCGGCGGGTTCTGAAAATAACTCAGGTAAAAATCGAAATAAGAGTCTATAAGTTTTCCGATCTCGGTCTGGGCGGTTTTGCCGTCCTTCTGGCTGAGCGCCACATCCAGGCGCTGAAAGGCGTCGTTGATCTTCAGAAGGCTGTCTTTAACCTTTTCGTTCAGCTTTTCGACCGACAAAAAAGCGTTGAGCACGTCCGTGCAGGCGTTCGCGGGCGGGGCGCAGAAGAAGAACATCGCGGCGGCCGCGGCGCACAAAAATGCCGGCGCCGAAAAAATACGGGAAGGCGAAAAACGCGTTTCGTTTAAATTCATGTCTGCCTCTTCGTTTATGGCGTTCACAGAGGCTTTTATTATAACCGTAACCGCGCCAAAAGTCAATAGGATAAAAAATAGTTTGCAAATTCCCATTTTTTTGATATAATAAATTAATATAAAAAGGGGACCTTAAAAAGCGTTCATTGCGCGATAATTTTATTTTTGCCGTTCCCGTATTTTAATATGTCTATCTCGATAAAGGCGGATGTTTTTATGCCTGCTGCCGTTGAATTTTTGAATTTTGAAACCCCGGACGGAGCCCGTTTCCGAAGCGAAGCGTTCAGGCCCTTTACAGCGGCCGCGCTCGTTATTCTAACGGTACTGGCGGCGCTCGCGTTTTTTTCGGGCGCGGCATTCGCGCAGGGCGACGCGGGGCTTTCGGAGCTCGAGCCTTCCGACGATTACCGTCCCGACGGCTATTACGAGCCTTACGATTTTTCGTTCGTAAAGACCGCGCCGGCGCCCGAAACTCCTTCGCCCACTCAGCACCCGCTTCCGCCCGAAGCATACGGCCAGCAGCCTTTTACCGGCGAGCAGCCCGATTTCACGCCGCCGCAGAACCCGCCGCCCGGCGGCTATAACGATCCGCAGATGAGTCCCGAAGCGCCGGTAAACGCCCCGCCGCCCGACCTCGAGCCGATCGTCGTGCCCGATCCTCCCGATTTCAATTCCTTGACCGTAGCGCCGTCCCCCGGCCAGCCGAATTCGGTGGTCACCGATTTTTCGACGGTGCAGAACCCGTTCAACGAAACGGGCGCAGCGCCCGATACCGGAGCTTCCGCTCATCCTCAAAATTTGAATATCAGCTCTGCGCAGCCGGTTTCCAACCCCGCGGCCGGCAAGGCCGCCGAGGCCCTGAAGTTATTCGTGCGCAAGGGCAAAAAGCCCATCCGCTATAAACTGACCGACGAGGCCATCAGCGCCAATATCGAGCGGATAGTCGGAGGAAAGAGCCTTCTCGAATCCAACTGGAACGAGCTGCACGACGGCCTTCTGAGCCTCTACAGCGGCGCGGTCTCCAACAACCTGAGCGCCGCCGAGCCCCTCGACGAGGAGTTCGAGCGCATAAACTCCGTGCTGATGACCTACATGCTCAGCTACGGCGCGCCCGATTTCGACAGCGTCATAATCAAGTACAAAACCTATTACTTCGCGTTTTTAGGCCCGCTCGCCGGCGTGCCCACGAATTTCAAGCCTTCCAATCCCGAGGCCAAATACAAGCTCCTGCGCCTTCTCGGCGGGGACATCATCAAAATCATTTCCGGCAGCACCATAATGTTTTCGCTCAAACCGCTTTCGTTCTGCGTCAGCGACATAATGCGCGAGGTCGCCAACGGCGAATTCTACAAGCTCGAGGTCCTTTTCCGCGTAATGACCTCCGCCGACGCGCCCGTGCGCAATCTCGTCCGCCCGTTCTTCCAGCTTCTCAAATCGAAGATCATGAGCGCGCGCGACCTCGAAAAATCGCCCGAGCCGCGCGCCAATTATTCAAAGGCGTACGAGCTGCTTAACAAGGTAAAATAAAACTGCATAAAGTAAAAAATAATTTTATAATAAATTAAAAGTGGAGGCGTTCATGGAAAGGGGAACCTTTAAAGCGGCTGCTGTCCGCGTTAATTATAGTGGCGTAATATGGTTGAAGCCGGCCGCGGCCGTTATCGCGGCCCTGTTTTTTTTAACGACGTTCTTTTCTTTCGCGCCGGCCGCGGCGGAAGACGACGTCACCCTGCCCGGGAAACACACGCTCAGGCCCATGTCGAAATTCAAAGTGGTTATGCCTTTCGCCGACATATCGAAGATATTCGAGAACAACCGCATGGTCATGATCGACTACGAAGAGCTCGACCGGCTCGTCGATAAAAACAACAAGATGATCGCCGAGCGCTATCCGCAGGGCGTAATAAAAGACAAAGAGCCGCCGGCCGATTACATAATAAATTCCGCGTCGTATAAATTCGTGAAAGACCACGATAACGTACTGTGCGGCCTCGACATCGAATTTTCGGTGCTCGCCGACGACAGATTCGTGCTCGTGCCCCTGATAGGCGGCTCGCTCGCCCTCAGCGACGCCGTGATCGATGACACCATACCCGTAATAATATCGGAGCCCCTCACGTCCAAAGGCGAAGATAACGCGGCTCAGCAGATACAGCAGAGCATAAATTACCAGCAGAACAACATCAACGCCCCGCCCGTCGTGCAGACCTCCGACCCCGACTACAGCTACCAGCGCAACGTCATGAACGAAGGCGTTTCACGCCGCGCCGGACAGGGCGCCGCGGCTGCCAGCCGCTATTCGCTGCTCGTATCGAAAAAAGGCGCGCACACTCTCAGCCTGCGCTTCCTGCTGACGCCCAAAAAAGAGGGCGCGCAGTATTCGTTTTTCGTGCTCACGCCGAATTCGCCTAAAAATACGGTGTTATTCATGCACGACAACGCGGACGCCGTAATCAAGATGATCCCCGCCATAGGCGAGAGGGCCTTCATACATCCCGAAACTAAAAAACAGGCCCTGGAAGCCGACTTCGGCTTCAGCGAGCGCCTGCACTTCACCTATTATTCCATAACCGCCGAGGAGAAAAAGGCGATAGAAACCGCCGCCGCGCCCGGCGCTGAATCCGGCACCGGCGAGACCGCTCTTTCGCCCGAAGACGGCGGCACGCTCGAGATAGAAACCGCCGCCGCGCCCGAAAAATACGAGGCCGAACCGGCCGCCGTGGGCTGCAACGTCAAATCGATATATTCGATAGGCGACGGCCTCATACGCGGAAACCACGACATCACCTTCAACATCATAAAAGGCCAGATGTCGAGATTCTCGCTTGAAATGCCCATAAATACCGATATAGACGAAGTGCTCACCGATAACTACGACAAACGCCAGATCCGCCAGGTACGCACGGCGAACGGCGCCTCCGACTATTCATCGGTCGAGGTGTTCCTGAAATATCCCGTCACGACTGAATTTAACCTGACGATCACCACCATAACCAAGATCGACGACGCGTCATCCGAGGTCATCATGCCCGAACTCGCGTTCCACGGCGTAGAAAGCGAGCGCGGCCACGTGGCCGTATGCGCCCTCACCAACGTGAAGATAGGCCTTTCCGCCGACCCGTTCAACCTCGAGCGCATCGACGCGCAGGAACTTCCCGAGCGCATAAAATTCTCGGTGGTCTCTCCGATACTCTTCGCGTTCAAATATTACAAGCACCCGTACCGCGCGCGCCTCGCGCTCACGAAGTATTCCGACTCCGAGGTCCTGGCGAGCGTGCTGACATCCAGCGTCGTCAATACATTTATAACCAGCCAGGGCAGGGCGGTTTCGAGCTGCGAGTTCCGCATAAAGAATAACGGCATGCCGTTTCTCAAGCTGATGCCCGACGACACCGTCGAAATACTCGACGGCGCGCTGGTGAACGATAAACTGGTAAAGGTTTCCTACGACCAGGACGCTAATTTCAAGATACCGATAGTCAAATCGCAATACGTCAACGAGGACATACTCGAATATCCCATCAGATTTAAAACATCTTCCGCGACTCCGAAACTTTCGATATTCGGCGGCGTTACTCTCAGTCTGCCGCGCACCGAGGTGCCTTCGATGCACCTTAAATGGCGCGTCTATACGGCCGACGGCTATATGTTCTACAACATGCGCGGCGTGCCCGACCTGAAACAGACTCCCGCGGTCCCGCTTATCTACCAGATACCCCTTAATTTTATAAACACGCTTGTCGCGATATATAAATCGCCGCATTCCGTAAGTTTTCTCATTATCAGTTTTATGATCGTCGTGCTGGCCTTCATCGGCTACGTCATTTACATGGGCGGCGAAAAAGCATATGAAATGGGCGTTTTCAGTGCAATCTGGAACTTCATATACAACCTTTTCGCCAGGATATTCTCGTTCATATTCAGCCACGCGATAAGCCTGATCATTCTCATAGTTATATTAGGCCTGCTCGCCGCCATGAGCGTGCCCAACTTCAACCGCGCGCGCCACGAGTCGAAATCGAAATCGTGCGTGGCGAACATGAGAACCATTGAAGGTGCGGTCGAGCTGTTTATGATGGAAAACGGCTCCGTAACGTCGATGGACGTAAACACGCTTCAGAGAATGGGTTATTTGAAAGCCGTTCCGCAGTGTCCCGACGGATACAGCTACCAGATAGAGATCGGCCGTGGAAGCGGCGCAATGACCGACGTTATATGCCCGAAGCACGGCAGGCTCGGGCTTCAGGAAACCTCGGATAAAACGAAAGGCCTCGGCGGCGCCAAAGGCGACGAAGGCGGATTCGCCGCCAGATACGATTCCTCGCCCGCCCCGCCCGCTTCTTCGGTAAGCATGCAGACGTCCAACGAAATGCGCGAAGTGAAAAGCGAAGTCTCGGATCTCGACGAAGAGTCCGACTATAACGCTCCCTCGAAGAAGGGAATGCGTTCGAAAGACATGAAAGTTTCCGGAAAGGTTCAGTATAAAATGAAGATAAACGCCGAAGACCGCCTGCGCGCCGAGCGCCGTTCCCGGCCCGAAAGCCGCGGCATATTCTCTGTGCCGATAGCGCTTCCGAAAACCGGCCATTCGACGGTCGTCGAAAAGCGTTTCGTAATGTCGGGCGAGGAGGTAACATTGAAACTGTCTTACATGAGCGTTAAAATGTACCGCGCGCTCCTGGCCGTTCTTGTATTCATGGGATTACTGATCCCGTTTGCGGCCTCCCGCGCTCTTTTCAACGCGCAGGGCGCGCCGCTGTTCATACTGGCGGCGCTTTCGCTGCTGCTCGCCCTCGAAGCCGCCAACGCGATGATACCCGAAACGGCGGGCGCCTCGCAGCTCGGCATTCTCGCGGGTATAATAATTTTCGCGCTCTCTAAGACCGTCGCGAAACTCTCCAACCCGCGCGTCATGTCGAAGCTGATCGATATGCTTAAAACCCCCGTTACGTCTACCGATACCGCCGGCACCGGCGTGGTCATTCCCGCCCCCCTGAAAACGGGCGCCGCTGACGCTAAAACTCCCGCCGACGGCGGCCAGACCGGTCCCGACGGCAAAACGCCCGACGGCGGCGGCAATGGCGGAAACGGCGGCACCGGCGGCGGTCCCGGGCCTAAAACCGGCCTTATCATATTCGTGATCTTCGCGCTGGCCGCCGCCTTCGCGCTCGCGCCCGTATCCGCCGGGACCGCGCTCGCCGCGCCGCCCGAAAACCATCAGATAGAGCTGAATTACAACCCGTCGACCCTCGAGGTGCAGACTTTTTATATGCTCGACATGGCCATGCGCCCGAACGAAAAGAAGGTCATGCTGCCCTATACCGACCTCAAATATCTCATAGATTCGGTCAACTCGATGGAATACACGGCCGACTCGAAAGAGCTCACCGCGCCCGCCGCGCCCCCGTACCGCGCCATGATCAAAAAAGCCACGCTTACGGGCACGATCAAGCTTGACGTCGCCGAGCTCACTCTCGAATATTTCATAGACGTTTTCGACGACAATTACACCGGCGTCGAGCTCATCGGCGGCGACATCGCGCTCACCGCGGCCGAATCCTACCTCATCAAGCCCTACAGTTTCGGGTTTTACGGCATGAGCGACAATTACATCGACAAGTTCGAGCGCGCCTACAAGAGCAAGACCGACCGCGAAAAAATATCGCGCTACCGTCAGGCGAAATCGTTCGACACGGTATCGCGCTACGAAAACTTCAAGGTCAATCCGGCCGAGCGCAAGTACAGCGCGCTCTTCGAAGACCCGGGCGAATACATGGTCAAAATTTCCTTCAAAACCAACGTGATATTCAACGACAACGCCTATTATTTCAACTTATACCCCGCGAAAAGCGCCTGCATGAAGGTTTCGCTCGCGACTCCCGCCGAATACGACCTCATCGCCGACAACATGATAGTCGAATCGCGCGCTAAAGAGGGTTCCGGCGCCGACGCACGCAATATAACCAGCGGCGGCCTCATTCCCGCCGACGCCTACTCGTTCCGTCTAACGCTCGCCGAGCAGGCCCGCCGCGAACGCGAACGCGCGAAGCTCGAAGAGGAGCGCCGCATGCGCGAAGCCCGCGAACGTCTTCTGGCGCTGAAAAGCGAAGAGGTCACCGTCATAACCAAGAAGATAGAGCCGCGCGTTACGCTGGTTTCGGCGTGCCGCCTTACGGTGGACGAGGAGCGGTTCTCGGGTCTGGCCGACTGGCGGTACAACATCCAGAACACGGAATTGCGCGAACTCGCCTTCGAGATACCGCGCAACACCATGATAACTCTGGTCGAAGGCGCCGGGGTTTACGACTGGAAGGTCACCGGCGGCGACAACGGCGGCGCAGGAACATCTGAAGCCGCCGCGGCCCCGCGCGAACTGAAGGTAATGTTCAAAAACCCGATACGCGGCGCGGTCAACATCAAGACCGGCTTCGAAACGGAGATATTCAACATGAAGGCGCCCGTGAAGGTTCCGTTCATAAGGCCGGCCGGCGCCGACGAATACAAGGGTTTTCTCGCCATCGACGCCGCGGTCAACGCCGAAGTGAGCGTGACCGGCGAGGTCGAGACGAATCTGGTTCCCATAGACGAGAAGGAGATCCCGGCGCTTCCTTCGGGCTACGCCTCGTCGTCGGTGCTTTTCGCCTATAAATTCTCGAAAAAGCCCGACAATTTATTACTGGAGATCAAAAAGCACATCGACATAGCGGCCATTCCCTGCGCGATCGACATCGCCAACTATAAAACCTTCGTCACCCGCGAGGGGCACATGATAACCAGCGCCTATTACGAGGTGCGCAACAACAACGTGCAGTTCCTCGAGCTGAAGCTGCCCGCCGGCTCCGAGCCATGGAGCCTCAAGGTCGGCGAGCGCCTGTTCAAGCCCGGCTCGGGCAAGGGCGGCGTTATTTACATTCCGCTGCTCAAATCGCCCGACGACGGCCAGAACTTCATGCCGTTCGCCGTTTCGCTGGTTTACTTCACGAAAACTCCGGCTTTCGGCGTTATCGGCGGCGGCCGCATGGAACTTCCGCGCCCCGGCGTTTTATGTTCGAAGGTGAACTGGGAGATCCATTTCATAGATGAATACAATATGTTCAACTTCCGCACGAACCTGCGCAAGGAAGAGCTGAAAAGTTCCTCCGATTTCATGGAAAAATCATCGGCGTCGCGCCGCTCGACGGTCTCTATCGAGCAGATGCTTGACATGCAGTATAAGAAGATGGCAGTCACAAACGCCAGGGGCGCTTACGGTGAAACGCAGAGTTCCGTGCCCGCTTCTTCCGCCGGCGCCGCTTCCTACGGTTCAGGTTCGGGCGCCACGGTCAAATCCAGGATGCCGGTCTCGATAACGGTGCCCTCGACGGCCAACGTCCACCATTTCACCGTGGAAAGTCTCGAAAAGATAAACGACGTGAACGACGCCACCGTGTTTTACGTAAAATACTCGTTCTACTCGAAGCCTGTTTTCGACCTGCTGACTTTTATCGGCTATCTGTTCGGCGTCGCGCTCGTTCTGCTGCTGCTGATCGCGCTGTTTAAAACCGGTTCTTACAGGCCTGTTTTGATAACCTTCGCGGTCTCGATCGTGTACGTGTCCGCGCTCGAATATATAACGGGCGGCACCATCCAGTATTTCATGTTCGGCTTCGTGATGGCGGCGCTTTTATACGCGGCGCACTTCATAGTAAGGCTTAATGAAGAAGAAAGGCGATTTTTAAAGATCAAATGAGCGAAATGAACCAGTCATACATAACTGACGGCGGCGACCTTTTCGGCCAGACCGCGGGCGCCGCCGCCTTCGATTTCAACCGCGAGTACATGGGCGTGGTGCGCGATGTGGCCCGCGCCTGCGAGGAATTCGGCCACATCGACGCCGATCGTATAGCCGTTTCTTACTCGCTGGCTAAAACCAGCGCGAAGCACGGGCTTCAGGCTAAAATTTACCCGCTGCGCTTCGAGGGCGGCGCCCGCGAAAAATCGTCGAAAGGGTATAAATTCACGATACCGCCCGTATTTTACGACGGCGTCGAAATCTATTATATAATATCGTTCTGTATTCCGCGCTTTTTAAACCTGTCCATATCCGAAAAACTCGAAACCATAATTCACGAGCTGTTTCACATAAGCCCGCGCTTCAACGGCGACATCAGGCGGCTGTCGATGGGCTCGAAGGCGGCCCACGGCTCGAGTCACGAGATATTCGACCGCTTCGTCGCGAAGATAGTCAAAAGATATTTATATTCCGGCTCGCGTTCGCTTCTTCCGAAGTTCTTATACATGGATTATAAAAAATTGAAGCAGGCCTACGCAGATATCAAACTCGAAAAGCTCAAAATACCCAAAATAATAACGGAAAAAGAGTAAAAAAAAAAATTCAGGCGAAACTCGGAACTTTTTTTGAAAAAAATAGTATAATCTCGTGAGGCGAATTTTGTTGCCTTGAAAATTCAGTCCGTAATTATTTGAAGACATCAATAATAATGCATAATGACGGTAATAACGGCGAAAAATAATTAAAATCAATAAAAAACACGAAGAAGGGGTTGGTGTTTTATGAATAATCATCTTAAATCTTTAGCCTGCGCGATCGCGCTTTTAATGCTTGTAGCGGTATATCCGTCCGACCGGGCGTCGGCGGGCATCGACGAAGTGGGCAAATCTCTCACGACGGGCGATACCAGCGCCGAGGGCGGCACGAACGGCAAGGGCGCGGGCGGAAACTCCACCGGCGTGGTAATGGCAGGCGTCCTCAACGTCAGAAGCGGCGCGTGGGGCGACGTCAAAGGCACATTAAAACAGGGCGCTAAGGTCGATATCGTTTCCAAACAGGGAAGCTGGTATCTTATCAAATACGAAGGCGGCAACGCTTACGTTCATTCGGCTTACGTCACCACAGCCGAAGCTCCCGCCGCGGCCAACGACGGTTTCGTCAACACTCCGGGCACTTACCTCAACGTGCGCTCGGGTCCCTGGGGCAGCATCATAGGCAAGCTCAACCACGGCGCGTCTATTGAAACGCTCGGCAAGCAGGGTGACTGGTACAAAATCAAATACAACGGCCGCGAGGCTTACATACACAGCGATTATATTTCGAAATCGAAGGTCAGCGGCGGCGGTTCCGCTGCTCCCAGCGACGGCGGCTCCTCGGGCGGCGGCAATCCCAGCGCCGGCTTCGGCGGCAGGCCTGTAGCAGGCGGCCGCATCACATCCGACTACGGCCCGCGCAATCTTTTCGGCCACAGCTACCATTACGGAATCGATTTCGGCGTCGGCACCGGCACCCCGCTGAAAGCGCTCGGACCCGGACGGGTAGTTTCAACGGGTTACGATTACGGCGGAGGCAAGACCATAGTCATCAAATACGACAACGGCTATACCTCGATTTACTGCCACTGCAAGAGCGCCTCGGTATCCCCCGGCAGCCGCGTATCGGCCGGCCAGAACGTAGGCCAGACCAACAATACCGGCGCATGGACCACCGGTCCCCACCTGCACTTCGCCATGAAGAATTCCTCGGGCAATTACGTCAATCCGAGAAGCGTCCCCGGCGTGAAGATCTAAATAGTGAATAGTGAACAGAGAATAGAGAACAGAGAACGGCGCAAAGTGCGCAAAAGGATCTATTTTAACGGTATAAACTAAACATCAAATTCAAAAATATACGGGCGCGACGGTTCGCGCCCGTTATAATTTGCAAAATTAAAAAAAATCTGATATAATTTGATCGAAGCGTTTTTAGCGATAAGTATAAGGCGGCAAGCGATAAAGCGTTTGCGATAATATACAGCCTAATAAGAAAAACCGCAAAATATTAAAACACAAACACAAATAAAAATAAATCAATAAGGGTGAGGCAACGATGAAAAACACTATTGAAAACGGAAAAACCACGATAACCGGAAAACCATTCGCCGCCGCGCTTCTCGCGCTGATACCGGTCCTTGCGATCCTGCTCGGCTGCGCGCTTTTAGCCGCTCCCGCCATGGCGCAGGACAAAGCTCCCGCCGCCCCCGCGACCGCCGAGGTCGCGCTTCCCGATATAAAAGAAGGCAAAACCGTCGAAGTATGCGTCCTGGGCCTCGGCTCCGGCTCCGACTCGGTCGGACTGGGCTCCGAAACCACCCCGGCTTTCGCCTCTAACGGCCCGTCCTCGCTCGCCATCGATAAAGACGAGAACGTATATCTTCTCGACGCAATAAATTTCCGCGTCATAAAGATCGCCAGGGACGGAAAGATCGCCGCGCTGATAAACTATCCGCAGGGCGAGACCGACAAAAAAGACGACTGCTATTACATGTGCGATCTTGCGATATCGCCGGAGAACGGCAATATTTATCTGTTGAATCAGACGCTTAAAAACGTATTCATTCTCTCTCAGGCCGGCGAGGTGCGCGGCACCATCGACGTTAAAGAGCATTGCGTGCTGCCGTACAAAATATTCGTGTCGAATTTCGGCGAAATACTGGTAAGCGACCAGGCGGACGGCAAAGTGATGGTTTATAACGCTGAGGGCACCGTTACGGGGCGTCTTAACGACGACACCGCCGGCGTTTATTCCGACAAGAAAGGCTTCATATTCGCGCTCGGCGAGATGGACAAAGACGGCCGCGACGTGCTGCTGATGGACGGCGCATCCAAACGCCAGCCCAGAGTTTACGCGAAGCTGGCCAAATCGATCAAGGACACCGAGCCTTACGACTACCAGATACTCGGCCTGGACGCCAATTACAACTTCTACGCATCCATCGTCGAAAAGATAGCCGAAGACGTTATCCAGACGCTCGTTTACAAATTCGACGAAGCCGGAAAGGCCGTCGCCCGCGTCAAAATAATGCCTCTGATCCATATCGGCGACACCATGCCGACCCGCTACTTCAATATATCGCCGAACGGGACCATCTACGGCGTCACATCTAATAATGACTTCACGAAATACGTTATCGTCAGAATCGAGTAACAGAGAACAGAGAATAGAGAATAGAGAACAGAGAACAGATGAGGATTTTTGACATTTAAAATATAAAAAAGTCATTTAGTTCTCCACTCTTCACTCTCAACTCTCAACTAATAAAAAAGCCGCCCGGAAGATCATCGGGCGGCTTTTTCTTTTACTGGACGGTGTTTTGACGGGCGTAATTCTTTCAGGGATTAATCCGTTTAATAATCTTTTTTGATGAAATAAACCTTCACGCCGCCGTTGAGTTCCTTTGACGCGAACAGTTCGCGCTTATCGGGGGATTCGATGTAGCCGCAGCCGAGCACGGCGGCCAGGCCGAGGGCTTTTTTGTTGAATTCAAGCGCGCAGTCGGACCTTTCAGCATCGCTGAAATCGACGATCTTTCCGTCTTTTTTAATTATGACGATCCTGTAATCCCACCACTTGCTGCTTTTCGATGTATGCGAGGCGCCGGAGACGCTGACGGCGAAAATATCGTCCGGCTCGAGGAACGGCGTTATGCTGCTCTGGTTGAAGAATTTGCGTCTGTAGTAGATCTTGCGCTCGGCGGTGTTGATGACGTAGAAATTATCGACGCCCGCCCGCATGAGTATCAGAATCAGGCCGATCGCCATTATAAATCCGGCGGGATAGGGTCCAAGCAGGTTCCAGGTGACATTGAGCAGGAAAAATCCCCCGAATATGATTACGCAGCCGCAGCCCGGCAATATGCTTTCTTCGGCTATAGTGAAATCGATCTTGATATGCGGCGGCAGGCTGCCCGGCTCGGGGTCTTCGACCTTTACCGGAAAAGCCTCGATGCGGTAAGCTTCGTTTTGAGCGTTCTGCTCCGCCGCGGCCTGTTTCAGGTCTTCCGGTTCTTCGCTGAAATTTCCGCCGCCGATAAAATTTAAACCCATACTCAGCACCCCCGCGCAATTTTAAAAGTCTTTAAATTTTAACACAAAACCGTCGAAAATGCAACGGGCGCGGTTAAAATCAATTTGTTGACAATCCGGCGCTTTTAGTGATAGAATAGGCCTCATGCGCCTCCGGCGCGCGCCTGAAAATAAAAAGCGAAAAACAAAATAACGAAAAACATGATAACGAAAAACATTAAAACATAAAAAATAAAAAAAGATCAAAGGCGGTATAGTTATGAGATTTAAAAGAAACACGTTCATTTCGATGGTTCCGGCACTGTTTGTATTGATCTGCCTTATTGCCGTTTCCGGCCTCGCGGCTTCCCCCGCGTCGGCGCAGCAGCATAATCAGCAGCGGCAGGCGAACGCCCCGGCCGCGCAGCCCGAGTGGCAGGCGCCCGGCGCGACGATGGCCGCGCTTAAATTCGGCCCCGGCGCCGATCAGGTCGGCTGCGTCGACGAGAAAACAGCGCTGTACGACTTCATTTCGCCCACCAGCGTATTTTATAAGAACGGCGCGCTTTTCATACTTGACGCGCCCAATTTCAGGCTCAACAAATACACCGCGAAGGCGCCCGGCAAGCCGTTCACTTTCGACAGCGCCATAAAACTTTACAAAAAGCCCGCCTCCGACCCGGCCGAAACCGCGGCTGAAAACGCTCCTGCCGCGCCGCTGTTCACCGATCTGGCCGTTTTGGACAACGGCACCATCTTCGTCGCCAGCTCGCGCGAAAAGCTGATCTACCGCTACGACGCTTCCGGCGCGCTGACCGGCAAAATTTCACCCCGCATCAAACTCGACGGCATTACGCGCATCTGGGCCGACAGCGAAAAGAAACTGCTCATCGAAGACCCGTTCGCGGGAAAGATATTCGTGATTAACCACGCCGGCGAGCTCATATACGAACTCGACCTCAATTTCCAGCCCGTGCTGCTTCCTTCGGGCGAGACGGTGCGCGTCGAGTATCCCGAAACCCCCGATTCTTCGCGCGAAATAAATGTCAAGATCTTCAAGATACCCGCCAAATTCGAAAGCGCCTCGATCAAGGCTGTTTTCCACATGCCCGTGCAGAACTTCATAGCGCTCGGCAGCGACGCCTCCGGCTCCAGCCTTTACGCCTACGTCGTTCTCGGCCCATTCAACGACGCCCCCGCCGAGGCCTGGTTCGTCAGCATAGATCTTTCGAGCGGAGCCGTCACGGCCAAAACCCCCGCGCCGATATCGCCCGAGATGTCGTGCATGCGCTATGTGCGCATGACCGGCGTCGAAGGCTCGTTCATATTCGCCCGTTCGAATGAGGACGAGTATCTGGTCACGAAGCATTCGCTAGTCGCTAGTCGCTAGTTGGCCGATCTTTAACGGCGATTCTTACTGTTTAAGAACTTGAATTTTTAAAAAATTAAAGGAAGGGTTTTAGATTATGTTCGCCAACCGGATCAGGGCATTAATGGTAATACTTCTAGTAGCGGGACTCACTTCCTTCTATGATTTTCTTCTGTTCTTCGACGGCTACCGCTCGTGGCTCGCCTCAAGTCCTCAGCTCAGCGCGCCGCTCGTCCTTTTCGCCGTGCCGTACGCCGTGATCGGTCGCAACCTTCTCAGCCTCATCGGCTCGATCTATGCTCCGCTGGCTCTTGCCGGGCTGATCTTCAGGGCGGGCCTTATCCGCTCGACGATCGCGGCCGCGGCATCCTTGCAGATCGGCGCCGCCGCGCTGCTCTTTCTGACATTCGGCTCTCTTTCCAGAATGGAAGATGCTCTGCTGTACGTAATTTTCGCCGCAATGGTCTCGCTCTGGTCGAACGGCGCCGAAGCGAAAAAGGCTTTCGCCCCTGCGGGCGCGCCCGAAGTAAAAACTCAGTTCCGGCCTTTCTTTTTCTTTCTGACCCGCGGCTTTTTTCTGGCCGCGGTTTTCGCCGGCTACATCGCCGCCGCGTATTACGTGACCTCGCCGCCCCCCGCTCCGGCGGTTTATGAAAGGCCCCGCGAGATCAAAATAAGCGGCGATTACAGGACCATCTATAAATACAGCGTTTTCGTTCCTGAAGGCTATAAAATGCAGAACGCCGCGGCTTCGGCCTCCGCGCCCCTGGCGTTTCCGAAAAACCTTGAATTCACATGTATTCTTACCAAAGGCGACGACCGCATTTTAATATCTGATAACCGTGACGAGGCTATGGACCGTCTGAAAAGTTTCGCGTTGTTCTTTCGTCAGCCGTCCGAACGCGAATTTTTGCGGACGATAGCGAACGAGCGTATCGGCTTTATAACCCTGGCATTAAAAAGGTTATTCAGCGGCCTGTTTACCCGCGAAGCGCTGACGCCTCATTTCACCGGGTTCTGCGCCGACGGCCCGCGTCCCTCGTCCGGCGGCGGCTTAAGTCCGGGATACAACCTCATGTTCACTCTCTGGGACCTCGACGCCTCCAATTCGGTCATGGCCGTTTTCAGCGGTTCGACCATCGCTTTCGACGCCCCGGTGATCTCGGCGGTCGTCTCGACGCTCAAGCTCGAAGACCGCGTTAAAAGCGCGGCCGATCATTATGCCGCCGGCGTTAAACTATACGGCGAGGGCCTGGCCGAGGAAGCGAAATACTCCTTCGCCGCCGCGCTTTATTACAACTTCAGCGACTACGCCGCGCATTATTACATAGCGCGCTGTTTTCACGATACGGGCGCCTCCGACTCCGCGGTCGTATTCCATCTGAACAACGCCGTCACCATGATATCGGCGAACCGCTTTTTCACCGGCCCCGCCTCGCTCAAGCCCGTCACCGGCCCCGCCGACATAAAATCAGCCATGGAAGAGCTTTCTAAACTCATCGCCCCAGCCGCCGCTCCAGCCGTACCGATCCCCGGTTTTTTCTTTTGACGGCCCCGCGGCCGGTCCCCGCCAGGCCTCAAAACCGGCGGAGATTGCATATTGAGTCAGTATTGTGTTATAATTATGAGATATAGTAAATAGGCATCACAAAAAAGCGAGGTAAAATGTCATAAAACGCTTTAATTTTATCCGAATATTATTCCGCGGCAATTAACTAATTATTAAATATTTTATGAACCGGGCCCCAAAACGCCATTTAACACTAGTCAAAAGAAGCAACCGGGCCCCAAAAAATTTTTCTTGACATTGAAAAAAAAATAATTTATAATGCTTTTACTTTTATAACTCAATTATATCAGGGGTTATTTAGTTAATGAGAAAAAGACTGATTTTTAGCGCATCAAACGAGCAAATTAAGGCCGTTCCCCAGACCATCGGGGAACCGGCAGCTCTCGAAATATCCGCAGCGGTCCCTTCTTCGGGCGCCGAGTGCGGTATAGAAACACATAATCATAATTCCAAAAGCAACATTACAAGTATGAACATAAAAAGAGGGATCTGACCGATCCCGAAGTTTTAAAAGCATTTAAATTTTAATGGAGGTTATTGAGATCTTATTATATACTATAAAGGAAAACCGAAAAAATCTGTAACATGGTCTTAGCAATTTATCAAAAAGGAGGTATTGCTTATAAGTAAACCGAATTTTTAACCAATTTTTAACGGGCGATCAGGAATTAAAAAAAATTCTTGACATTTATTTTTTAAAGTGTTAAAATCGCACTTTAGTAATCAAGGAATCAAAGTTTTAGTTTTAAAAACTTAAACAAACAACCAAACAACTTACAAAAACAACAAAGGAGTGGTTCACACAATGTCTAAAAGGTTAGGTCTTCTAATCGTCATGATGCTTTTCGTATCGCTGATGACCGGATGTTTCGGCAGCGACGACGACAGCACCAGCACAACACCCGCAACGGCGGCTAGCGTAGTTATTACAGGTTCCATCCCGGCTTTATCAGCTCCGGCTGGCGCCCCGAACTACATGGTTGCTTACGGCACGAACTATGAAATGGGCGTTTACAACGCCGCTACGATGACTGAAATTACCGGTTCCGCGGTAGTCATCACCGGCACTACTTACTCCGCTACCGTTGCCGCAGGCACTGCGAACGTTACGGCTGTAATAGTCATCAAACACAAAACTACCGGCAAGATCGTTTATTCGGCTCTCGTTGGTATCCTCCCGACTTCGACCGCTATGAGCGCTGGTTCCGTTACCAAAGTAACGGTAAGCGGCGTTAATCTTACCAGCGAATCGACAGCTGTCGCTACTCTCGCTCGTGATAAAGGCATAGCAGCTTCTTCGGTTCCCGTTACTTCGACGTCGGTCACCACGATGTCGGCTTCCATTAAAACGGTTATTGAAGGCGCAGTTACTGCAGCTACATTAACGGCTGTTACCAGTGCCGTCAATTCGGTTCAGATAGCCATCAACGCACCCGGCGTTACCAACACTTCGATTTTAAGCGCACTTGGTACGACTTTAAACAGCGTTTTAAGCGCATTTGTTGAAGCCGTTAAAGTTGCGAGCGCCGCTATCACCAGCGGTCAGGGCGCTACTACAGTTACCGTTGGCGGCCAGGTCCTCACCGGCACCTCGACCACGACCGACGTTAATTCGGCTGTAAACGGCGTTACCGTCGTTTCGATCACCGCGGTTACCAATCCTGCTGACATCACCGTAGCAAGCGGCACAGCAGTATCGGCTATCACGTTCCCGACGACCGTTTCCGTAACCAAATCGAACGGCACCACCGCTACCGCATCGGTAGTATGGTCGACAGTTTCGGTTCCTGCTTACGTTGCAGCGACCTCGGGCACCTACGTATTCACGGGCACCGTTGACGGCACGACGCTTACCGCTAAAGTAAACGTTATCGTCGGCGCAGCAGCTCAGACCGTAGCTACCCCGACTTTCAGCCCTGCAGCCGGCACATTCACCGCCGCTCAGAGCGTGACGATCGCTACTACGACCACTGGCGCTTCTATATATTACACCACCGACGGCACCACCCCGACCACGGCAAGCACGGCTTACACGACTGCTATCAACGTAGCAGCTACGACCACGATCAAAGCGATCGCTGTAAAAACCGGCATGACCAATTCGGCTGTTGCATCGGCTCTCTACACCGTTAATATTTCATTAATACCGGTTATCAGTGCTGAACGCGCTGTAAAACAGGCTAATGGCGACGTAGTTGTTACATGGACTACGGACATCGTTACCCCGACCGCAGCAAAAGTTATCATCCGCGGCTCAGTTCCTACACCGAGCGATCCTTCGGCTACCGAAACGGCTTCGACGACAACTTCGCACACCGTAACGGTTCCCGCCGCTTCATTCCCGAGCAGCTATGACAAACTCGTCATCAGCTACATCATCGGCGAAGACGGCACCTCGAAAGAGATCCTCAAAGCCGCTATCATTGAAGCAGCAAGCGTTGTTGCAGATCCCGCTATCAGCCCTGCAGCCGGCACTTATACCGCCGCTCAGAGCGTTACGATCACCTGCGCAACCACCGGCGCTTCGATCTACTACACCGTAGACGGCACCACCCCGACTTCGGCCAGCACGCTTTACTCGGCAGCTTTCAACGTATCGGCTTCCGCTACTGTAAAAGCTATCGCTACCGCGACCAGCATGACCGATTCGAACGTAGTAAGCGCAGCTTATGTAATCAACATAGCTCCCGTAACGAAAGTCGTTACCAGCTTAGCAATAGCAAAAGCTACCGACACCGTTGAAGCTAGCGTTGCTTACACGATGCCCGCAGCTACCGCTACTTACGATGATGCTACGACCGCTACCGTAACCGCAAGCTGGTTTGAAGGCGCTACCGCAGTTACCAGCCCCGTTACCAAAACGACGGCCGGCACCTACACCTTCACCGCTAAATACACGGAAGGCACCGTTGAAGTAACAGCCGCTGACTTTACGTTAGTTGTTACCGAAGCAGTTCCCGTTAAAACCTTAGATTCATTAACAGTTGTTGCTACGCCGACCGCTCCTACTTGCTTAGTAGGCGGCACCACTTCCGTAGCTTTAGTTGTTACTGCTAACTACCTTACCGGCACCGCTACTTCGGAAGCCGTTGTTACCACTTACACGACCGGCACCAACTGGGCTAACGGCGTATTCACTGCTGCTACAACCGTAGCTGGCACTGAAAACATCGTTGTTTCCTACACCGAAGGCGGAGTAACGAAAACCGCTAACGTAGCTGTTACCGTTTCGGCTGAAGCTCCTGTTGTTACCACCGTTACCGTTACTCTTCCTACGACGATGACCGAAGCCTCCTCAACCCAGGCTGTTGTTCTCGTTCAGGATCAGTTCGGCGCAACGATGACGACCGGCTTCACGACTGCATACGCTACTACGACGGGCACCT
>MGFH01000147.1 GCA_001791795.1 Candidatus Wallbacteria bacterium GWC2_49_35
AAAAAGAAACTTCTCACCTACGTCGAAAGCTGCGAAAAAGTGGCTAACGCCATCGTGCTCGGCTCGGCCGACGCGGTCATCGGCTGGAGCGTCTTCGAGCACTGGAACCCCGAAAGGATCGAAACGATAAAAATTAAGCCGGAAGAATTATCGCGCCTGAGTTATTTATCGATCGCAATAACATCATGTTCAAAAAATCCAGTGCTGGCGCAGAAATTCATTGACTACATCAGGTCGGACGAAGGCATGGCGTTTTTCAAAAAGTATAAGTATTTCACCACCGAAACAGAAGCGCTCGATTACGCCGGCGGCAAAATGCCCGTGGGCGGCGGCTGCTATGTAGTTCCTGAAATGTGGCTTAAATAAGAGTGTATAGTGAATAATGCATAGTGCATAGTGCATAGTAATAGTGGAGAACGGAGAGTGGAGAGTGGAGAGTTAAGGATTTTTGACAATTATAATTAGTTTTTAATTATAGAACATTTTATTCAAATATCAAAAGTCATTCAGTTCTCCGTTCTCAACTCTCAACTCTCAACTTTTCACGCGCCCCAGAGAGCTTGATAGACGAGCATGGCGCTCAGGACCGCGAGGATGACCATAGACATCCAGCCGAAGTATTTTTCGAAATTTGAAAATACGAATGTCCCCATCGTTTTTTTGTCGGATGCTATAGTTATAAGATAGAACAGAAATATCGGAAGCAGGATGCCGTTTGCGACCTGCGAAAGGCGCATTATGAACAGAAGCGGCATGCCAGGTATCAGAACCAGGGTGCAGCCTGTTACTATCATAAAAGTGAATATCGAGTAAAACATCCTGGCTTCGTTGAAACTCTTTTCTATGCCGATCTCCCAGCCGAACGTTTCGCATATGGCGTAGGCAGTGGCGAGCGGAAGTACGGCGGAGGCCAGAACCGAAGCGTTGAAGAGGCCGGCGGCGAATAATATCGAAGAGTAGCTGCCGGCGACCGGAATGAGCGACTGGCCTATATCGAAGATCGATTCCACCCTGACGTGGTTTTTAAAAAGCGTCGCGCCGCAGGCTACTATCATGAAAAACGCCACTATATCGGTCATTATGCTGCCGATGACGACGTCCCATTTGCTGATATAATAACTTTTGGCCGTGATGCCCTTTTCGAGCATCGTGGCGTGCATGTAGAAATTCATCCAGGGCGTAATAGTGGTGCCTATGACGCCTATCAGATCGAATATATATTCGCTTTCATATCTTATACTCGGTATGAAGAACCCCCGCCACACCTCGTTCCATTCCGGTTCCGCGTAAAAAGCCGAAAACACGTATGAAAGATAAAATAAGCACGAGAAAATAAAGACGCGCTCGACCATTTTATACGTGCCCTTGACGACGACGGTCCAGACGAATATAGCCATAATGATCGTCAGAATATAGGTCAGCAGCGTAAGAAAAGCTTTACTCTGCAGCAGGGTAAATTCATTTGAAAAATTAATGCCGATGATCTGGATACTGCTGTAGATGCCGGCGAATTCGGACGTCGTAGTGCCGAGGTTGGCGAGAAACACCAGCAGCAGAAGAATGAATGCGCCCTTCACGCGGAATTTCTCGCGGATGAGATCGCCGAGACCCTGACCGGTGGCCACTCCCATGCGGTAACTCGCGTTGAGCGTGTAAATTAAAAGTATCGTGACCGGTATCAGCGTCCAGAGCATGGCGTAACCGTAATGTGCGCCCGCTATCGAGTAGGTCGCGATACCGCCCGCGTCGTTATCGACATTTCCGGTTATTATACCGGGGCCGACGAGCGAGAGGAATATTAATATCTGTTTCCATCTGTGCTTTAATTTACTCAGCATAGTCAGTTCTCACGCCTGCGCCTATTCGGCGCCCTTTAAGAAATGCGGCAATTCTTCGTTTATTTCGATTATGGTGTCCATGACATCATCGAAGGTTATAATGCCTTTCAAAACATCTTCTCCGTCGACGACCGGAATGGCCAGCAGGCTGTAGCGGGCTATCTTTTCGGCGACGTCCTCTTTACGCTCGTCCAGAAGGCAGAAAGCCACCTTGCGGTTCATTATCTCGGTCAGTTTCTGGTACGGGCGCGCCACCACAAGGTCTTTCAGCGTTAAAACGCCCTTGAGGTACCCGCCTTTTTCCTCCACATAAAGATAATAAGCCATTTCAATATTCGGAGCTATCAGCCTGTATTCGGCGAGCGCCTGCTCTACGTTGAAAGTTTCGGGAAATGAAATATATTCGGTCGTCATGAGCCCGCCCGCGGTGTCCTCGTCGTGACTCATCAGCTCGCGCACTTCCTCGGCTCCCTGCGAGTTCATGTCCGATAATATCTGCTCGGCCTGCATTTCGGAAAGATCGCCGAGTATGTCGGCGGCCTCGTCGGGCGGCATCATGTCTAGTATATCGGCGGCCTTTTCGGTGCCGAGCGATTCTATGAGGGAGATCTGCAGGTCCTGCTCCTCGATCTCGGCGAGCGTTTCGGCCGCCGTTTCCTCGTCGAGCGACTTCAATATCTCGGTACTTTCCTGAACGGAAAGTTCTTCTATGATATCGGCGATGTCGGCCGGATGAAGCAGCGACAGTTTCGCGTAGGGAACGACGAGTCTGATCTTGTTTTTATGCGAGGTGCCAATAGGTTCGACGAACTGCCACGATATGATCTGATCGGGTATCTTTTTATTGAAAAGCGCCGCCGCGGCCTTATATATGCGGCTCAGGCTCAGCCGGCGCATGAGGCCGGTCGGACCGATATCGGCACCTATGGTGACTATTCCGTTCTTGACGAAGGTGAGCTTAATGTCGTTGACGCGCACCAGGCGCATTCCCGACGTATCGACTATCTGCTTGTCGAGAACGTCGCGCTTGAGAAGAATTTCGGTGTCGCTTTCATATTCGCCGTCAGAAGTAAGTTTGATCGGCAGAGGAGCCTGATCGGAACCCAGCTCGAAATAATCGTAGCGATATTCGACGAATGCCGAATAGTCGTAAGCTGTAATGTTTTTGCCGCTCCTGACGATCATAGCGGAAACGTACGGATGGCGTATGTTTTCAGACGCGTCTATCGCCACGTCGTCGATATATCCGACAAATTTGTCGTTTTTGTCGTAAACCTTGACGCTCAATATTTCCGAAAGGAAAAAAGTGTTGAAATCTTTGAGCACCGGACTCTTTTTAACCTGTTCAACCGTCGCGACCCTGCCGCTTGTCATAATACACCTCCGCCGGCGGTATTGGGTGATTCCGTGTAACCACGACCCGTAAATAATTTCCAGTTAAAAACAAAAAGAAAATTAAAGTATAAAAAAATATAATAATAACTAATGATAATAATAATAATAATTAAATAATCTATGGTCAATAATTAAAGTATTAATTTATCAGCAGGCTAAATTAAAATTTGAAAAGCAGAAATGAAAAACGTTCAAGAATGTGCGCGTCCGCAAAAATAAACAACTACGATCCAAAGATGACAGGCTTAAGCATGTTAATGATACACTTTCACAGGCATATAAGTCAAGTTTTTTTTGCTTCTTTGTCTTTTTCCAACCGCTTAACCTATTATTATTTTGCTATTCAGACAACCCGGCGAAGCGCCTCGAGAACCGCGGCCGGATCGACGCTTTTTATGCACTCTTCCGTCGCGAAGCGACATGTTTTTTTGAAGCAGTGCTGGCATTCGAGGCCGCGCGTCACGACGGCCGTCCGATCGCCAAACGGAGCGCAGCGGGCCGGATCGGACGCTCCGAAGACCGCAACCGCGGGCTTATTCAAAACAAAAGCCGCGTGAAGCGCGAACGAATCGCCGGAAATCACGGCGTCGGCGCCATCGAGCACGCCAAACACCTCACGGAAAGTGGTCGGCGGCGAAATAAACGAAAGTTCATCGGAAGCGGCTATCCTTTCGGCGGCCTCTTTTTCGGCAGGCCCCCACAAAACGGCCACCGCTGAGTTTTTCAATTTATCGTCACGCCTGATAAGTTTTATAAGCTCCATCCATTTATCGGCCGGCCATGTCTTGGTGGGCCAGTTGGTAAAAGGATTTATAACGATGAGCTTGTCCGCGCGGCCGCGGCCCTTTATTTCATCGAAGAAAGAAGTTATTTTCGGGTTGCCGCGCTCAGGCTCTACAAGCCTTTTCATTGTATATTCGGCGGGCGGAGTTTCGTCGGAAGCGCGCGCGGCCAGGTATAGCGAGCGGTATATGATCTTAGCGGCGAGCGGGCCGCCTTCGGGAACAGATATAATTTTATTGTTCAGCCAGTGGTTCATCTCGCGCGAATCGTGGCCGCCCGGCGCGAAAGCCGCCCTGACAGAAGCCTTCGACAAAAACGAAATGGCGCCGCTTTTAAAAAGGCCCTGAAAATCTATGACAAGATCGTATTTTTCGCGCCTGATCTCCCTGATGAAATTCCACGCAGCCGCAATCTTCGACGCATAGGAGGTTTTGGGGCTTTTAAGCGTCCTGGCTGGAAACACGATTTTTTTATTCAGGCCGGGCAGAAGACCGAGCAGATCGGCAAAACGCTCGTCCACGGCCCAGTCTATCTTCGCGCCCGCGATCTTTTCCGCTAGAAAAAAATACGCGGGAAATGTGAGGACTATATCGCCGGCCGCGGAAAGCCTGATTATAAGTATTTTAGAATATTTCATGCTCACAATAAATAAAATCAACTCACCCTGCCGGCGCGGTAAATGCCGCCCCGACGGATGAGTTGAAATATATTAAATACCTTTGCGATTTTATTAATTACATCGAGATAGCGCCAACGGGGCAGCTGTCTACGGCTTCCTGGGCTTTTTTGGGGTCGCCGTTCGCGTTTACTACTTTAGCTAGGCCGTCGTCGCCTATTTTGAATATATCGGGGGCGATATCGGTGCATACTCCGCAGCCGGTGCAATCGTCGTTAATTTTTAATGCCATGTTTTCCTCCATTAAGTTTTGTAATCTTTAACCGGACCGGCGCGGTTTTTAAATCACCGCCTCCACGCCCCGTTAAAGTTAAAATAATGATATCATAATTTAAATTAAAAATCCACTAAAATTTAATACGATTTTATTTAAGCGACCTAAACGATATCTTCGTCCCTATCTTTATCTCTGTCTTTTTCTTTGTCTTTAGGCTTATTTTTAGCGGCGAAATCGCTTTCGCCCATATTCTTATTATCGACCTGAATGTTTCTTACGGGCGGGTGCGGCGGCGCGATAGGCGGTATAGGCTGATTTCCGCGCTTGTGCTCGAAATGCTCGATATTTTCGATCATCGCATTGTAGTTTTCGTTTTCGAGCTCGACGCATTCCCTGTATGACGCGAGGGAATCGAGATAGCGGTAAAAAATGCGGCCCTTGTTCCCGCTCATTTTATTTTTAATGATCTCGAGTTCGACTATCGGCACCATAAGGTCTGAACTGCCCCATTCCCATTCGAGGAAAGGCGTTTCAAAATTGAAGATGAAGTCGCTGTAAAGCGCCATCGTGACATACGGCTGGTAAATGTAAGCGGGCACGCGCGCCAGGTCATCGCGTTTGGGCCTTTTGACCTCGGCGGAGCCGTCGAGATTGAAAGTGGCTACCATGGCAAATTCTTCGGTGCGAACGAGAGTTTTCAATTCGGAGAGTATATCGCTTATCTCGCTGAGCTTATCGTCATAGCGCGTCATGGGCCTTATCGATGAAATGGTGTCGACGATGACGACCAGGGGCTTATTCAAAAATTCCAGCTTATGCTTTCTGATGATATTCTTGAAATCTTTTATCGTGACTTCACCGTGGCTTTCGTCCACTATGCGCATTCTTTTGGTGAGCGAGGCGACGTAGGATATGCCTTCCTTCTTTTTTATATCGAGGTTTTCATTGCGCGGGAAAGAGCATTTGATATATTTGACGGAGACGCCTGACGCCTCGGAAATGAATTTGACGAGAATATCCTTCTGCGACTGGTCGAGCGAAAAAAATATGAGGTTGGCGTCGGGATTGGCTTTCAGTATCTGGAAAGCCAGCTGGGTGGCGAAAGTGGTCTTTCCCATCGAGCCGGCCGCGCCGATCAGATACATTTCGTTTTCGATGCCGTTGATCGCCTGATTCAGCAGATCGAAGCCGGTGTCGAGCCCGCAGAAAGGGCGGTTGTTGCGGGCGGTCGCGATCTCCAGGTCAATATTGGTCTGGATCGCGTCGGGCTCGTAATTGCACTCGCCGCTGAGGTTGGAGTTCTCGAGGAGCACGCTGATCGATTCGGCGCATTTTTTAATGGTATTGACGTAATCGCCCTTGTCGTTGTTAAGTTTATTCATGGAACTCGCCAGCAGTTTTTTAGATTCGATGCGAAGGCTGTTTTCCTTTATTTTATAAATGAGCGTCTTGACGTCCGCTTCGACGGGCGATTCGCCGGCCTCGCCGGTAAGGTTAAAGATATGCTCGCACAGCTCGCCGCAGACCTCGAAATGCGATTTCTGCTGGTGCATCTGCCCGTTGAGATGCATCCTGGCGTTCTGGAAATTTATCGCGCGGTTTTCGTTGTAAAGCGAAAGAAGCGCCGTATAAATGTATCTGGTCTTTACCGACGACTGGAAATTAGACGGCATGAGATTGAGGTTCAGCGCGTATAATCCGGCGAAATCAGGATTATGCGCGAACGATTTTAAAAATTCGATCTCGGTTTTATAAATGTCTTCGCGGTGGGATATTTCAGGCCGGGCCTGAGAATTAGAAGCGCCGCCCGCCGCGTTCGAATTTGAATTATTGATCGGTTCGTTATTCATAATATCAAATTATAACAGATAAAACGGGGCGTGTCAATATTTCCAAGATAATCTCATGAGGACGGGCTCATAAAAACAGGCCGCTTAAGTTTTACATGACTTTTTGACGCGACTTTCCTTGCATTTTCCTTGCATTTTAATGCAATTTGCCGCATATGATTGACAAAGAAGGTTCTTTTTGATAAAATTATTAATATGAATGAAATGAAACTATGCGAAATCAACGAAAATATAAAGCATTTCGACCAGCCGGCGTTCCTCGAAAAACTGCTCGGAAACAGGGAGTTGTTCGACGAACTCGTGGGTTACGCCTGTCAGCAGGTACCCGACGAGCTTCAGAACATCAAAAAAGCCTGCGAAACTAAAAACGCCGAAAAGGCCAGAAACATAGCGCATAAGATTAAAGGTACGGCGCTTAACATGTGCTTCGGGCCTTTCGCCGAGCTCACGATAAAATTCGAAGAAACCTGCGGTTCCGATGAAAGCGCGGCTTATTCGCTTTTCAGTAAGATGGAGCTCGAATGGAAAAATATCAAAGCGGAAATAGACCGCGGTTCAAAATAATACCGCCGAGCCCGCTCCGCTCCGCGCCGGCCCATCCAACCTGGCCTTTTACTTTTTCAGCAATTCAATGACCGCTTTTTCTCGTTTCGAACTAACTTTAAAACCATGCACCAGAGTGGGCTTTGGCGCCATTTTTATCTTTTCTAAAGCCTTTTCATAAACCGCCGCGTCCTCGCAGCCGGACGGTATCGGAAATAAAATCAGCTCTATCGGAAGCATTTTTATTATATTCTTTTCTTTTTCGATAAGGCGGTTGTCGCCCTCGTCCGCCGAATTGAGAAGGCAGACTATGCTTTTAAAATTCTGATTGAGAACGTAGGAGAGAAATTCCTCGTCGGTCGGATAGGGCGTAAGATAAACCTCGCCGGTGAATTTATAAATTTCGCCCCTTTCGAACGATTTTATCGAATCGATGCTTCTGCTTGAAGTGACGGCTTTCGCATCGATGTCCTTGTTGTATTTTTCGATGACCTTCTTCGCCATGTGGACCCTGTCGCGACCGAGGTAGCAGTGAATGTAATACTTCCCTTTTTTACTCTGGGCAAGATTCGCTATCTTTTCGAGCGAATCTTTGTTCTCGCTTATCCACGGAAGCATCGGGGCCTTGATAAGCGTCACTCCGGCCTTCGCGCAGCTTTCCTCCTCGCGCTTCAGAAGCTCCGGCTCGAAAGGCAGAACAGCAGGATGAAGCAGAGATATGATGGCGGTATATTCTTCGCTTTTGATCTTAGCCATGATCTGCTCATCCGGATATGGGCCGAAAACGAAGTTGGCGACCTTCGATTCGGGCGGCATGAAGGGTTTCATCGTTTCCGGGTTCATGAAAAGCCCCATGGGCAAGGCAAAAAATAACGCCGATCCGAGCAGCAGAACGATCAATTTGTATTTAAATTCGGAGCGCGTATAAAACGTGGTAATCAATCCTGAAATGATGCCGGTCAACGCTATCAGCAGCAGTATGATCGAATTCACGGCTATTTTTTCAACGACCGGCTCGGTCT
The DNA here is from genome assembly GCA_001791795.1 of Candidatus Wallbacteria bacterium GWC2_49_35. Taxonomy (GTDB): domain Bacteria; phylum Muiribacteriota; class UBA9980; order UBA9980; family UBA9980; genus UBA9980. The sequence continues at coordinate 8,325 of MGFH01000147.1, forward strand.
TCGCCTCCCTCAGAACCCGCGTTATATATGCCACCGGCCCAAGAAGCGTTGCCGTTCCGAGCGATGCGCCGACGCCGGCGAATAAAATTAAAAATATCAATAATTTCTGAGTTTTTGAATATGGACGCAACATTATTTAACACTCCGTATTTG
>MGFH01000148.1 GCA_001791795.1 Candidatus Wallbacteria bacterium GWC2_49_35
ATCCAAGCCCGGGCGAATTCGTTTCAGGCGCGACGCACATTAAATTCATCGACTCAGACACCGTTGACGGCACTCAGAATGTGAGGGTCAAGCTGATAGATAATCTCGGCATATCCGTCGTGGACGTCGAGTCCGAATCCGCGAAGGCGGGCGTTCAAACGGGCATAAACGGAAGCGTTTACACGAATGCCGAATACGGCTGCCGCATAAGCTTTCCGAAAGCCGGCTGGAAGATCGTCGAGGAAAAAAAAGGTGATATAGTTACTATAAGCGCCAAACCGGACGGGATCGAAGGCGTAGATTTCGCGCTGGTAATTTTCTCCGTGCCCGGCTCGATGTCGTCGAAGACGATCATCGACGGAAGACTTTCTGCGCTGTCTTCGATGATGAAAGATTTCAAGAAAACTTCCGAGGGAGCGGCGAAAGTCTCGGGCCGTGAAGCCGCCCGCGCCCGCTTTACGCATACCGCCGGCAAAAAAAATAAAGTGACGCTCGTCAACGACAACACAGTCCTTGCCGACGACGGCTCCGGTTTTCTTTTCGCGTGCATAACGCCGGAGGGCGAGTTCGAAAAATATGAAAAGGAATTCGAAAAGATCATCGCTAGTTTTGAACTGCTTTAGTGTGTTATAAACTATAAATTTATGCCGGTCGGCGGATTTTTTCGCCAGGTTAAAATAATATATGTTTATTTATGAATATTCAATTAAATAAATGCCCGGAGGTTGTCTGATGGCCGGAAGAATTTTAACGCTTCTTTTATTATTATACTTATCCGCGGGAGTTTTCGCTCAAACTGCCGGCCAGACGCTCATCTTAAAACCCGGGTTTAATTTCGTGAGTTTTACCGCGGTGGTCGCGCTCACGCCTCAGGAATTAAAAACACTTGCTCCTGCCGTCGAGGACATTTATTTATACAACGCCGCCGCCGGCGGTTTTTTAAGCGCGGGCGAAGGCACGCTTACCTCACTTTCGGCCGGCAGGGGCTATATTATCAAAAACGCATATTCCTCAGACGCGACGGTCACGATACCGGGCGCGCCCGTTTCGACGGTCGGCAGCGTAGTCCTTAAGCAGGGTTTCAATCTCATAGGCTTTTCAAAAGTTCCGTCGGCCAATATAACTTTCAGTCAGGTAATGAATTTATATTCGTCGGCCCGTGGATTTTATAAATGGAGCCCGTCGGCCGGCGCCTTTTTGCAGGTAATACGTGATCAGGCGGGCGCCGCGGTTCTTGTCGACGGAGTGGATCCGTCGTTTCGGGCGGGCGAGTCGTATTTTATAAATTCAGCTGAAGAAACGTCAATAAATTACGACGGCACTGCAATTTATTTGGGCGCGGGAGTTGCTATCCCTCCTTTGGCGGGCGCCAGACTGTCCAAAACCTTATTTAAAACGGCGGGCGGACTTTCGGTAGTGATCAAAGACATGAACGCCGTCGAGCAAATCGTCGCGATAGGTTATAACAGGGGCTCCTCTTACGCTTCTTTTGATATTGCCGCAAGCGCTCTTAACGCCTCGGCCGCCTTAAAAAGCTATGCCGGAGCCGGCGCGGATAACCAAACCCCGGATTTCGCGGGAACACCTGCCGCGCATGAAAACCTCGGGCCGGAACAAATAGCCGTGATGAAAATGGATATCGCCAGGCGCGCGAACGAACGCGTCGCGGCGCGGCTCAGGGGCTTTGCGGCCGGCGGCACCGCAGAGAAAAATGAGGAGCCTTCGCGCGCGGCTGACAGACAGGCCGCGGTAGGCGATCTCAAAGATTTTTACTCGCTGAACTCGCTGGCGTGGCCGCCATATGAAGGCGACTGGACGCGCGTTTCGGCCAAACTGCGCGCGATAGGCTCCCGCTGCTATATTTACGAAGACACTTCCGCGCCCTATCCATACATGCCGCTTTCCGACGCCGAAGCCGAACGCATTAAAAATTCTTTCGACAGCGAGGTATATCCGAAGATAACCCAGGCTTTCGGCTCTGAACCGAAACCGGGCGTCGACGGCGACGAGCGAGTGTATATTTTATTCTCCTATAACGTGAACAAGCAGTCGGCGGCGGGTTATTTCGATTCGACAAACCAGCTGACGCAGGCGGTCCTCGATTCGAGCGCCGATTATAATAAAAATTCGTCGGGGTACAAATATTACTCGAACGAAAAAGAAATGTTCTACATGGCGGCGCCCAAAAGTACTTTCAGCGGCGAAACATACCTCACAAACACTCTCGGCGTGATCGCGCACGAATTCCAGCACATGATCAACTGGAACCAGCATTCGCTTATCAACCCCGACATTCTCGAAGAATCGTGGCTGAACGAAGGGTTGTCGCAGCTCGCGCAGGATATAGCCGGCTATGGTTATCAGTACGGTACGCTTTCCTTCGTGATCGAGCCGTTCCTGCGATATCCCGAATCCTATTCGCTCACCAAATTCCAGTTCGGGCTCGGTTACTACGGCAACGCTTACCTTTTCGCAAGATACCTCGCCGACCGCGGCGCCAACCCGATGAATCTGGTGAAAAGCTCGAAAACGGGTCGCGCGAACGTGGAAGATGAAGTGAAAAGAATATCTGCCGCGGCCGATTTCGACGGCTTCTTCGAAGATTTCGCGGCGGCGCTGTATCTATCGAACAGCGGCGTTACGGACGACGCGAAATATAATTTCACAAGTATCGACATACGCGCGGTGCAGAAGGACGGCACCAGCCTCGGCGGACTCAGGCCGGGCGGCACATTAAGCCTTCCGGCGTCTTTTAAGAGCCAGTCGCTAAGCGAATATGCCCTCAGCGCCGTCAAATGCTCGGCTCAGAGCGCGGCCGACTATAAGCTCGACATGACCGATTCGAGCGGCGGCGGAATAGGCGCGGTAATTCTAAGGATCAGCGGACAGTGAATAAATGAAAAATGCATTTAAAAAATACGCTTTGATATCGGCGGGCCTTGCGTCGACTGCGCTCGGTGTGGCGGGGATCTTCATCCCGCTGCTTCCGACGACTCCTTTTCTGCTGCTCGCCGCCGCCTGCTTTTTAAGAAGCTCCGATTCCCTTTACGAAAAACTTACCACGCACAAAATTCTGGGCGAATATATCCGCAATTACAGCGAGAAAAGAGCAGTCGCGCTCAGGACGAAGATAACCGCTATAGCTCTGCTGTGGCTGAGTATCGGTTATTCCGTGATATATATTGTAAATGTAATATATATAAAAGTGATATTGCTCGTGATCGCGGCCTGCGTCACGGCTCATCTTGTAAGCCTTAATACTCTCAGATAGCGCCGAAGAAAAATCCTGGAAAGGGCCGGTGGAATTATGCCGATATTCAGTTTCCCGCCTGACGGCGGTATTCCGAACGATTCTTCGCGGCCGGGCGATGACGCGAACGATTTCAATTCAACCATGCTCCTGCTGGAGGAAGAAGGAATCGGTTTTCTGCGAAAAAGCTGGCTGGACGAGGCCGAAGAGATATTCCGGAAGATGGAGGAACTCGCCATTGCCGCGGGCGACGATTCGTGGATCGCTTCCGTCAGAAGTAGTCTCGGAGTGGTATTCACGGCGCGCGGCGACTTCGACGGCGCCGAAAAGATGTGCCGCGAAGCGATAGCGATCGACGAAAAATATTCGAATACTGGCGGGCTCGCCAGGGATTACGCGAATATGGCCGCCGCCATGGCGAAACGCGGCGACTTCGACGGCGCTGAGGCGGCATACGAAAAAAGCCTGGAGTTTTGTAGAAACGCCGGATTAACGGAGATGCTCGCCGGCGTTTACGGTAATATGGGTAATATTTATAAATCGCGCGGCGGCTTCGCAGCGGCCGAGAAGATGTACCGCGACGCCCTCGCCATTTACGAGGAGTTTGGCAATCGCGAAGGCGCCGCCTTTCAATACGGGAATCTCGGCGGCCTCTATGTCGAGTTGAAAGATTTCCAGGCGGCCGAAGATATGTTGAATAAAGCTATTACAATCGACGAGGAGCTCGGCCCGATAGCCAATCTGGCCGGAGACCGCTATAACATGGGAATGGTGTATAAGGCCCGCGGCGATACCAGTGGCGCATCCGAAATGTTCGCGGCCGCTCTCGATCTTTATGAAATACTCGGCAACAAAGAAATGGCTGCCGCCGCGGCGGCGGAGCTTGTCAGGCTGAACCCCCCGCCCTCGAACGACTCCGCCGCCGGCGGGCGCGGAAACTATTCGCCCGGCGCGCCTCGCGCGGACGCTAAAAAGAGCGCGTTCGCCAAGCCTGAAAAACCGCCCGTGATAAACACGAATAAATTCCCCTTCGAGATCGAAGCCGAACGCAGGCGCCTTGAAGAGGCCGGCCGGCCGAAACTTTTCAACCCCGATAAATTCGGATTCTGGCTGGAGAAATTTTTCGACAGCCTTCCCGCCCCGCACAAAACCCGTCCCGAACGCCCCGATACCATAACCGTCGACTTCAATACGCCGTTCGAAACGTTTTTCAGCTCCGCCGCTCTCGCCTGCCTGATAGTGGCTTCATACCTGTTCCTGAAAGGATATTTCGGAGACCTGTCGCTGCGCGGATTTACCAGCGCCCCCGATCCCGGCGTTCGCGCATACGCATTGCTGGCAGTCATTGTGAGCGTCGCCGCTCTCGCCGTGAGGCTTTATACCGACAACTATTACTTTATAGATAAAACTGACCGGAAAATCTATTTTCAGTTTCGCTGCCTTTCGTTCGAATATACCTCTTTTTATCTCGACGGAAGTCAGGTCGAAGCGGTCGGCGTTACCGGCAGGCCGCTCAGGGGCGCCGAAAACTACGCCCGCCGGAAATCCCCGGACCCCGGCTGCGAGGACGGCTGGGAATATTGCGTCTGCCTTGTGACTAAAAACGGAAAGATTATAAAATTCGGGGATTTCACCTCCGGCGGTCTTTCAGGCCTCAATCGCCAGGCCGGCGCTCTGGCCGAAGCGCTAGACAGCCGGGTCGTCGAAAATCCAGGCAGAATGGTGCTTTGCGTTGACATGGCCGAGGACGGGCCTTGCGTCAATTTCGCCGGACCCGGTTTTTCGCTGGCGCTTTACTTCACAGCGAACGGCCTGGTCTGGTTCGTCGTTTTCCTGGCCGCGTTCGCCGCCGTCATGTACGCCGCGTATGGCCGATGATGATTATTAAAGGAGAGGTAATGAGAATTGTAATGAGAATTTTTTTGATTCTGGTCCTTGCATTCATTGTGCCAAATTATTCCACTTCGTTTATCGCCGCCGCCGCTTCGGATGATCCAAACGGGTCGTCAGGGTTGGCTGCGCCCCGCACCGTTGAAGAATTGTGGCGCGAGATCAAAGAAATAGACGGCGAAGATTTCAGGCGCGACAATCTGAAAATCTATTCTGAAATTTACGCCCTGGCGTCGAAGCGGAACTTGAAATCCGACGCGCTGAAGGCCGTTATGAAAAAGATACTGATCGAAGATTCGCTTGGCGGCGCCCGAAATATTGACCTGCTCGAAGCTGAGATCGAAAAAGCCGATAGAAGCCTTAAACCGGTGATGAAAATAATTCTCGCCGAGTGGTATCTGAATTTTCTCGACGGACTGACCGAGCATGACTGGCGGATGAGCGAATACGGCAACGAGCGCGCCGCCGGCGATTACCGCGCGTGGAAGCCGTCCGAATTCGTCAAAAAAATATACTCGCTCTGCGACGACGCTCTGGCCGATGAAGATTATTTATATAAAATTCCAATATCCGAATATTCTGATTTTATCGAAAATAAAGGAATGCCTGAATCGGTATGCCCGGCGCTGCTCGATTTTCTGGCTTATAAGGCCGTCGAAATCTGCCTTCAATTAGACCGGCACAATATCGCCGATAAGGTGTGCATGTCGAAAGTTAAAATCGAAGCCAGGGCCATCAGGCCCGCCGCCGAGTTTTTAAAATACGAGCCGCGGCTTATCGAAACGGGCGAAGTCGACTCCAACAAATCGAAAATAATTCAATATTACCAGAAAATGATACGCGCACGCCTCTATGAAAAGTCATCCGACGCCCTTGCATATGCCGATCTTGGCAGGACCGGATATCTGTTTTATGAAAGCGACGATACCGGCGGCGATAAGTTTTCTTTGCTGTACAGGCCGAACAATGGTAAAAATTCAGCCATGATAAAAGAATACGCCGGATCCGGCGATTTATTACTCGACGCACTGAATGAACGCGCGGCCTTATACTCCGCTTCGATGGTTTCTTCCAGGGCTTATTTTTGGATGTCCGGCGTCAGAAGGACGCAGAAGCGAACCGCCGAGGCGCTGGCGCTCGCCGAAAAAGGCGAAAAACTCCATCCGGGGACTGTGTGGGCAAGGGCCTGCGGAAAGCTCGCCGAAGAGATAAAAGCGCCGTCGATCGAGATATATGCCGACAAGGTATTTACCTCCGGCCCCGGGGCCGCGTTAAAAATCGTCCACAAAAATATCGACAGAGTCTATTTCCGCGCCGTCAGGGAAAATTACAGGGATTACCGCGAGTTCGGGATATACGAAAAGCGGCCGTTCATCGGCTCGCGCGAGGCTCTGGAAGCGGCTGTCGCGGCAGGGCCGGCGGCCGAATGGCAGGTCGATCTTAAACGGCCGGCCGACTATGAAGCCACGGAAGAAGTTGCGGCGATTCCCGAACTGCCCCGAGGTTTTTATCGTATTCTTGCGGGAGCGAAAAAGGATTTTTCGACGGCTGAAAACCAGATTCTCTACGCCTTGATATGGATAAGCGATATCGAAGTCGTTTTTCGCTATGATCGCGGAGCGGATAAACAGATGACCGGCACCGTCACCGGCAGGGAAGGCGGAGAGCCTATAGCGGGCGCCTCGGTCATGTTCCGTTCCGATAGCTCCATGCACTCGAAAGGAACGTTTGAGACTTTAACCGACCGCGAGGGAAAATTTTATATCGACGACGTCAACAAGATTTGTTATGGAAAAGCCTCTGCGGTTGTAACGACCGGATCGGGCGACGAACTGGCGCTGTGCGGCATCGAACTGGCAAATGATCGCGCAATTTACGCCGGCGCACCTAAAGCATCGACACAAACGATTTTATTCTGCGACCGTCCGATTTACCGGCCCGGGCAGCAGATTAACTTCAAAGGCGTATGCGTTAACGCGGACCAGAAAGCCGGCATATACGGCGTCGCCGCCGGCCTCAGCGTTGAGGTCGAGCTGGGCGTCAGAAAATATCACGGATACGAGGCTCGGGATATCGTCGTGGATAAAGTGGAAGCGGCCGCCGGCGAGTTCGGATCATTTTCCGGCTCGTTCAGGGCGCCTTCGAACGAGCCCGGCGGAGAATATTTTATCAGGACGAGGTCGCCCGAGGGGATCGTTCACTTCAGTGTGGAGGAATATAAAAGGCCTTCGTTTACGGTCAAAATCGATGTGCCGCGATTGCCGTTCGCGTATTACGACGACATCGAGTTTACCGGCGAAGTGACGGCGTTGAACGGCGCGCCGTCGCCCGGCGCGGCCGTGAGGTACAGAGTTTTCGCCATGCCTTACTGGTGGGAGTTATCATGCCCGCAGTCGGATGGGAGTTTTATGCGCGAGATAATGGAAATCGCCTCCGGGACGACCGAAGCGGGCGCCGGCGGGACTTTCGAAATTAAATTCGCCGCGCGGCCGCATTCGAAAAAGAGCCGCTTCGACGGAAACGACGTCGTGGCCGATGTTACGACGTATAAAGTAATGGTTGACGCGGTCTCCGGCTCGGGCGAAACGGTGAGCGCGATTAAATCTTTTTATATCGGTAAAGAGCCGGTTTACGCCTTGCTGAGCGGACCGAAATGGAACGATTCGAACGAGACCGTCGAATTGACGATAACATCAGAAACATACAACGGTCTGGCCGCCGAAGTGGAAGGTACGCTCGAGATTTATGAACTCGCGCAGCCCGCAAAAATCGAGGCCGAAGACGATAGACCCTATAAAAAGTACTATTTCAACGATGACGATTACAACGATTTTGACGACTCTATCGGGATTTACGAAGAGCGGTTCGAAGCCCGGATGAAAGAGCGGGCGCCGAAACCGGCTCAGGCCTTCGAATTCTGGCCGGTTCGCGCGTCAGTCTTTTCAGTGAGTTGCATAACCGGCGCCGACGGCGCGGCGCGCGTCCGGACCAGACTTAAACCCGGCGCCTACAGAGCGGTTTTTGAAGGTTATTCAGGCGCGCGCGGGACGAAGGTCAAAACGTACCTTCCTTTTATAGTCGTCGACGGCGCGCGCGGCATATCGTGCGTGAAAACGCCGCTGCTGTTGCTCGCCGATCGCGGCGAAGCCGCCGCCGGCGAAACGGTGAAGTTCTTGTGCTGCAGCGGATATGAAAAATGCAATATTTCAATCGAGCTGATCAGCGGCGGAAAAACACTGAAATCTTACAAAGTTGCCGGGGACGCTCCTCAGTCATTTATCGATATACCGGTCGCCGGAGAATACGCCGCCGGTTTTTCTCTGGTGGCCTCGCTGAAAAAAAATGGAAAGATCCATATGGCGTCGGCGTATGTGAAGGTACGCGACGAATCTAAAAAACTGTCCGTGAAACTCAGTTCTTTCAAAGAGACGGCGGCGCCCGGCGGCGAAGAGACCTGGACGCTGAAAGTGAAAGGCCCTGAAGGCGGCGGGCAGGGTACTTATGAGATCGGCGCGACTTTATATGACGCCGCGCTCGACGCCATGGCGGAGTATAAAAAACCGTCGTTCGACGGTCTGTTTTATAAAGTACCCGCCCCGACGACCGCGTATAAATATTCGAACTATCCTATTGGGTTCCTCCTGTGCCACGATTCTTTAAGCGGTCATTCGGACCCGGATCAGGACCTCGACCGCGTTGATACGCCTGATTATACCGGGGAAATTAAGCTCGGCAGTTACGGAAGCTCCATCGGCGGTCTTGCGGAAATGAATAGCATATCAGGCGACAGGGCGGTACCGCAAACATGGCAGGCCACCGATATAGGCGCTGAAAACGAACGCGAATGCTCAGATTTCAGGTTTTTGTATCACGATCGGCGGCAGGCCATATTCCAAAAATGCAGTTTCGCGGAAAAACTGAAAAGGATCGCCGGTTTTGGATATATTATGCGTACGAAGGGCATTTCAGACGATAAGCCTTTCGCCGCCGCCGGCGGTCCGGCGGTCGATTTCGCTTCGATATCGGCGCGCTCGAATTTCAACGAACTGGCTTTCTTTTTGCCGCACGTAACGACCGGCCCCGGCGGGACGGCCGAAATAAATTTTACGATGCCCGAACAGCTTACTAAATGGCGATTCCGAGGATTCGCTCACGGAAAAAACCTCGAGAGCGGCTCCTGCGAGGCGGAAGTATTCACCCGCAAACCATTCATGCTTATCACGAATCCGCCACGATTCATTAGAAACAGCGACGAGATAGAATTCCCCGCTGTCATAGAAAACGCCGGCGGCGAGAACCTTGAAGGCGAGGCCGTGCTCGAGCTCGAAACCGACGGCTGCTCCTGCGAATTCGCCGGCGATAAACCCGATAAAAAATTCAGCGTTCCGGCGGGAGGCGCCGTCACTATATACTGGCGTATCTCGGTTTCCGGCGGCCCCGGCGCGCTGCGGTTCAAATGCGCCGCCCGGGCGGGGCGTTTCGATGACGGCGAGGCGGGCTCGGTGCCGGTGCTTTCTTCGGTCGAGGCGCTTTATGATGTGGTTTCGATCTCCTCGCGCGAAAAAGGGAAACGGAAATACAGGTTCGAGAAGATAGCTGAAATATGCGGCGCCGGAGAACGCGGCGCTCCCGATTCGTGCGAACTCACGGTTAGGGTAATGCCTTCGCCAATGTGGTACGTGGTTTCAGCGCTTCCTTATCTCATGGTATTTCCTCACGAATGCTGCGAGCAGACTTTTAATAAGCTTTACGCAAACGCGGTCGCTAAAAAGTTGAACGAGTCGATTCCATCGATCAGGAAGGCTTTCGAAACCTATCGCCGCTCTTGCGGCGGCCGCGCCAGAGGAACTTTTGCGGGAGATGAAAGGCTCGGGGCGCTCGCTGATTTCTATATTGATGATCTTTTCGAGTCGCAGATCAAAAAAGCATACGATAAATTGTCCGCCGCCATCGCGCCGAATGGTTTCTGGCCGTGGTTCGAAGGCGGCCGTATCAGCATCGATATGACGCTTTATATTATGACGGGCTTCGGCCGTCTTAGAAAGATGAAGGCGGGCGGGTTCGAGCCTGAGCTCGCCGAAAAATGCATGCGCGCATGCGATAAATGGTTCCGCGAAGGCCTGGATTCGCTGGAAGCGGTCCTGGCCGGGCGCGAAAACGACTTTTCCGCTGAAGACGACGGCAGACGGATGACCGTCAAGCGTCTCAGCGCTTATATATACGGCAGGAGCAATTATCTGGACGACTCAAAACCCACGGCCGGGCTGGAAAAAACAATTAAATCGGCGATGGCGATCTTAAAAAAAGAATGGAAAAATATCGGCAACCGCCTTACGCTGGCCCGTATCGCGCTAGGGTTCTGGCGGTTCGGCGAAAAGGAAGAAGCGGCCGCCGTGATGAACGCTATAAAGAAAAACGGTTTGGAACATAAATCGCCGAACTTCGATTTCGGCTGGTATGACGGCGGCGTCGAATCGGCTTCGGCCGCGGTCGAAGGGTTCGTTGAAATATTGAATGATTCCGAATCGGCCGACGATTACAGAGCATTCATAATATCGCGGTTTATTAACTCGAACTGGCTGACCACGACGGCGTCCGCCGATGCCGTTTACGCTTTGCTTTTATGCGGAGAGGCCCTGCCGGCGGCGGAAAATTCGATCGAAGTGAACCTGGGCGCCTCAACGGTCAAACTCGGCTCGTCAGGGATCTGGCCTGGATATTTCGAAAAAAGTTTCCGGGGCGCAGAAATAAAGCCAGGGTTCGCCGATTTAATCGTCGACAATCCTTTCGGAAAAATGATGTTCGGTGAAGCGGGTTTGAAATATTATCGGGATATTTCGAAGATAAAGGCTCCGGGCGGCGGTGCCGTTGAAATAAAAAAAAGCATCGCCGTGCGGCGCGGGCCGGGCGGGAACTCCCCCGGCGAAGCGCCCGCGAACGCAAAAATTTCGCCCGGAGACGTTCTTACCGTCAGACTCGAAATAAACTCGAAAAACGCGCTCCGTTACGTAAGTATCGAAGACGGCCGCCCCTGCGGATGCGAACCGGCCGGGATCGTTTCTCAATATAAATATGCCGGCGGCCTGAACTATTACGTGACCGGCGCGGACACATCGACGCGATTTTACATCGAATATCTGCCCGCCGGGCGGCATACGATCGAATACGACCTCTATGCAGTTCATAAAGGCAGGTTTAACAGCGGCCCCGCTTTTCTGGAATGCATGTATTCGCCTGAATTTAAGAGCCATTCGGAAAGTGTCGCGGTGGAAGTGACCGGGCGGTAGCAATTGACGTGACTTCAGGCGGCGGTAATCGGCCGGTCCGAAACTCTTTTCAAATCTCTTGAAAACAGGAATTTTAATATAGCGACGACACGCAGTGCGGCGGCGCGAAATGCCGCCGCTGAACATTTATTTTATTTTGTCTGCTTCTCTGAATCTAAACACTCCGAGATAAACCCGGTCATTTACCGTTCATAACGCGGTGCAGGGTCTTATAAAGTTCCGCGTCCTGGTAAGGTTTGGGAAGAACCGCGCTGAAACCGTATTTTGAATAATCCGACAACACCGGATCGTTCGAATAGCCGCTGGAAGCTATGGCCCGGACGCCCGGGTCTATTTTTATGATTTTTTCCATGGCCTCCCGGCCGCCGATACCGCCCTTGACTATGAGGTCCATGATTATAACGTCGAAGGGCCTCCCGCTTTGCCTGTATTCTTTGTAAAGATCGACGGCTTCGCCGCCGTTGCGGGACACCTTCACCGAGCAGCCCATGCTCGTGAGCAGCTCGTACAGCGGCATTAAAACCGTTTCATCGTCGTCCATAATAAGTATGTTCTTGTTTTTAATTGTTAATTTTTTATCGTTGACAGGCCCGGCGGCAGCCGGTTTCGTGGCGGACGCGGGAAGGTAGATGAAAAAAGAACTTCCGGAGCCCGCTTTTGATTCGGCATTGATATGCCCGTTGTGGTTTTTAATTATCGAATATGACGTCGAAAGCCCCAGCCCGCTTCCGCCTGGCCTGGTGGAAAAATACGGGTCGAAGATCCGCTCGATTATATCGCTTGCGATGCCGTGGCCGCCGTCCGTGACCGAAATTCTGATATATTCGCCGGGCGCCAGCGGAAGGTCGTTTTGCGCGTCCAGTTTTACATTCAGGGTCCGTATCCCGACGTCGCCGCCTTCCGGCATGGCCTGTTTCGCGTTGATGACGAGGTTCGTTACGACCTGCATGATCTGGCCTTCGTCGATTTCGGCGCAGCGGAGGTTTTCGTCCAGGTCGAATTTGCATGTTATGTTCGAACCGCTTAGCGCGAATTTGGCGGCTTCCCTTACGAGATCATTTATCTGCATGAGGTTTTTAATGGGCTCTCCGCCTCTTGAAAATGTGATCAGCTGTTCCGTCAGGTTTCTGGCTTTGAAGGCGACGTTTTCGGCTCGTATAAGGATATCGTAAAGTTTTTCCTCGGGACTGGCGAGTTTTTTCGCCAGGTGTATGTTGCCCAGAATGCCCGCGAGCACGTTGTTGAAATCGTGCGCGATCCCGCCGGCGAGCGTGCCGAGCGACTCGAGTTTTGACGCCCTGATAATCTCCTCTTCTTTTTTCCTGAGTTCGTTTTCCGCCTTCAGCCTTTCCCGGATTTCGTCCTGAAGCAGCGCGTTGGTTTCTTCCAGCGAACGAGTCCTTTCGGTGACCATGGATTCAAGTTCGATTTTATCCTTTCGCTCGTGCTCGTGCAGAGCCGATTCCATATTGTGCTGCTCCGTGACGTCGCGAAAAACCAGTATGACGCCGATGATCTTTCCTTCCCTGTCCCTTATGGGAGCGCCGCTGTCGGCGATAATTCTTTCGTCGTGATTTCTGGTGATAAGAGCGGTATGGTTGGCCAGCCCTATAACCGTGCCGCTTTTCAATACTTTTTCAACCGGGTTTTCACATAAAAGCCGGCTGTTCTGGTTTATGATGTGAAAGACCTCTTTTAGCGGCCTGCCTATGGCTTCGTCATGCCCGTAGCCGGTAAGAGACTGCGCGACGCTATTGATCAGAGTTATTATTCCGTTCGTATCGGTCGCGATCACGGCGTCGCCGATGGAAGAAAGAGTGATGCGCAACCTTTCTTTTTCTTCGAATAATTTTATTTCATCGGTTTTGCGTTCGGTGATATCCTTTACTATGGCTTCCGCTATCGGTTTTGCGTTCGGGCCCTTGAGGATAAACGAATCGTGTAAGACCCATTTGTCTTTGCCGGCGAGGGTTTTGAAGTGATATTCGAAATTATGAATTTCATTGTGCTTTTCGAGCAGCCGCCTTATGATACCCGACTTCTGCGTGTAAACCATTACTTCGCTAAGCCTCTTTCCGACGAGTTCTTCGGGTGTCATACCGCATTCGAGAATATCCGCGATCCCCTGATTGGCGAAAATTATTACGCCGTCGTCGAAGGTATAGCGGTAAATACCGTCTTTCGTGAATTTTAAAAGCCTGCTGTATAAGTCGTCCATAATATCATCTCCCGGGCCGCGGCCGCGGTCTAACTGCAAGGTCTGAATCGGTTTAATAAAACATTGATTTATTTAATGATCAACCGATAATTTTTTGAAAACTTTTCCTTTATTTAAACTTATATATATTTCGTTGTACTTTTTAAACAAATTGGAATAAAACTCAGCATTTTCGCGGTCCGGAAAATAAGTTTTTCCCGCTGCCGTCATTTTCGCGACGGCCTGCCCGGCCGATCCGTATATGCCGGCACCGCATGCGGCGAGGATAGCCGCGCCCAGAAGCGAAGCTTCCGGATTCATAAGCGTAGACACGTTTTTATTGAGAGCATCGGCGATTATCTGGTTCAATGTTTCTATATTGGCGAGGCCTCCGGTGATGCGGATCTCGCGGAGACCGACGCCCGCCGACTTAAATAATTCTGAAATTCCGCGCGTTTCCATCGCGATAGATTCAAAAAGGGCCCGCGCGATAGATGCCGGCGTATGCGAGAACTTGAGGCCGAGGCAGAGGCCGGTAGCCTCCGGATTCCAGTTAGGCGCCGCCGCGCCCGCAAAATAAGGATAAAAAATAATGCCCCCGGCGCCGGGCTTTATTGTTGCGATTTCGCGCAAAAACTTTTTCGACATTTCACGGCCGGCGAGAAGCGTCCTGCGCAGCCAGTTGACTCCCGCGCCGGCGGAACTCTGGAAGCCTTCGAGCATCCGGGCTCCGTCGAGCGAGCCGTGGGTGCAAAATATCTTCATTTCGGGGTCCTTGAAAACTTTGCGCGTGAGTCCCATTAATACTGAAGCGGTGCCGAGCGTCAGAGCGCCCGAGCCTTTCGATAAAGCTCCCGTTCCGATAAGGGCGCATTGCTGGTCGCCGGCGCCCGATATTATGGGAGTTCCTTTTAAAAGTCCGCATCTCGGGGCCGCATGGCCCGAAACGGCGCCGGCCGGAATTCCGGAGCGCATGAGTTGCGGCAGCTTGTCTTTTGAGATGCCCGCCAGTTCTATTATTTTGCGGCTCCATCGGAGTGAAGATATGTCGAAAATGCCGGTCAGCGAAGCGTTCGAAATATCGATCGCGGCGTCCGCGCAGCCGAAGGCTTTGTTGATATAACCGCACAGGAGGGTAAATTTCGATATTTTTTTATAAATATCCGGGCTGTTATTTTTGATGAAAAGGATTTTTGAAAGAGTGAAAAGCGGATTGTTCGGGATTCCCGTTATATTATAGTAATCGGCGTCGCAAATGCGTTTTTTCAGAATGTCGATCCCGGCCTTGCCGCGCATATCCTGCCAGGAAATAATATTGCCGACGGGTTTTCCTTTGGCGTCGAGCCCCAGGACGCTTGCCCTCTGGCTCGATACGGCCAGCGCGGCTATATCGGCGGGCGAAGCCCCCGACTTTTCAACCGCTTCCTTCAACGCCGAAAAAACGCCGGCGATAAGGGCATCCGGCTCGATTTCGACGCTTCCGCCATTTTTATAAGCGCACGGCGCTTCGCGGCTTGCGTCGCAGACGAGTCTGCCGTTTAAATCAAGAATGCCGGCTTTTATGAGCGATGAACCACAATCGATTGAAGCGATCAGGGTGGCCATGAAGCGCTCCTTATGTTAATAATCTAAAAAAAATTATGCCTTTATTTCGATATCAAAACCACATCTTTAAAATAATTCTATATTATAATTTGTTATTTGTCAATAGGTTAAAGAATACGAGTTAGAATTAAAGCGTTTAATAATAATTTGATAATCGTTTGAATTTATGCTATATTAAGATTTTGTAAATTAGAGGAATATCGCGCTCATGCTTTCCGACGGTTGCGGATCACGAAAATGGCATGAAAATAAAGGAGTTTAATTATTATGGACCTTCGTATCGTATTGAAATGCGCGGCGAATTTAACTAAAATATTCTTCGTTTGCCTCGCGGCCGGATATCTTTTGGGATACGCGGCGATCGCATATTGGGAGGCGCCGCCTGAAAAAGTTTTCAATGCGTCGGTCATTAATTCTAAAATCACCGGGCCCGCCGATAAAATGGCCGGAAAAATCGTCAAAGATAAAGGCTGGGTAATATTCCTGCATAATTCGGTACTCGCGTTTATTTTTATCGCGCCGGTATTTTTAGCAGGTTCCCGCCGTTTTAAAAATGTTTTTCATTCGGGCTTGTCCGTAAGGCCTGAAGGTACGCCGGGGGGCAAATTCGACCGTCTGCTCATTAAAGCCATGGGCCTTATCGCGGCGACCACCGACAAAAGACTAATAAGCCTTTCGTTCCTGTTGAATATAGTAAACCGTCTTACTACGGGGATACTCGCTTTTGCGCTGGGCGTCACCTGCGCTTCCGCGGAAAAACTGTTGTCTAAGTTCGTCATCTTGATGGCGTATCTCCTGCCGCACGGGATTATAGAAATGCCCGCCTTCCTTGTCGCCGGGGCGCTTCCGCTCTCGCTTTTTGCCGTGCTGAAAAGCGCCGTTGAAAAAGACATCGCCGCGGATACTTTTCTGATCGCCAGAAATTCCGCTTTTTCGCGAACGACCGTTTCGTTGACGGCGGCGGTCTTTATCGCCCTTGCCGTTGCCGGCCAGATCGAAGATAAAATAACGCCTCTGGCGGGTAAATATTTCAGCGCGCAGAAAAAGAGCGCCGTTGAAACATCTATAAAAAAATAAAGATTGAAACCGGATCGCGAATAAATTTAAATATGCGCCGCAAGTAAAGAATTGCTTTATTTTTTAGCCGGCGGCTTTACTAAAAGAACCACGTCTTTAGTTTCGTCGCCGCCGTTATCTTCACCGTCGGGACCGATGCTGTAATAAAGAATTGCGTTTTCCGGGGCGCGGGCGAAGCGTAAAGTTTTTCCGTCCGCGGGATCTACGGCCGCCATTCCCGCGGCGGCGAGAAATTCTTTGTCTTTGATCAGATCGGGCCAGCCGGGGTTTTCGAGATGAAAAACTCTCGAAAGCCCGCCGAGCGTTATCAGCCTGTTAAACGCCTCTGATTTGACCGAGTTGGCGGTTGCTTTGGAATAATCAGCAAATCCTGTCCCGGAAAAATGCGGATGTATCTTTAACCAGCGCATCATCCCCGGTTTTTCGCTATCGGCGAACCGCTCGTAATAGGCGCCGGCCGATTTCACCAGTGCGGCCCCCATGCCTTTCGGGACTGAGCATATCGTATTCGTCACTCCGGCGAAAAAATTTTCCGGCTTATCGTACCATAGGTCGAGAATCGACATGGTGGCTGGGTTTTCCGTTCGCATTACGGATAATAAAGTCGTCGTCCATGCATTTTCCGTTCTCAAAGCGTCCCGTATGTCGAAGAAAAAAGGAATTGACGCGGTGCGGACCTTCAGCGCTTCTTTGACCGCGTTCAGACTATGCGGATCGAAAAGCGCGCCGTCGCATTCCAGATAAACTTTCGCCGGCCCTTTTCCGGCGATCGTCGCGACTTCGTATTGTATAATAACGCCGATCAGGGTTGGCAGGTCATAGCCGGCAACCGCCACGGCCCGTGCGATCCGGGTTAAGGCGAGATCGATGCGAAGCGCAGTCTGATAATCTTTTTTGCCGATGGCTATCGACGCCAGAAGGGCTGAGATCTTTACCCGGTTGATGAGCGTGACGTAATTGAAAAGGTCCCGGCCGCCGGTGAAAAATTGCCCGGGGATGTCGGGAACGAACGCCTCCGCGGCGGAAGGCTCTTTGGCCGCAAGTTCCTCGAGATTTTTAAGAAGTTTTGAATAATCTTTCCAGATCTTGTCTTTGGTGTATTCGTCAAATTCGAATTTTCCTTCGAGGTGTTTTTCGATATTTTTGATTACGTCGTTTAACTGGTCGGCCTTGCCGATGAAATCCTTCCGCCGTTCGACGAATTTGTCAGAATCGGCGAATAGCGGATTTTTCGGAATAATCGTGGCCGGAATTTTATTGTATGCTGTCATAATGATGTTCATGCTGTTGCTGTCGCTTATTCTGCGAACATTAAAATAAAACGTTACCGCAAAAAATAATGCGGATAAAATCAGGATTATTAAAAAATATCTCGATAATTTTCCTTTGATTTTCTTGAATTTACTTTCTGTTTCGTTTGGATTTTCACTCATTCGGCACCTCGTATTTAAGCAGTAATCGGTAATAAAGATAATAGTTTTGACGCGTCATCGAAATAATATTTCTAAAAAAGGGTAAAGCAGTGACAATATCCCGCCCGCTAACAGAAAACTCACAAAGTTCGCCGCTACAATGGTCGTAAAAAAGTTCTCGCTGGTGATGAATTTCGGGTCGATCCCCGCCGCGGCCATTTTTCCGCGCATAATCCTGTATATCAGAAACTCTACCGCGATCGGAATGATCTCCGCGGCGTAATAAACAGATCCGCCCGGAAAGGCTTTGAGTAAAAGCGCGGCCGCGATCTGCGTCGGGGGAACGCTTACGGCGTTTGCGATGAGCACCGTGGCGAATATAGAATTGCTTTTGAAGGTCCAGCGCGCGATGACGAATTCGACTATCGCCGTGATTATTATCAGTGGCGGAATGAACTTTATGAGAGACGCCGGGTCGGCGGCGTCGACGGGATAACTGTAATCTATGAAGATAGGGTTCGCCATGGCGGTTTTCGTCGCGAACAAGGCGGCTGCGGCAAAAATGAAAATTCCGGCGGCACGATTGTTTGATTTTATCATGTATTAAGTATATCATAATTTTCAGATATAGACAAGAACTCAAATCAAATAACGGTTTTTCGAAAGAACGTTTCTTCTTGATAATCGCCATGAAATGTGCTATCATTATGTTATCGTTTCAGACAGCCTTTCGCGTCGTTTGCGAACGATAATCTTAATAACCGAGGTCGCAATGAAATTTTTATCGTTCATCCTGATTACAGTTTCGTTTTTTCTGTCGCTTTTTTCAGGCAGCTCCATGGCGGCGGGTCCTGATTCGTTCGTTTTCGTAAGGCAGTCCTTCGAAGGCACCGCGCCCGTTTTTATCGGCGTGAAAAACCGTAAACTGCCTCTGTTCGAGATTATTGCGGACGGCGATACCGTCGCGGCCGAAATCGCGAAAACCATCGGCGGCGGAATATCGAAGGTCTCACTGAAACTCGGCGCGTGCGCGAAAAATTTCATGCTCGCCGAAATAAAGGCCGGCAGAAGCTCTCAAACTGCCGAGGTTTTTTGCGAACCGCTTTACATACATCTGGTTAGAGGCGGAAATATGCCCAAATGCGGCTTTTTCCTCAAAAAAGACGGCGCGCCCGCCGACAAGTCGTTCGCGCATTATATCGAAATGCCGCCGGACCCGGTCGCTTTCGAATCCATATTCGCCCACGAGAACGGCCACCTTATCGACGCCTATATTAAAGACACCGATTTCGAATTTTCGGCCGACCGCTTCGTCCACACCGCGCCCGCTATCTCCGATTTCTGGACCGCGTTCGTCGAAGGATGGGGAGAGCATTTCGAAACCATGATGGTCGATATGAGCTCGAACCCCGCCTGCAGAAATCTTTATACATTCGACGACGTCAAAGGCCGCGCTTACTTTTCCCAGCTGCAGGATATCGCCAGCCTCTCCCATAAGTCGAAGCGATATTACTGGGTCAAAAGCAATCTGTTCGCGTTCAAAAGAATACCCGTTTCGGCCGAACTGGAAAGACTCGCCGGCGATGACGGGCTTAAACAATATCTTTACAATCATTTCAACAGCAACTTCGACGCGTCCGAATTGAAAAACATTCAGCAGATGCTTTCTACCGAAGGGTTAGTGGCCTCGCTTTTTTACCGGATGGTCAACGATGAAAAAATACAGTCTAATTACCTCGACGACATTGGGTTTTATGAAAAGTTCCACGGCGGAAAATTGAACGGGACTCCCGGCGAAATTTTTCCCCCGCTCGAAAACGCCTACTTGAAAATCATCGCGGCGAAATATCGCCTTTTCAAAAATTATGAAAAATGCGAAAAAATGGATGAAGCGATCGTATTTATCGATTTTATAAAGCAATACGCAGCGCTATTCAATGGCGACGCCCGCGACGCGCTGAGCGGATACTGTATGAACGTCTATTTCGCGGGAGTCTGGGAAGACGCCGCCGCTTACTACAGGAGCAATTACTGCGCCTCGCATCTTACGCTCGTCGATCCGGGCGCGATGCAGGCGGTCTTCGGAAAATGTTTTCAGCGCATCCAGCAGACCGTCGATAAACTCGGAACCTCGAACGTGGAACTGCTTGCTAAACACGCTTCCACGCCGCTATGGATAATTAACGACACATTCAACCTCGGCGACGAAACCGAAAAGTTTTTCGTTTCCATAAATATCAATGCGGCCGAGGAGTACGAGCTGGCTTCGATTTCCTTCCTTACGAAACGCCAGGCGGCCGACATTGTCAGCCGCAGGGAAAATAAAGGATTCTTCGCCTCGATCGACGATCTTAAAAAAGTGCCGTCGTTAGACGAAAAGCAGATAAAGGAATTTGAAAGAATGAGAAAACTATTCACGGAAAAGAATTCGAGGCGGTAAATATGAAATTCGCCCTGGAAGCCGCCGGCGTAACGAAAAAATTCAATAATAAAACCGCGCTCGCTGATATTTCATTTGAAATTCCGCGCGGCTCGGCGTTCGGTATAATCGGCAGGAACGGCGCTGGCAAGACCACTCTTATTAAGCTGATACTCGGCTTCCTCAGGCCGTCCGGCGGCGCGCTCAGCGTCATCGGCGGAGCCCCCGGCGAGTTTTATTCTAAAATAGGCTATCTGCCTGAATATTCAGACTATCATCTTTCGTTCACCGGGCGCGAATATTTGAAATACCTCGCGGGTGTATCGGGGATGAACGGCGCCGCGGCGGCCGCGAAAGTTTCGGAGCTTCTCGAAATGACGGGAATGTCCGACGGCGCGGACCGGCGCATGGCGCACTATTCGAAAGGCATGCTGCAGAAGATCGGAATCGCGCAGGCCCTGATGACCTCGCCCGAGTTCGTAATTCTCGACGAACCTTTTTCCGGCCTCGATCCTTTCGCGCAGAAAGAACTTTGCGACATAATGGCCGCCCTAAAAACTCAAAATAAAACTCTTCTGATATGCTCGCACATACTCGCGCACCTCGAAAAAATATGCGACGGCTTCGCGATAATCCACAGGGGCCGCATAATCCGCCACGGCGAAACGTCTTCGATGCTGGTGACCCGCGGGCGCTACAGGCTGTCGTTCGAAAATGCCGGCGCCGCGGTGGTCGAAGAGCTCAAAGAAAAGCATGGCCTTTCGATAGCTGATGACGGCGGCTACATATTAGAAGAGAAGAAGAAGGGCGATAAAGAAGCCGTTCTGAAACGGCTGATAGACTCGGGTGCGTCCATAAACGCCCTGGGTGAGTCGAAGGAAACGCTCGACGATTACTTCAATTCAGTAGTTTCGCCGCGGGAGGCTGAGTGAGATGGCGGTCTTTTCGCTTATAAAATTCACGCTGCACGAATATTACCTTGCCACCGGATTCATATGCGAGGCACTTACCGTATGCCTTTTCATATTTCTTTTCAGCGACCACTACTGGCTGATGAAGGCGTTCGACATTTACTTCGGGCTCGGAATGTTCGCCGTGACGGCCTCTTTTCTGACGGCGTACAGGATCGCCGGGCGCGAGGCGAATCCAAGGATCTATATAATGCTTACCAAGGGAGTTTCGCGGCGGGAGTACCTGCTGGCGAAACTGGCGGCCGCGTTTATCGTCTGCGCGGCGATGATTACGGCGCTGTTCGCTCTTGGTTATTATCTGTGCGACGTAAAAAGTCAGTTCGCTTTTTTTGAGGCGCTGGCGAGGCTTTCGCCGATCTATTTAACGGCCCTGGTTACCGCCGCCGCAACGCTTTTTTTCTCGAAGATCGTCCGTGACAACATCGTGGCTGCACTTATCGTGATAATATTCAGTTTCGCGCAGCCGCCGGGTTTTCTTAATTTTATGCTGCCGCCCCTCCAGCAGCTCGTCAAGATGAGTTTTGGCGATATCACTGCGTATAAGGCCGTTTATATTTTCTGGGGCCTCTTTTTCATAGCGGCTTTTTTCGCCGCGGCCGTCCGCGTCTTCGAAAAGCGTGAACTCGATTTTGACAAAAATTGACGCCCGTTAAATTCTTTCGAAGGCTGATTCGCCCAGGAAATCGGCTATGGCTGGTTTGGGCAGATCGTCGAGATTTTTCACCGCGTAATCCTTTAAAAGATCGTCCAGCTCGACCGCCTCGCCGCCGCTGTAAACGGTGATCCTTCCATCGCGGCTTTCCTCGCTTTCCACCTTGTTTTCTTCAGGCAGGTATTTGAATTTATAGATGTAGCCGTCCTTCAGGTCCGCCTCCAGGCGCTTTTGTCCGCCGCCTTCGCATAGCCATTCGATGACCCTTTTGCCGCCCTCGATGCCTTTGAGGCACAGTGGACAGTCTCCGCCTTCTATGCCGTCGATTCTAGCTCTGACGCCGGGTTGCGAACATTTAAGATACAGCTCGACGCCGAACTTGAATTTTTTCGCGATTCCGGGATTCACCGTCTCCGCTTTGGCGACGCAAAGGTCTTTCTGGTCGGTGAAGTAGCAGGCGTGATAGGCGCGGGCCAGAAGAAAAAGTATGTCGGCCGCCCCGGGCTCGAGGTGGTATGCGTATGAATAAGCCTTCACGGCGTTTTCCAGCATGGTCCGGCTCATGAAAACGTCCCCGGCCAGAAGCGCGGCCAGTATGTCGCCCGGATTTTCATCGAGCCGGCGACGAAGGATCTTCGCGCATTCTTTCAGCTGCGAGGTCTGCCAGAGGGAAAAGCATTTTATGTGTTCCAGAAACGGCGTTATCTTATATTTTTTTTCGAGCTCCGTCACGGAGCCTATAACTCGCTGATATTCGCGGAGTTTGAAGCAGGCCTCGGCCTGCAGCGAGTGGAGGTTGGGCGCGTCGAAACCGCAGCTTTGCGCCAGGCGGCACAGAATAACTATCCAGTCGTTCTCTTCGAGGCCCCTCAGCAGCAGGCAGAAGTCTTCGATGAACCAGCACATCACCTGCTCGAGGTTCGCTTCGTTGTTGAACCACACCGATGTTATTGCCTCCGCGTCGGGCCGCTCCAGATAAAGAAGTTCGCAGGCCAGCGCCAGCGTTCTGTCGAAACTGCCGTCAAGGACCCATTTTTCGTCGATGACTTCGACGAACAGCTTTTTTAAATCGCCGGAACGCTCTGCTATGAACCGTTCCCTGTCTTCCGGCGCGGGCGGCTTCGCGACGACCGCCGAATCTTTTTTCGGCTCTTTGGCCTTAAGCGCCTCCTGAGCCGATTTGCACACAGCGCCCAGGTCGCCGCCCGCTTTCAGCAGGTCTTTGTCGACGCATTCGACGAGGTCCGCCGCTATGTATTCGATATAAGGATAAGCCTCGTACAGCTGCGGCGTCATTCGCAGATGCCTCGAAAGCATCGCCGCGAGCCGCAGATAGAAGCCTTTTCTTTCGGCGATCTCCTTATCGTTCATATAGCAGCCTGAAAGGAATTTGAAGTATTCGTCGAACCTGTTGCCGAAAAAAGCGAGCCGCATGCCCGTAATTATCGCCTGCCACGAACTTTCATCGAGTGGAATTTTCTGTTCACATATGATATCTGCCTGCATTTTATTCTCCATTTTCTTTAAATTATATCTTACTTTTGAACGGCCATTGCCGCCCGCCGGCCGTTTTATCCATTAAATACTTTCCAGTTTATTTTACATCACGGATAATCTTTTAGCAAGAAAATTTAATCACTGATTATTAAATAAATGACTGATTAATAAATTTTATGACATGAAATCTAATAAAAGAACGGATAAATTATAAATTATAAATTATGAATTAAAAAGAAATTTCTCTTTATTTTTTTCCGTCGTTATTGTATAATAAATTTATCGGTTTTATCTTTTATGGAAGAAGGTTTTTGATATTTTTACTTTTTTGATTTCAATTATAATTTTAATATCAGCGTATTTTGTCTATTCAAAATTCTGTGAAAAGATATTCGGGGTTGATGATGCCGCTAAAATGCCGTCTGAAAGGCTTTATGACGGCGTCGATTACGTCAAACTTCCCGGCTGGAAGATCTTCATGATACAACTTTTAAATATAGCCGGTCTGGGCCCAATATTCGGAGCCATAATGGGCGCGCTTTTCGGGCCCGTAGTTTTTCTGTGGATAGTCTTCGGCTGCATTTTCATCGGCGGCGCGCACGATTACATTTCGGGAATGCTTTCTCTGCGCCATGACGGCAGAAGTATCACCGAAGTCATAGGATTTTATCTCGGTGAAAAATTCAAGAACGTCTCGATAATTTTCATCATGGTGCTTTCGATACTCGTCGGCGTAGTTTTCGTTAAAGGCCCCGCGGCCCTTCTGACTAACCTTACCGGAATCGAAAATACATTCTGGTTCTATCTGATCTTCGGCTATTACATAATCGCGACGATGTTTCCCATAGACCAGATTATCGGAAGGGTCTACCCGGTATTCGCCGCGGCCCTTCTGATAATGGCTCTGGGCCTCGCTTTGCATATGGTAAGATACGGCGCCGTCATTCCCGAGGCAGTCCCTTCCAACTTATATAACATGCATTCCGGAAGCGCCGCGATCTTCATTTACCCGATGCTTTTCATAACGGTCGCCTGCGGCGCAGTTTCAGGCTTCCACGCCACCCAGTCGCCCATGATGGCCCGCTGCATGACATCTGAACGTCAGGGCCGATCCATATTTTACGGCGCGATGATCGCCGAGGGCGTTATCGCCGTTATATGGGCTGCCGCCGCCATGGCTTTTTTCGGAGGGACCGCCCAGCTGAACGCCGAAATGACGCTGCATAAAATGGACCCGGCATGGCTGGTGAACCAGATATGCGCCTCGTGGCTGGGTGTCTTCGGCGGCGCGCTCGCGGTGCTCGGCGTGGTCGCATGCCCCATAACCACCGGCGATACGGCATTCAGGGCCGCGCGCCTGATCGTTGCCGACTTCTTTAAATTCGACCAGAAGCCTGTAAAGAACAGGTTGATAATAAGCCTTCCGATATTTTTTACGGCCTATATAATCACGAAAGTAAATTTCGATATTATCTGGCGCTATTTCGCATGGTGCAACCAGACGCTGTCGGTGATAATACTCTGGACCTGCGCCGTTTTTCTGGCGTCCACCGGCCGCTTCCACTGGATAATGACTATACCCGCGGTGTTTATGACGGCGATATGCTCGAGTTATATCCTGCTCGCGCCGGAAGGTTTCAAACTTTCGGCCGGCGTAGCCTATCCTGTGGGCGCCCTTATAGCCGTGGCTTTTCTGTTGATTTTTCTGGCCGGATACCATATTAAGCCTCGCCATGGCTCGATTTGACTTTATAAAATTTTTATGTTAAAATTAAATTATAGGTTTCCTGCCGCCGTTTTTTTTAAAAATCGCGGGCGAGGCTTATAATAAAAACTGAATATACCCGTCTTTCCTTTAAATGGAACATGCTGGGTGATGTTATATCGCCGCCATGTTTATTTAAAAAGACAAAGCCACCTGAAATAAGCCCGGCCATGCTGGGGCGCGTTTTAGCGCCCGCCGTAGCCGCGAATAAGTTCAGGCCATTTTGAAAGGAGAGTGTCATTATGACGAACAAATTGTCTATCTTTAAAATTTCCGACGATTCTTTTCAGGTCGAATACGAAAACCCCTCAGAAATAATAGATATCATTTCACGTTACTCCGACCGCAAGGTCGAAGTGATTCCCAATCAGAATTTAATAAAAATTTCCGGCGCGCCCAAGAAGTCCGACGCCCCCGAAGGCCTCGTCGTCGACGGCGACATGCTCGACGCCGACTCCAACAACGCCGGCGAACAGCCCGCAGATCAGGCTTTCCCGCCGCTTGCGGTCAAGCTTTACACCAACTACGATAAAGTGTTCTTCGGCGCGCCCAATAAAGTTTACGGACTCATCGAAATAAAGGCCCCCGAAAAGGACGCCATACCGGCGCTCGCCCGCAAGGCGCTCAACATAATCGCCGTGATCGACGTTTCCGGTTCCATGAGCGGGACAAAGATCGAATGCGCCCGCGACTCGGTGATCAAACTTATCGAAAATCTCACAGACGGCGACTCTTTCGGCATCGTCCTGTTCGATACCGACGTAAGGACGCTCAGCCCCATGGTTAAAACCGATCAGGCCAGCCGCGACGAACTGAAACGCCTCGTTTCCGGCATAGCGAGCGGCTCTTCTACCAATATGGCCGGCGGAATGGTCGAAGGCTTCGAGCAGTTCAAAAAGTTTTCGGCCGCGATCTCCGGCGGCGCATCCGCGGATTCCCTCAACCGCATGATCGTGTTCACCGACGGAATGGCCAACATCGGCGTTACCAGCGCAGAAGGCTTCGCCCAGCTGGTATCGAGGCGTCCCGCCGAACTTTCAATATCGACTTTCGGCTACGGCGCCGACCACGACGAAAACCTTCTCAAACAGATCGCCGACAACGGCCGCGGCAACTATTACTACGTGCAGAACATCGACTTCTTCCTGGAATGCCTCGCCACCGAGCTCGGCGGCCTGCTCACCACCTACGCCCGCGACATCTCCGTCGAGATACGCCCGTCCATAAACGTTTCCATCGCCAGAATTGTCAACGGCCTGAAGGTCGATTCCACCCACGAGTTGTCCGTTATCGACGCCGAAGACATACAGCTCGGCGAGAAGAAATATATCGCGGTCTGGTTCTCTGTGCCGCAGGTCACTAAAGCCGTATCCATGCGCCAGTTCAACTTCGCCGAGGTGAAGATAACCTGCTCGAATAATTACACCGGCGAAAAGACTTCTTTCGCGCAGAAATTCAGAATCGGCTTCGTCAAATCCGAATCCGAAAAGCCTTTCGAAAACGAGTTCGTGCGCGAAAAAGTCATACTGCTGCACTTCGCCGTGTGCCAGAAACAGGCGATGCTTTACGCCGACGCCGGCGACATACACCGCGCGCAGGGCGAGATCAAAAAATTCATCGCCCGCACCGAAAAACACGCAGCGCGCTATCCCGGCAATAAAACCATATTCAAACTCATGGACCAGGCCAGGGAGGTCCTGCACAAACTCAAAGACAAAGAGTCTTACGTAATCAAACGCAAGGAGCTCTACATCAAGCAGTCCATGTTCGAAAAGCAGCGCACCTACTCCTCTGAAGACAGCGCCGTCGAATTTTTCGAAACCAGCGAAAAACTTTCGATAAAGGACAAATGGCGCAAGGAAGAGAACGAACGCAAACGCCGCGAACAGGAAGAACGCGATAAAAAACGCAAATAACCCCGATGAACGGCAGTAACGCTTAGAATGATGCGCGATGGGGAAGGAACAGACAAGTCCCATTTTCTTCTCCATTACGCCACATTCTTATTCATGAATAAACTGACGTCCAGAGGGCGGTTTAGGTGTAGCAAGACAATTTTAATAAATCAAAGTACAAATGTTTGAAAAAGATGAATTTGCAAGGATACTTATGTTTGAAAAAGAAATAGCAAAAATGAATTATTTATTATTTAAACACAATAAGAATATACTGTATGGTAAAGGAAATCAATACTTCTTAGACTTGTTTGACTATTATGTAAGATATTTGTGGGTTTATGCTGACGATGACATGGATGTAAGTAAATTAATGGATAAAGATATTTTTATAAATAAATATTTAGAAAAAAGTTTTAACCAGTATGTTAAGACTATGAATGACATTCAAGCGTACGTTAATATTATTAAAAATGAAGAAAAGAAGAAATATTATATTGAACGATTATTTCCTTATTTTGATAAGCCTTTTAAATATAACTTATTTGATGAATATTCAGGGTATTGGTTTGTAACGGAAAAAGGCGGCTTTGGATATAAAAATAATTTGCTATCCTATGATTTATTTAGAAGTTTTAAGTTATTCAATAAATTCGAAATCGTTTATAACTGGCAAGATTATAACGAAAGGCCTTCAATATATTATGAAGAGGGTAAAATGATCATAAAAGACATATGGGAGAAGAAATAAATTAAGGTTCTTCACAATAATGACAAAAAAAAAATAATTTGTCGAGTAACCGATCCGATTTTAATAAATAAAATATTTACGCCGATTATCGACCCGGAGGTCATTGAGTTCGACTCGAATGTTATTTACTACGGGCCTCCCGGTACCGGTAAAACTTATACCGGCAGAATCGACGCGGTAAAAATATGCAGAAATTTAGAAAAAATTGATGACGCGAAAGCTAATGAAGAGTTTGTCGAATTAGTCAATAAAGATCGGATCACTTTCGTAACGTTCCATCAGTCTTATGGCTATGAAGAATTTGTAGAGGGTCTGAAATCCGACGGCCAGGGCGGTTTTGAACCCCATGACGGCATTTTGAAGAAAATTGCCTATGAAGCGCTATATTCAGGTTTAAATCAATCTCTGAAAAATAACCAATTACTACACAACGATAAGAAAAAAGCCGTGTTAAAAAATATTAGCGACATAAACAATTTTGATTTTGATAAGAGCGATATCAACTACGTATTAATCATCGATGAAATCAATCGCGGTAATATCTCTAAAATACTGGGTGAGTTGATAACGCTTATTGAATCCGATAAACGTTTGGGCGAGTCCGGTCAAATCATCTGCGCTCTGCCTTATTCAAGTGAAAAGTTTATTTTACCGCCCAATCTGTACATTATCGGCACGATGAATACCGCCGACCGTTCTATAGCTCTTTTAGACAGCGCATTAAGAAGACGGTTTTCGTTTCGGCCATTTTATCCTCAAAGCGAACTGTTAGGCCAGAATGCGCAGGGATTAAACATTGATCTTACCGATTTGTTGGAAACGATGAATCAGAGGATAGAGTGTCTGTATGATAGAGACCATACGATAGGGCATTCTTATTTTTTGGACATAAAGACTAACGAAGAATTGATTTCGGTTTTTAAAGATAAAATAATTCCCTTGTTAGAAGAATATTTTTACAATGATTTAGAGAAGGTTGGCCAGGTGCTCGGCGGAATAGGCTCAAATGAAAACGACGGTTTTATCGTTTATAAAAAACAATATAATTCAAACTTATTTCACCACAAATCTTTTGCCTCGGTTAGCATAAACGAGAGATATGCGATAAAAAACGAATTTGGAATTGCTGAGATATTAAAAATAGTTGAGTGCTGAAAGATAAATATGGTGGTTTATGATTAATGCAGTTAAAGTAATCACAAAACGCGAGTGCGAATGGATAGACATAAAAGAAAATTGTTTAGAATCGCTTACCGAAAAGGAATACGCGATTCTTGCCGCTTATTTAAAAAAATATTATAACAATCGAAACGTCTTAAAATATGACTTTAAGAAAATAATGTTCGTTAATTATGTTGGTTACATTCAGTTTTCTGATTTCGCGATTGAAATTCTTCCTAAAATTTCTTTGAGTAAAACCGGACCGTCTGACGAAGACAAAACGGACCGACGGGCTTTAATGGAAATGCTCTATCATGCGGGATATATTAAAGTTGATATATTCGAAAATGTTGATGTTTTAAACGTTAATATATCCCTGTTGGACGTTTTCGCATCGTTGTATGCCGACCTGGTATATGCCGAAATCCGAAGAGGCTTTTACCACGACTATATCTCGGTAGAAGAAAACAGAAACACGCTAAAAGGAAAAGTGATCGTCAAAGGTCAGATTAATAATATATATCGTAACTCGCCCAATGCTTATTGCAAGTTTGATGAATTCAGCCATGACAATAATTTAAATAAAATTTTCAAGGCAGCCTTTAAAATCTTGCGGATTTTCGTTAAAAACGCTGAAATCAAAAAGAAATTGAACGATTGTTCGAATTTTTTCGATGAAGTCGATGACGGCGGTTTTAATCCGTCAATTATCAATACGATAGTTTTTGACCGGCGTAACGAAAGATTCAAAACTGCGTTTATTCTCGCCGGCGCCATTCTTAAAAACCTGTCTTATGCTAATAAATACGAACGTTGCGACGGTTTTTCATTTTTATTTGAAATGAACGATCTGTTCGAAAAATATGTGGCGGCGATCGTCGGAAACTTATTTGTTAATGGCGAAATTGAAAGTTATAAAATTCAAGACAGATCTGTTTATCTGCTAAAAAATTTATTTAATGGAGATTTGGAAATAAATTTACGTCCCGACATTTTAATTTTTAAAGATAGTGGCGCTTATATGATAATCGATACTAAATGGAAGTCGCCTTTAGATAATAAAAACACGTTAAAAGCCTTGTCTTCAGATCTATATCAGATGTATGCTTACGTTACCAGATATTCAGAAGCGAAAAAATGTATTTTATTATATCCTTTTATGGAAACAGATGAATCGTTAACCACATGGGAAGCCGGTCATAACAAAATAATCGAACTCAGAATGATCGCCCTTGATACATTTGAACGGTCGATCTGTGATGTAAAAACAATTGTTCAATCAATAAAATAGTTTATTTTGATAATCCCACAGACAAAATACTTGCGTATAGTTACGATAAAAAAAGCGAGGCGGTTTGAATTGAGGAACTCTAAAATTGATATATATTACAGGCCTGAGATGGTTTTGAACAACGATGGAACCTCCAATTATTCGCGCAGCCCAGAAAAACCAAGGCTGTTTAGAGAATTTTTAATCGCGAAGGGATTATATTCCAATTTCAACGAGGTCTCCGGCTGGGAGCCCTATACGCGCGAAGACTTTCTGGCGGCGCACACCGCGGAATACGTCGATAATTTCTTCGCGGGGATAAAGCACGACTGCGTTTCTAACGGCCTCGAGTGGTCGAAGCAGTTCGCCGACAGCGTCCGCTACACCAACTCGAGCCTCTATCACGCCGTCAAAGGCGCGCTCGAAAATCCGGCGGCGATCGCGTTCAGCCCCACGAGCGGATTTCACCACGCGCGGCCTTACTGCGGCTCGGGCTTCTGTACATTCAGCGGTCAGGTAATAGCGTCGCTCAAACTGTACCGGGACAAAAAGGCCGTGGGAGCCTATATCGACCTGGACGGCCATTTCGGAAATTCTATAGAAGACGCGCGCGAGTTCGCCGGGGCGGACCTCGACTCCGCCGTGCCGCCCGGTTTCAATATAAACCCTTCGGGCAGCCATAAAAGATATATCGCTGATCTGGCAGACAAATTGAAGGCGCTCGAGAAGAAGGCCGTCTCGGATGAAATTCATTATATAGTCTTCTGCCACGGCGCCGATTCGCACGAGTGGGACGAGCTCGGATCGCAATGCACGACCGACGAGTGGCTCGAGTGTTCTAAAATGGTTTATTCGATGGTAAAGCGGCTCGACGAAAAGCTCGGCCGCCCGTTTCCGCTCGCGCTCGCGCTTTTCGGCGGATACCGCCACGACGACTATGATTCGGTGCTCAACCTTCACGCGGGCGATCTTTCGATATGCCTTGAAACGCTCTGCGGCGCGGCGCCGAATTTTATCCCGAGCGTGAAGCGCAGATGAGGTACGAACGAGCCTTCCGTCAGGCGTTTTGAATAACGGTAATCAAGAACCGCCGGTGTTGCATCCATTGATTTATTATGATATAATTAAAGGTGATGAGTTTGAGATTATCTTTAAAGTCAATATTTTCTATTT
This sequence comes from Candidatus Wallbacteria bacterium GWC2_49_35, assembly GCA_001791795.1. Lineage (GTDB taxonomy): Bacteria > Muiribacteriota > UBA9980 > UBA9980 > UBA9980 > UBA9980. The sequence continues at coordinate 31,273 of MGFH01000148.1, forward strand.
ATATTAGTGCGGTTTTTATAACGCTTCTCACCGGCGGCGTCTCTTTCGCGGACCCGCTTATTGGCGATGACGACGTGGTTTTCAGTCTCGAAACCGGTCGCGACGGAGGAGTCCGGATAATTGACAAGACCGGCGGCGCCTCCGTTTCCGGCGATCCGCTCGCGGGAGTAGTCAGGCCTTTCATACTGCCTCAAAAATTAGTCATCAGCCCGTCGGACGGTAAAATAATTTCCTTCTTCGAAGGCCCGGCCGCCGTACCTTTTAAGTTGCTAGACGGCCTCGTCCTGAATGACGCCCGGTGCTTCGAAGCCTCCGCCGGCGTTCAAAAAATAGCGTTATTGCTCTCCGACGGAAAGAACGATTATATACACTTTTTGAAATATGATAATATTTTCAGCGCAAAAAGCGGCGCGCCGCCGAAAAGCGTGGTCGCCGGCGCGGACAATTCATGTAGAATATCTCCCGCGGCCTATTCGAGAATAATCGGCGCCGCCGGCGATAAAGTATATCTACTCGCGTCTTCTGAAACGCACGCCGACAAATACCGCGCGGACGCCCTCACCGGCGCTTCGGAAAAACTCGCTTCAGAGGAGCTGGACGGCTACGGCGCGGTCCTGGCGC
>MGFH01000149.1 GCA_001791795.1 Candidatus Wallbacteria bacterium GWC2_49_35
GGAGCCGATTACAACTCGCTGCTGGCGAAGATCGAAGAGCAGGAAGCGCTCTATAAAAATAAAAAACCGGTTGCGGGTAAAGATAACGCTGAAGCCGGAAATCAGACCGTAGCCGCGGACGGCGGCTCGACCGCGACTGATTTTTCGGACGGCGGAACGGCCTCCGGCGATACTGACGGCGCGGCGAATACTGGCGCCGATTCGGCCGTGAGCGTCGATGACGCGGCAGCTGACGGCGGCACTAATAAAAAAGAAGATGAAAAAGCCGGCGGCAGCGGCAAAGATAATGGCAGTGACAAAGAAAAAGAATGGACCTTCATGGTCTATATGAACGCCGACAACGACCTGGAAAGCGCCGGCATAAAGGATATCAACGAAATGGAAACCGTCGGCTCGGGCCGCGGCGTAAATATTATCGTGCAGTGCGACCGTTCGCCTGAATACGACGAATCCAACGGCAACTGGATCGGCGCGCGCCGCTTTTTCGTCCAGAAAGACGAAGACTTCGCGAAGATAGGCTCGAAAGAAATAGCGAATCTGGGCGAAAGCGTCGACATGGGCGATCCGGCGGTACTGGTAGATTTTATCAAGTGGGGCGTCAAAAATTATCCGGCGAAGAAATACGCGCTGGTAATATGGAACCACGGCTCGGGCTGGAAGTTCCAGAACGCCAGATTCTCGCCGGTGAAGGGCATTTCATATGACGAATCGTCGGGCAATCATCTGGATAACTTCAAACTGACAGCTGCGCTCGCTGAGGGCGTAAAGCTCAACGGCGGCAGAAAGTTCGACCTGCTCATAATGGACGCGTGCCTCATGGCGATGGTCGAGATAGCCTATCAGGTAAAAGACAGCGCAAAAATTTACATCGCATCCGAAGAGGTCGCACCCGCCGACGGTATCCCATATGACGCCATTATGGCAAAGCTCGCCGCCAATCCGAAGATAGGCGAAAAAGAATTCTCAGCCGTCATAGTCGAAGATTATATCCGCTCGTACAAGGGGGGCTCGCAGGGCTGGTCCAACTGCACGTTCTCGGCGTTCGACCTTTCAAATATCGAAACGCTCGCGCTAAAGATCGACGCGCTATCGAAGCATCTGATCGAAAATTTCGACGCGCTCAGCTATCCGATACTGCTCGCCAGGCTTAAGTCGCTGAAATATTCCGACGCCGATTACGCTGACCTGTATAACTTCTGTGAGCTAGTGCAGAATTATTCGAAAGACGCCGACACGGCGAAATTGTGCGGCGATATCATCGACATGATAGGGCGGCCCGACCTGCGCGGCGATTATTTCGAGTCGTTCAATGAGCAGGTCGTCATCACCGACGAGGCGGAAGGCGTCATCAGATGGACGATAAACGATAAGGCGGCGCCGCCCGCTGAATATATCCCGGCCGGCTCGAAACTTTCGAAAGACAGATCATGCGTCGAAACGCCGCTGGTCAAAAATGGCGGCGCGGCGTTCACAGCGGCCATAGGGCCTTTCAATGGCAGCGTCGCGGTCGCGTCGGTACAATACTCGGTGTTTTATAAAAATGGAAAGGCCGGCAGCGAAAAGATAATATCGAGCGCCAATTCATTTTTCACGAGGCCGGCTTCTAAAGACGGCGCGGCGCCGGTTATCATCGCAGAAGGCCACTCGCAGAGCCTTTCGCTTTCGCGCGGCATTTCGATCTACCTGACGCCGTTCGAAGATTATCTGCTGGGCTATAAAAATCTTGATTTTTCGAAGAAATTCGCATGGTCGTCGTTCATATCGCATAAACCAGTTTTTAAATCGACCGCGAACGTTCTCGTGGTGCCCGATACCGGCTATGCGGCGTCCGATCTTATATATTCAAAATTCTATCACCATGCGCTATCGCAGGCGGGCGTCAATTACGATCTTTACCTGCCGGCCATTTACGGCGAGCTCGATGAAGAGGTCCTCGGCCGCTATAAAGACGGCGTCGTCGTGTGGTATGCCGCAAAGAACGCCAGCTGCGTATCGAAATATGAAGAATCAATACTGCAGCGCTTTATCGAAGGCGGCGGACGCCTGTTCATAAACGGGCAGAACATCGAGCAGCATCACGGCCTGTCAAAATTTTTCACATCCGGCCTTGGAGCGCTTTACCTGCAGGACTCCGCTTCGAATAAGATAAGCGGCAGCGGAAAGTTCGGCACGCTAGGCGAGTTCGAGCTGGGCGGCGGCGAAGGCGCTAACAACGTCTCTGAACCTTCGATATTCAATCTGGCGCAGCCTTCCGCCGAAAAGATATTCACATATGCCGGCACTGAAGATATCGCCGGCATCAAAAATAAAAGCGTTATATTCTGCGGCTTCAGCTTCGAAAGCATAGCATCGGGCGAGACGCGCGCCAAATTCATAAAAGCAGTCGTCGACGAACTGCTGCCTGCTGATCAGGTCAAGATAAATATCATGGATAAGTTATAAGCTGTCATAGAATTATAAAAGAAAAAATTATAAAAATAAATACATTATAAATACGACCGTATAAATGCGGTCGTATTTATTTCTTGACTAAATTACACTTTTTATGTAAAATAGTGTTCATCATCCAACCCAATAAACACAAAATAATCGGAGGTAAAGTATGTCCCTTAGAAAGCTCTTCACGATTTTTGTGTACGTTAATTTATTCAGCCTGCTGTTATTTTCAGCGGCTTACGCATGCGACCGCTACGATTATCGCCACGACCGCTGCAACTGCTACGTCGTAGTGAAAGCGCCGAAATGCGACCTGGATATCGTCAAGGATGAACAGAGCATGGATGCAAGGATCACTATACATAATAACACCAACCACAGGTTGAGCGTTAAATTCAACAAAAGCGGCGAAGTACGCCATTCATTCACGGTGGCCCCGTTATGCGACGAAACCGTATGCATAGCTCCGGCCAGATACTCATACACAGTCGAATCCTACGACTACTGCGAAGTATTTAAAAAAGGCTCCCAGACATTCAAAAAAGGCAACGACTACAGCTGGAACATATCGGTAAAAAACCAGGAATATATTTACAAAACCAGCTATGTTCCATGCAGAAAAGAAGTTTACAGAACCTATCCGACGCGCGTCGTAGACTGCGGCCGCTCTTACTACGTTCCGCCGTGCGAAGCATCGTGCTTCAATAAGGAAAGAATATGCGGCCTCCGTGATTCCGAAGTAGTAATATCGAACGACACCGACTATCGCATTTATTACAACATAGGCAACGGCGCCTCGGGCTGCGTCGCTCCCTGCTCGCAGGAAATAGTCAACGTGATCCCCGGCCGCTACAGGTTCCACGCTAAAACGCTGTGCGGCTCGATCGTTCCCGTAACGACGCTCGAAGACTTCTGCGACGGATACCGTCATCACATGAGGGTTTTCGTTAAAAAGTAATCAGGCGTTAATTTAAAATAATTTAAAATAATTTGACTGACTGAAGCAAAGCGGCCTGAAAATTTTCGCCGTTTTGCTTCAGTCGCATTTAACGGGCAAAAAAGAAAGGAATTATGAACTCGAACGAAAATTTTGACGGTTTCAGCGGCCTGCGGTTTTACCAGAAGATCCAGTTTAAGCTGATCGTTCTGCTGCTGGCGGTTTTTGCCGCGAATTACGCTATCAACTATTTTTTTGAAAAGATCAGCTACAAGGAGCTCGAAAGTAATATCACCGAGATAACGGGCTCGTCGATCGGCGGCGTGCGCGATATCGTAAGTTCGAACATAAAGATCATGAGCGAGCGCTATATTAAAACGCTGGTCGAAAAGATATACTTTCAGCAGCTCGATTTTCTAAAAGAGCGTCCCGAACTAAAGGGCGTTAAAGACGCGCGCGCGCTGATCGATTTTTGCGCCGGCAGCGCCGAATACCAGAAACTTTTCGAAAACGCCGATTCGGGCCTGGCGAAATATTCTTACGTGACCGTTTCAGTTTACGACGGGCCCCGGCTGGTGCTGGTTTCACACAATAAAAAATCGATTATAGGCACCGATATTTTTGAACTCGTCAAAAAACTGAGCCCGGCCGAACGTGAAAAGCAGAAGACCGAAAAGTTCATCAGCAATTGGGTGAACCGCGAATCGGGCGGAATTTATTACGAGCAGACCGCCACGTTCAAAGACGCATCTATCCCGGCCGAGTATAATAAAAAGTACAGCTATCAGCACTGGGGCAAATTCAACGGCATCGACATAGTGGTCGAATATACGACCTATATCGATGAATTCATGAAAACCCTCAACCTCATGGAAAAGCGCCACGCGGAGATTATTGAGAAGATAAACGGCTGCACCACATGCGCGTTCGAAACAAATATCGTCAATTATTTATATTTCCTGCTGGCCCTCACGCTCATTTTAGTGGTCGTATCCGCATCGTTTATTAAGCGTCACTTTATAAACCCGCTGCGCGTCATCGCGGCCGGCCTTGACAGATTCGGCGACGGCCGGCTTGAAGAGCCCATCGCGGGCGGCGCGGGCGGCGAGTTCGAGCTCATCGGCGCCGCGGCCAATTCGATGGCGAAAAAACTTCGCGAAACGCTGCGCAGTCTGGAAGAAACCAACGCCGGTCTCGAGCGCAAGGTGAGCGAGCGTACGAGCGAACTGGCGGAGGCGGCGAAGCTGCTCGAAGCTGAAAAGGAAAAGAGCGAGACTCTTATCAGAAATATCCTGCCTGAAAAGATCGCGCGGCGCCTCAAGGACAATCCGGAACAGACCATAGCGGAAGAATACGCCATGGCGACTATCATATTTACCGATTTCAAGGGGTTCACTAATTTATCTGAAAGTTCTACGCCGCAGAAGCTGATCCGCGAGCTGAACGAGGTTTTCGCTCACTTCGACGGCCTGTGCGACAAGCATAAGGTCGAAAAGATTAAAACGATCGGCGACGCGTATATGGCGGTGGCGGGCGTTCCCGAATCCAGCGAGACCAATCCGTTCGACGCCGTCGAAATGGCGCTTGAAATGCGCGATTATATCGCCGGAAGGCTCGGAGACAAAAACAACCTCGCGCTCGAAATCAGAATCGGCGTGCACTCGGGGCCCGTCATCGCGGGCGTCATCGGCCGCAGAAAAATGGTTTACGACATCTGGGGCGATTCGGTGAATATCGCAAGCCGCATGGAATCCAACGGCGCGCCCGGCAAGGTCAATATTTCCGAATCGACCTATAAACTTTTGAAGAATCGCTATAAATGCGAAAGCCGCGGCTCGGTCGAGATCAAAGGCAAGGGCGCGATGGCGATGTATTTCGCGGAAAGATGACCGGGCGGCCGAATAGTTTTTGGTGATCTTAATATTAATTAATTAATCAATAAATTAATCAAACGATATAACGATAAATCAATTAATAAACAAATCACACGATTAATAAATAAATAAATAGTTTATTTTTTATTATAAAGCGGCGATTTATGTATTATTTTTTCCTGACATGGAAATTCAAGATATTATTTCTGTCGGCCTGCGCGGTCTTTCCGGCCGCCGCACTCATCGGTTCGGCTTTCGCGGCCGTTTATTTCGCCTCGCTTTCAGCCGGGTATTTTTCGCTTTACTGCTCGCGGCTCGGCGTGCTCGACACGATCAAACTCAATATGCAGGAGCTCGTTAAGGGCGTCTATCCGGCGTATTTTAATAAGATCAGTTTCCTGCTCGACATAAACGCGCAGGCGAAATTTTACGAAACGCTTTCATTTCTTTTTCTGTTTTACTGCGCGATATCCGCCGTCGCATATATCGCGGGCGGCGGTTTTTCGACGCTTCGCGGCGCGGCCAAACGCGTTATCTTAGTCTCCGCGGTTTTCCTGGCGGCGGGCCTTTTCGCGCCGCTGCTGGCCATCAAGGCGTCGGGAGATATCCCGGTGATTGGCGGAACGAGCATTCTTAAATTCCAGTCCAAGGGCATTATTGAAACCATATCCAGATTATTCGACGGCGGCTATTTGCTGCCGGCCTTGCTGATATTGCTTTTCAGCGTTATCGTGCCGGCGCTGAAGATAATATTGTGTTATCTCGCCGTCAACTCCAACGGCGGCGGGCAAAGATATAAAGCTGCGCTTAAGGCGATCGGCAAATGGTCCATGGCGGATGTTTTCACGGCGAGCATAATACTGGCCTACCTCGCGTTCGGCGCCGATAAATTCACCGACGCCTGGCTTCTGAGCGGTTTTTATTTCTTCTGCGGCTACTGCCTGATATCGCTCGCCGTGGCGCAGATCGCAACTTTTGAAGCAGCCGGAGGCGCGGCTGATAGTGAAAAATAGAATTATAAAGAAATGAAATAAAATAATAGAATAGAAATGAAAGAAGACAAATAATAGAATAGAAATTAAAGAAAAGAAATAAAAGAAGAAAAACGAAAGGACATAAATAGATTTATGAACGATCTTATTAAAAACAACCTGAAGGCGATCTTAAATTTTTTCGCCGTGATCGTGATCGCGGTTTTATTCGTGTTTTCGTACAGGTACGAGGTGAGTTCGCTCAATTCCGTTTCAGTCGCGTTCGAAAAACAGTTCAAGGTATTCGACGGTTTTACATTCCGCGTGACCAATAATTCCGAACTCGATTTCAATTCGGTTAAGATGACGGCCAATCCGAAAGGCGACCCGGCCGCCGATTATATTTGTTATCCGCGCTGTACGCTCTACAGAAACGGATTTACGCTTCACGAAACTTCTGATTTCGTCAACTCGAAAGGCGAATATTTTAAGCCGGCGAAGGGCGATAAGCTCGATATTCTGATCGAATGCCGCGGCGCGGACGGAAGGTTTTACAGGACGTCGGATAAAGTTGAATATAAGTAGAGCTGCCGGCTGCCTTAATGGCATTGCGTTGCTTTGGTATATTCGGGGATATTGTTTGCTATTCTATTGATCCTGCTTATTGATCTCTTTTAAAAACTTTTCTCTGGTTTTCTTAATGAGCATGTCTTTTTCCTTATCGTCAGCCGCATCTTTAGCCGGATCGCCGGACTTCGCTCTTTTTTTTCTGAGCAGTTCCAGCATCGCGGGTTTATTAAACGTTTCCAGTTCGGAGATCGGCGTATCGCCTCTCTGGTCTTTAAATTCAGGGTCCGCGCCGTATCCGAGCAGCAGT
>MGFH01000150.1 GCA_001791795.1 Candidatus Wallbacteria bacterium GWC2_49_35
AAGGCATGGAGCTGTACGCTCTTAAATATGTCGACAGGAACAGGGTCGCCGGCGAGATAGCAGCCGCGGTGAGAAAAGATATCGATATAAATACATTCGGCGTCAATTACACTAAAAAATTAGGCGAAATAATAGAAGCTAACGTCGAAACAGTGTTCCAGAAAGGCGACTGGGGCCCGGAAAAACACCGCGCGTCAGCGTTTCACGCCGAGGCTAAATATAAATTCCCCGTCAGATCGAAATACTGCATAACATTCGAATATAACGAAGGCTCCGGCGACAAGGATTCCCTTAACGGCGAGCACGGCACCTTCTGCAATATATTTCCCACCAATCATTCCAAATACGGCTATATGGATTTCATGAGCTGGCAGAATATGAAAGAAATAGCCGTCAGGAACGAGTTTGAAATAAGAAAAGACCTCAGGGCGAAATTGAATTACCATGTTTTCAGGCTCCAGAACTCTAAAGACGCATGGTACCGCTCTAATAAAAGCGTTTTCGATTCGAGGCGCGACGTTACCGGCGCCAGCGGCGGCGATATAGGCAGCGAGATCGACCTGGTATTGACCAGAAAGATGAACGCAAATCTCGAGATCGAAGCCGGCATCTCTAAATTCAAAGCCGGCGATTTCGTCAGAAACACGGCCCGCGCCGGCGGCGAAACCGTCGATCCTTCATGGGGATATCTTCAGATACTTAAAAAGTGGTAGTTTAAGTCCTAATAAATTTAAATCAACGGAGGAAATCATGAAAAAAATCACGTTTATCCTGTCCATTGCGGTTATAGTTATATTCTCATCCACCGCGGCTTTCGCCGCCGGCGACACCGGAAAGATATGGGACGAACTTTTAAAGATCACCGAAAAATGCACCGACAACGTTTCCTACATCATGGAAACTAAATCCGGCGCGGCCGGCCAGCCGGCGACGACCAAAATGAAGTTCTTCTTTAAAGACGTAAAAAATTACAGAGTAGACACCGAAGTCGAAGGCCAGAAGACCAGAATGGTTTACGCCGGAGGTAAAGCATGGGTTTATGTCGAGGCGCAGAATGTTGTCACCAATATGGACCCCGCCGGCGTCGAAAGCATCAATATCAAAGAAGCTCTCGAAAAACAGAAAGAGAACGCCGACGCGAGCGAAGGAAAAAGCGGCTCGAGCGTCACATATACCATAATCGAACGTGAAACGAAGAACAAGACGGTTTTCACGGTCGATCCGAAAATGGCGATTTATACTAAAATGCAGGTTTACGACGGCAAAGGCGACCTTTTGACCGAAGCGGTCTATACCGACTGGAAATTCGGAAAGATCGGCGCGGACGTATTCGATAAACCGAAAGGCGCCAAAGAAATGGATATGCCGGCGCAGGGCAAACCCGAAAGCAAATAAATATCCAGGCGTTCTTTATAAAATAAGCGAAGGAAGTGAATCATGACGAGCGGATCCATAAATATCGCGATAGGCGGCGAGGCAGGCGACGGCATACTTTCAGCCGGCGAAATTCTATGCAAAATTTTCTTTGAATCCGGCGCGGGGTTGTGCACCTACAAGAACTTTCCTTCGCGCATAAGGGGCGGCCACACATCTTATTCGATAAGGGCGGCCGGCGGTTACTGTTCGTCGAGGTCGTGCGAGACCGATATACTGGTCGCTTTCGACGAGGAAACCTTCGACTTTCATAACGGCGAGCTGAAAGATTCGTCGATCGTGATATACGATCCGGCGAAGGTTAAAAATATAAAAAAGCCCGAGGGCTGTTCTCCGACGTATTATGAGATCCCTTTCGCGGAACTCGCTTCTAAAAATTTTTCGAAGCATCTTTATAAAAACACCGTCATGGTAGGCGTTATAGCGGCGATCTTAAATATCGAAGACGCGCATATTGTCAAAGGCCTATCGGCTTTGATCAAGGCTAAAAAAGGCGAAGACGTTCTAAAAATAAATATGAGCGCCTGTGAGCTCGGAATGGAGCACTACAGGAAAATAGAGGGCGCTAAAAGGCTTGCAATGCCTTCCGGTAAGATCGACGCGGCGGACTCGCTGATGATAACCGGCAATGAGGCCGTAACGCTCGGAGCCATAGCCGGCGGCTGCAGATTCATCGCGGCGTATCCGATATCGCCGGCTACCGAGATATTTGAAATGATGTGCTCCGAACTTCCGAAGGCGGGCGGCACCGCGATGCAGGCCGAAGACGAGATCGCGGCGATTTGCGCGGCCATAGGGGCCGGTTTCGCCGGAGCGCGCTCGATGACATCCACCTCCGGCCCCGGGCTTTCCCTCATGGCCGAAGCCATAGGCCTCGCCGGCTGCGCCGAAGTGCCCGTGGTCATAGTCGACGCCCAGAGGCCCGGGCCCTCGACGGGGCTTCCCACCAAGACCGAGCAGGGCGATCTTTATCATGCAATTTTCTGCTCCCACGGCGATATCCCGCGCATCGTCATCGCCGCGGCCGACGTCGGCGAATGTTTCGAATTCGCGGCGAACGCCTTCAATCTTGCCGAAATATACCAGTGTCCCGTTATACTTCTCACCGAGCAGGTCATAGCGCAGAATAAATTCGCGGCGCCAAAATTCGATTATTCGAATATAGAAATAAACCGCGGCAGGCTTCTCAGTGAGGCAGAACTCAATAAGCCAGGCTATAAATTTTTGCGATATGAATTCGCTTCCGACGGCGTTTCGCCGCGCGCGATACCTTCTCAGGCCGGCGGAGTGCACCTGTGCAACGGCAACGAGCATCTCGAATCCGGCCGTATCACAGAGGATCCCGAATTAAGAAGAAAGATCACCGATAAAAGAATGAAAAAGATCGAGGCGGCTGCATCGTCGAAATACCTTCCGGCGCCGAAATTTTACGGAGACGACGCGGCCCGCTATGGCGTCATCGTCATGGGAAGCAATACCGGCGCGGCCGTCGAGGCAATCGATATAATATCGGCGAAGACCGGCCGGCGCGATTTCAAAATAATGCAGACGAGATCGCTTATGCCCTTCTGCGTGGAAGCGGCCGCGGAATTCATTTCGAAGCGCGAAAAGGTTTTCGTCGTCGAAAACAATTATTCGGCCCAGTTGTGCGGCCTTGTAAAAATGCATATTCCGGCCCACGGCAAACTCGTTTCGGTTCTGAAGTACGACGGCATGTCGTTCGCGGCCGCCGAGATAGCCGATAGACTCATGACGGAGGTGAGATAACATGCTTACCACGAACGAACTTACCTACGGAAAATCCACATGGTGCCCCGGCTGCGGCCATTACGCCGTATTGAACGCTATCCAGCGCGCGGTAATAGAACTCGGATTGAAAAAAGAGGAAACCGTCTGCGTGTCGGGAATCGGGTGTTCATCTAAACTTCCCGAATATCTCGACGTTTACGGGTTCCACACCATGCACGGCCGATCGCTTCCTCATGCGCAGGGCGTAAAACTCGCAAATCCCGAACTCACCGTCATAAACGTAGGCGGCGACGGCGACGGGTTCGCCATCGGCTGCGGCCATTTCGTACATGCTGCGCGCCGCAACGTCGATATAACATACATACTCATGAATAACCAGATATACAGCCTTACCAAAGGCCAGACATCGCCCACTTCCGACCGCGGATTCATCACTAAAACATCCCCCGAAGGCGCCGAGGAAGCTCCGGTGAACACTCTGCTGATGGCCCTTACCGCGGGCGCGACATTCGTCGGCTGCGGATTTTCTTCGGAGGTGACCGGCCTCGGTTCGCTGATAGCGTCCGCCGTCAAACATAAAGGGTTTTCATTCATAAACGTGATGTCGCCCTGCGTCACTTTCAATAAACTCAATACTTACGATTCATATAAAAAGCAGTCTTATAAATTTGAAGAAACCACGGGTTACGATCCGCAGTCCTACGAAAAGGCCATAGAAGCCGCTCTCGGTTATTTTGAAAGAAAGCCGCTCGGCCTTCTGTTCAAAACCGAAACCAGCGTTTTCAAGGAAGTGCATATGTCGGAGCATCCGATCGCCCCCGCTATGCAGGATATTTCCGACCCGAAAAAGCACTCGAATTTAATGGAAAGGTATCTGCGTCACTGATTTTTGATTAAGGAGTTTTGCGAATGGTAGGCGGTTTGATCGATAACGTAGTGCTGCTTCTGGCTTTAAGCGTACTATACGATTACGTTTCCGGCAGCCGTAAAATGCCTCTTAAAAATATTTTGACCGGCGTTATTCTGGGCACTATATGCATCGGCGTGATGTTCAATTCGTTCAGCTTCACTCCCGGCGTCGTTTACGACACCCGTTCGATATTACTCGGCATTTCCGGCCTTTTATTCGATCCTGTTTCTACGGCGGTGGCCGCGACCATGGCGGCCGCTTACAGGTTTTCCACCGGCGGCGTTGGCGTGTGGGCCGGCATCGCGACCGTGTTTGCGACGGCGCTCACCGGCATGATTTGGCGTCAGAAGAATCTGCAGAGGCTCGACAGCATTTCGATGGCCGAACTTTACTTTTTCGGTATCATCATACATGTAGTGATGCTTTCGTGCCAGCTTCTCATACCGTGGCCGAAGGCCTTCGAAGTGTTATCAATTGTACTTATTCCGGTGATGGTCATATATCCCGTCGGGACCGCGTTCCTCGGCAAACTCATGATAGAGCGCAATATTAAATTAAAAACGAAGGCGGAGCTCGACAAAAGCCGCGCCATGCTGGTCGAAGTCCTCGATTCCATACCGCACTCGGTTTTCTGGAAAGACCGCAACAGCGTCTATCAGGGCTGCAACCGCCAGTTCGCTTCCGACCTCGGCCTGTCCGGTCCCGCCGAAATTTCAGGAAAGACCGATTATGACCTGTTCGCTTCCAAGAACGATTCCGAGGCTTACAGATCCGACGACCGCGAGGTTATGAAAAGCAAATCGACCAAACGGGACATTATAGAGCAGCTTACCAGGGCTGATGGAAAGCGCATCTGGCTTTCCACTATAAAAGCGCCGCTGATAGATGCCAATGGCGATCTGTTCGGCGTTTTAGGGCTTTACGAAGACATAACCGACCGGCGCGCCGCTGAAGCGGAACTTATTAACGCTAAGAAGTCGGCCGAAGAGGCGAGTCAGGCAAAAAGCATGTTTCTGGCCAACATGAGCCATGAGATCAGGACTCCGATGAACGGCATAGTCGGCTTCGCCAAACTTCTCGAATTAAGTAAGCTGGATGATTCGCAGAAAGAATATGTTTCGGTCATCAACTCATCCTCGAGACATCTTCTGGATATAATCAACGATATACTTGACATATCAAGGATAGAGGCCGGCAAAACAAAACTGGAAATGAAAGAACTCGACGTGATGGAAATATTGAGCCGGACCTTTGACACGTTCAAAGTGGCTATAGAAAGTAAAGGCCTGTCATATAAGATAAGCATGCCGGCGGAAATAGACTACCGGGTCTACGGCGATTCCACCAGGATATCACAGATGCTGTTCAACCTGATAAACAATTCCGTCAAATTCACCGAAAAAGGCTATATAGAGGCCGGCGTCGAGCAGCTGGAAAAAGACGGGGATACCGCGCTGCTGCGTTTCAGCGTCAGCGATACCGGAATAGGCATCGAAAAAGAAAAACTGTCGAAAATTTTTGAAAGTTTCTTTCAGATCGACGATTCATACACCAAAAAATATCAGGGAACCGGCCTGGGCCTGGCGATAGTAAAAAACCTCGCCAATCTTATGGGGGGCGAAGTGAGCGTTAAAAGCGCCGCCGGCAGGGGAACGCGCTTTGATATCGATATTCCATTCAAAATATCCGAAAGATATATATATTCCCCGGACGAAAAGATATCAGGCGCGGGCGATGAATTAAAAATGAGCGCGGCGGGAATGAAAGCGCTTATAGTAGAAGACGACCAGATAAGCGCCAAACTAGCTTCGGTCATACTTAAAAAAAACGGTTTCGAACCGGTGACGGCTTATAACGGCAGGCAGGCGCTCGATCTGATCGAAAAGAATAAATTCGCGGTGGTTCTTATGGATATCCAGCTTCCCGAAATCGACGGCCTGACGGCGATAAAACTGATCAAATCGCGCGGCGCGTCCGAGGAGCAGTTCCGCGTGCCTGTAATAGCGCTTACCGCATATGCGCTCAGCGGCGACAGGGAAAAATTCACGGAAGCAGGCGCCGACGATTATATATCCAAGCCGTTCGTCGAAGAAGACCTGACTAAAAAAATATTTAATCTTATAAAAAAGCGGAATGAAAATTCCGGCGAAAAAAGGGCGGAAAACGCATCCAAATAAGAAAGGAATTTTCACGGATATGAAAAACTGGGACGAATATTTCATGAATATAGCCCGCATGGTAGCGGAATCCAACACTTCCTGCATAAGGCGCCAGTTCGGTGCGGTGCTTGTCAGAACCGATAAGTCGATAATATCGACAGGCTACAACGGCGCGCCTTCCGGCGTTAAAAGCTGCGGCGACAGAGGTTTTTGCTACCGCGACGTCAACAAGATCGAATCGGGCACGCGGCACGAGGCCTGCTACGCCGTTCACGCCGA
>MGFH01000151.1 GCA_001791795.1 Candidatus Wallbacteria bacterium GWC2_49_35
AGGACCATAGCTTCGTTATCGAGATTCGCGTCGTCGCCGAAGACCGCCGTTTCATATTCCACCGGCACCGAATGGTGCGATATCAGTTTCAAGGAATTCGACGACATAGTCAGGGAATCCAAATCTTTTTTATTGAAGTTCGGCGTCAAAAAGCGCGACCGCGTGGTTGTCGTGGCCGAAAATCACGCCAAATGGATACCCATGTTCATGACGATAACCACCTACGGCGCCATAATCGTGCCGGTGGACGGGCAGGCCCCGAACAGCAAGCTGGTCAATATTTTAAACGACGCCAAACCCAAGCTCATAATAACCTCGAAGCAGTTCGAGCCTAAAATGGCGGTAGTTTTTAACGATATAGAGTTCAAAACGACGCTTGTTAATTTTCACTTCGACCTGATGCGCACGACCGACGAGATAGCCCCCGAACAGGCCCCGCCTCAGTCGATCGCGCCGAACGACCCGGCGCTCATAGTTTACACTTCAGGCACCACCGGCACGCCTAAAGGCGTCACCCACAGCCATCATTCGATAGTATCGGCGATCGAGCATTCCATGAAGGTCGGCGGCATCACTCCCGACGACACCATGATGACTATACTTCCTTACACGCACGTCTTCGGCCTTATAAACGCCGCGCTCGTCCCGTTCTACCTGGGCGTCAGAAACGTCATAGCGCAGACCGTGAATCCGATGGAGCTCCTTTCAATAATCGGCAATTATAAAGTGAGCTACGTCTGCCTCGTCCCGCGCCTGGCCGAGATATTCGCCGGCCTTCTTTCGCAGATGGGCAATAAATTCAACGGCTTCAAGATCACCATAGGCGGGGCGAGCTGCCGCCACGAAATAATCGAAAAGCTTCGCTCGCTCGGAATTAAAACCGGGTTCGGCTACGGCATGACCGAAACCTGCGGCGGCGTTTTAAACGCGTTCGACGCCCCCGTCGGGTCGGTCGGAAAGATCTACGCCCCCGTCAGCGCAAAAATCGATAAACCCGATAAAGACGGCACGGGCGAACTTCTGATATCGTCGCCGACCAACACTATCGGAATATTCGGCCGCCCCGAATTAAACAAAACCCTCTGGGCCGATAACATCTATCTCAGGACCGGCGATATCGCCAGAATCGACAAGGACGGCTACGTTTACATCCTCGGCCGCCTCAAGGACGTAATAATCCCGGCCGGCGGAATGAACGTATATCCGGACGAACTCGAAGAGAGGATAGGCGGTCAGCCTTACCTTAAAGAATATTGCGTTATCGGAATAAACGAAGGCGGCAGCGAGTATGCGGCCTTCGTCGCGCGTCCCGACAGGGAATACCTGGCCAAGAACCAGATAAAAGACGCCCAGGAATTCATCGAGCACAAGATAGGCGAATTAACTAAAAAATGGCCCGAATGGGAGCATTTCAAAAAGATAGCGCTGCTGGACGAGCCGCTTCCGCGCAGTTACAGTTTCAAGGTGCAGCGCAATTCCGTCGCCGAAATATTAAAGCTCAAGAACGAATACGAATCGCAGCCGCAGACCGGCGGCGAAGAGGAAAAGACCATCGCCGGCATCTTCGAAGGCGTAAAACATTTGATAGCGGCTCATATCAATATACCGGTCGAGGAGCTTTCGATCTATAAGCCGCTTTCGCGCTTCAACCGCCTCGACTCGCTCGGAAAAATGTCGCTGCTGGCTTACTTCCAGCACCATTTCGGACTGAGCGTCGAGGAATTCACGGCCGAAGACTTCAAAACATTCTACTCGTTCATTAAACTGCTGCTGAAGACCAATCCAGCTGAAAAACTCAAAAAGATCGATCTCGCGATGAAAATTGACGACATGCCTATCCCCGTCCCGCTCGACTACAGCTCCGAAGGCATCGCGCGCAGGCAGGACTTTTTAAAAGAGCGCACTGGCGCGGACCTCGGCGTTCTTAAAAACATGAACTACGAAGGCTCTGAAAAATATCAGGGCAACATAGAGAATTTTTTCGGATTCTGCCAGCTGCCGCTCGGCGTCGTAGGCCCCCTCAAAGTCAACGGCGATCACGCTTCCGGAAGTTTCTTCGTGCCGCTTGCTACGACCGAAGGTGCCCTGGTGGCCTCTATCGCGCGCGGCGCCGAAGTTATAAACCTTTCGGGCGGTGCCGAAGTTAAAATAATAGCCGACAGCGTCCCCAGAACGCCGGTTTTCACGTTCAACACCGTCACTGAAATGTTCGATTTCGGCCAGTGGGTAAAAAACAATTACGACAAGCTCAAAGCCGAAGCCGAATCGACCACGGGCCATGGAAAACTCGTCGCTATCGATCAGTATCCGGTGGGCACCAACATGACGCTGCGCTTTTCTTATTCGTGCGGCGATGCATCCGGCCAGAACATGACGACGATAGCCACACAGAAAGCTCTGCAGTATATCGTATCCGAATATCCGAACAAGTCGATGGACTGCTTTCTTGAAAGCAATCTCTCGGGCGATAAAAAGGTCAACGCGATAAACTTCACTCAGAACCGCGGCAAAAAGGTCATCGCGTGCGTGAGCATACCTAAAGAGGTCGTCAAAACCTACCTCAAGGTCGACGCCGAAAGAATGCTGAAATTTTACGAACTCGCCACGCTCGGCACGATCCAGTCGCACGCGTTCGGCCTCCAGGCGCACTATTCGAACCCGCTTACGGCGGTCTACATAGCCTGCGGACAGGACCCGGCGTGCGCCGCGGAATCGGCCGCCGGCATCACGCAGATGCGCATGAACGGCGATAAACTTCTTATAAGCGTCACGCTTCCCGATATAATGGTCGGAACGGTCGGCGGCGGAACGAACCTTGCCACGCAGAAGGCGTGCCTCGAGATAATGGGCTGCCACGGCGCCGGCAAGGCTAAAAAAATGGCTGAAATAGTGGCGGCGGCGGTCCTGTGCGGCGAGATATCGCTTACGGCCTCGATGTCGGCCGGCGATTTCGCGAGCGCCCACGCGACTTACGGACGAAAGACGGGCAAATAAAATAGTGGAGAACGGAGAGTGGAGAGTTTCGGATTTTTTGAAATTTTAAACAAGGTTTATTCTAATAAATAGATTTATTAAAATATCAAAAATCCTTTAGTTCTCAACTCTCCCATCTCAACTCTCAACTAACAAAAAGGCGGCGATAAATTGAAAGTTATACTGGTTTCCTCCGAAGCGACTTACGTAAAAGACAATTATCTTTCGCTCGTAAAAACGCTGACAGATAAGAATAAACTTCCGGCCGGCGTCGAAATAATCGCGTTCGTGCTGATAAAAACCGTATCGGTCAAAATATTCTTCAAGATGTTAGGCCTCATGTGCATGGGCGTTTTCGGACTTCCTATGGCGTTCATCAAAAACATGTACTCATCGCTTTTTTGCGACCAGCGCAAAAAACACTGCGAGAGCCTTAAAATCCCGGTGTTCACGTTCAAAACCATAAACGGCGCAGACGCGATCGCTAAAATAAGGGAACTCGCGCCCGACCTCATAATAAACGCCAGGACGAGAAATATCTACAAAAAAGAAATATTAGCGCTTCCCAATATTGGCTGTATAAACGTCCATCACGGAATGCTTCCGGAAAACCGCGGCACGATGTGCGACCTGTGGGCCTGGTATGACGGCCGTCCGGTGGGTTTTTCGGTGCACTGGATGAACGAGAAGATCGACGACGGCAATATAATCGAGGTCAAAGAGGTCGACGTCAAGGGCGTGAACGCCTACATCGATATTCCAATGAAATCCAGCCTGATAGAGGCCGAAACCATAATCGGCTGCATCAATAAAATAATCGCCGAAGGAAAAAACGCCGGATTTGCCAATAAATGCGAGAAGGTCAACTACACCAGAAATCCCGACTACAAAACCATCAGACAAATAAAGGCGAAAGGCCTTAAATTATAAAACAACTAACGGCATTGAACAAACAAAATAAAAAAAGGAGAGTTTTAAATGATCACATTCGACAAACTTCACAATAAGTATTTCGGTTTTCACGACGGTGTGAATTTCAAAAATAACGTGGTATGCCTCCTTAAAAAAAACGCGAAAGAAAAACCCGACAGAGTGGCCCTGCAGTGGGTCGATCCGACTTATAAAGGCGACTGGGACAAGAACGTTATCGTCGAAAACATACCCCACAAATCGATCAATTTCAAACAGTTTTACGAAGCGATCAGACGCACCGCGTCAGGCCTGAAAAAAGCCGGCGTGAAACACGGCGACTGCGTCATTTTATTCCTGCCGATGTCGCTTTACCTCTATCAGGCGATGTCGGCTATCATGATGATAGGCGCGCGCGCCGTATTCCTGGATTCGTGGGCGCGCCGCGACCAGCTCGGCGTAAGCGCTAAAGTGGTCGAACCCACCGCGATGATAAGCTTCGAAATGGCGTTCCAGCTTTGCGCCACAGTTCCTGAATTAAACGAGATCCCCATAAAAATAGTCGCCGGACCGCATACCGGCGCTTACACCGCCACGCTCGAAGAGATCGCTAAATCGGAGCCGCTCGAAGAGATCGAAGCCGTCGAAGGCGAAGAAACCGCGCTCGTAACGTTCACCACCGGCAGCTCCGGCGTTCCGAAAGGCGCCGACCGCACGCACTGCTTTCTTGTCGCGCAGCACCTCGCGCTCGACGAATGCATTCCTTACGAATCCGGCGACATCGACGTTCCGGCGTTCCCGATATTCTCGCTCAATAACATCGCGGCCGGCGTCAATACGGTCGTGCCGATAACCGATATCGGAAGGCCTAACGAAAAAGACCCCGTGATGATCGTTTCCCAGATCAAAACCTGCGGCATCACATGCGCGACGCTCTCTCCTTCGATGATAGTCAATATCGCCAAATTCTGCGACGACAATAAGATCACGATGCCCAAGATCAAACGCGTCATCACCGGCGGCGCGCCCATTTCGAACGATACGCTCGCGCTTTTCAGAAAGGCCGTCCCGAACGCCGAAGTATGGGTGCTCTACGGCTCCACTGAAGTCGAGCCCATCGCGCACATCGAGGCCAAAGACATATTATTCCCGAAACACGGCGGCAAGGCCGGAGTAGAAGGCGTCAACGTCGGCCATTTCGCCGAAGGCCTCGAATATAAACTCTTAAAGATAAATAAAAACCCTATCAACCTCGTAAACGACACCTGGGACGGTCTCACCGTCGGAAAAGACGAGGTCGGCGAGCTCGCAGTGGCCGGTCTTCACGTGTGCAAGGCATATTATAACAACACCGACGCGGTCGCCAAGACCAAGATCATCGAATCGAACGGAAAAGTATGGCACAGGACGGGCGATCTGGCGCGCATAGACGAACACAAGAACGTGTGGCTGGTCGGCCGCGTGCATAACGCTATCGCGCGCAACGGCGAACTTCTATTCCCCGTAAAGGTCGAAATACTTCTCAAAAAGCACCCCGACGTAAAACAGTCGGCATACGTGGGCATACCCGACGAGAAATTGGGTGAAAAAGCCTACGCGCTGGTAATGCTCGTAGAAAATCCGAAAGAGACCAAAGAAGAAATACTTTCGAAATTAGCCGAAATACTTAAACAGGAAAACGTCCCTTACGACAAGCTCGACGTAACTCCTCTCGTCCCTATGGACCCGCGCCACCACAGCAAGGTCGAATACGACGTTCTCAGGGCCGCGGTTTTAAAGGAAGAAGAAGAGAATAAATGCGCCTGCTGCGAAGAATGCTCCTACACGAGCGAAGGCCTCGCCGAAGAAGAAAAACCTTGCTGCCACGGTGAAAAAGGTGACGGCGACTCATGCGAAGATTCGTTCAAGAGCTTCTTAAAAATAGGCCTGGTAGTGCTCATAGCGTATTTTTTAATTAAAATGCTCTTCGGCGGAGGAAAAGACGATAAATAAAAACCTTTTATGTTAAAACAAGCAGCATTCAATTTCGACGAGCGGATCGAGCGTAACGGCTCGAACTGCTTCAAATGGGACTTCGCGCCGAAAGTATTCGGAACTTCCGATATACTTCCAATGTGGGTCGCCGATATGGACTTCAAATCGCCGCCCGAAGTGGTCGATGCGCTTTCTGAGCGCGTCGGCCACGGCATTTTCGGCTACGGCGCGCGGCCCGATTCCTATTACGCGTCGTTCATCGCCTGGGCGAAAAAGCGCTACGGTTTCGATATAGATAAAGAGCATATCCTGTTTTCGCCGGGGATCGTGCCGGCGCTGAGCCTTTGCGTCACGGCGTTCACCGCGCCGGGCGACGGCGTCATTATTCAGCCGCCTGTTTATCCGCCTTTCGCCGGAGTAG
>MGFH01000152.1 GCA_001791795.1 Candidatus Wallbacteria bacterium GWC2_49_35
CTCGCCGGTCGCGTAAGGCGGGAAATTATAGTGCAGCATGAATTTCTGGCGCGTTTCTTCGTGGTGGAGGCCTTCGACTATCTGCTGGTCTTTCTTGGTGCCGAGGGTCACCATCGCGAGCGACTGCGTCTGGCCGCGGGTGAACAGCGCCGAGCCGTGCGTGCGCGGAAGAATGCCGACCTCGCATGACAGCGGGCGTATTTCGGTGAGGGCGCGGCCGTCGACGCGGAGCTTTTCGTCGAATATCATATTTCTGACCACGTCGTATTCGACCGATTCGAGAACCGGTTTGATCTGTTTTTTAAGGGACGCTATTTTGTCTTTTTCGTCTTCTTTGATGCAGGCCTGGGCGAGAAAATGCTCGATGCATTTCTCGACGGCGCCGCTGACGGCGTTGCCGCGCGCCTGTTTGTCTTTAACGCGAAGAGCCGCGTCGCACAGAGGCTTGAAGAAATCGTAGACCGCCTGTTTTAAAACGGGGTCGATCTTCGGCTCGGGGACCGCGATCTTCTCTTTTTTGACCTTATTTATGAATTCGAGCTGTATGTCGATCAATTTTATCAATTCATCCTGGGCAAATTTTATGGCCTTCATGAATACGTCTTCGCTTACTTCGTTGGCGCCGGCTTCAATCATGAGAACGCGATCGCGAGTTCCGGAAACGAAAAGGCTCAGTTTGGCCTCATCCATCTTTTTTTCGTCGGGATTGATTACGAATTCGTCGCTTCCTTCGAAAAGGCCTATGGAAACAGCCGCAACGGGAGCTATAAAAGGAACCTGGGAAATGCAGAGCGCCATGGAAGCCGCGTTAACGGCCAGCACGTCGTGGGGCGTAACCAGATCGTAGGATAAAATATTTATTATTACCTGCACTTCGGACTTGAAACCTTCGGGAAACATAGGTCTTATGGTGCGGTCTACTATGCGGCCCCTCAGTATTTCGTCGTTGGAAGGCCTGTTTTCGCGTTTGATGAACCCGCCCGGAAACTTGCCGGAAGCCGCCGCTTTTTCACGGTATTCGACCGTAAGCGGGAAAAAGTCCACGTCGCGTTCGTTGAGTTTGTCGTAGCACACGCTGGTAAATACGACGGTTTCGCCGTTCTGAACAAGAACCGCGCCGTCGGCCTGCCTTGCGATTCTGCCGGTTTCAACTATAAAAGGTTTGCCGGCGTAGGTTGTCTGCATTCTTTCCATTAAATATCTTCCTCCTGTATCTTTTGGTTGCATATATTATATTACAAATCGCAGCGTTTGTCTATCAAAAATTTGATCTCGAAAAAAAATAAAAGAGCGTAGAAAATAACCCCTGAAAAAACGAAAAATGGAAGCAGAACTACTGCCTCCATTTTTCAGAGCAAAGTTATTATGCAAAACCACACTTATTATAAAAAACGATAAAGTTTCTTATACCACGAAAGTCGGACCACGGCAAGCATTAATCTCGCGCGTGCGGCTTATTATTAATTTTTAAATTTCAACCTTTTTGCTTTAAAGCCAGGAACCGTTTCCTGAATGTTACTTTCTGATGCCTAAGGATTCGACTATCTCTTTGTACTTGTTGGGGCTGATCCTCTTCAAGTAAGTGATCAGTCTTTTTCTCTGTCCAACGAGTTTCAAAAGACCGAGCCTCGAATGATGATCTTTCTTGTGTACTTTAAAGTGATCGCTCAGCTGGGTGATTCTGGTGGTCAAAAGAGCAATTTGCACTTCTACTGAGCCGGTGTCTGATTCGTGGGTTTTGTACTTGCTGATAACTTTTTGTTTGGTTTCATGGTCTAATGACATTTTTAAAAAACCACCTTATCGTTTATTCCTTAACCGGAAATAATGTCAGTGCAAAACAAAAATTCCAGTAATAAAGGTAATGTAATTATAACAAATTGTACGACAAAAGTAAAGTTATTTTTTACTTTTTTTATAAATCATTCGCTTTTCGCGATTTTTTTTACGATCAACCGTTCCGAATCGATGAACAGCGTGTAGATACAGCCATCGGAGCCGACGCATTCGTCGTATAGCATATTCGAGCGCTTGGAAGAATAAGCGGGATCCATGACTATGGTTTCGACGGCCCTTAAATTCGGTGCTATCACCGCTATTTTTTCCGTTATGTCGCCAAAATATCTGAGATAAAAATTGCCTCCGCCGTCGCGCCCTATGAACTTGAACTGTGAAACGAACTCGGACGAGGCTATTTTCATGCGTCCCGAAGGCGAGCCCGCTTCGCCGCCGTACCGGTACCTGTACACGCAAAGGGTTCCGGGCGACAAAAGCGAGGGCGAAAGGAACTCTTCGTTCGAAACAGGCCATGGAAAAAGAATATTATCAAAGCTTGATATTATCGCAGCCGTCTTTTTTTCGAAGTCGGCCGCGGCCGAGTATATTCGCAAATTCTTATAATCATACGCGGTGAAGTATTTCGGGTCCCATTCGAATATCCTGCCGCATTCGGCGGCGCCTTCGAGCTGCGCCCTGCCGGTTATTTTCCCGTTTTCGTCGGCGCGGTAAATTTCTTTGGCGGTGTGTACGATTATCTCGCCCGATCCGCCGGCGGCGATCCCGCAAAGCTCGTCCCACTTTATGTCGAAACCCGCCGAAAGTTTAACCAGTGAATTAAAATCGCCCGAAAGACTGTATTTTTTTACCCTGGAGTTGGCCGCGTCGAGAATGTAAAGAAGGCGGCCGGCGACGCAGAAAGCCGGCGCGCCGTTGGCGAAATACTGAGAGTAAGAACTTTCGCCCTGACTTTTTATAAAAAATTCCTCCGGCGCGCTCCCCGCGTTGGCGGTTATGACGGTCGAAGCCGCGTAGCCCGCGGCGAAACAGGGCGCGCAAAGGAAGACGACCGCGGCCTGCAAAAATATCGCCGCGGCAGAAAAGCGAAAACGCTCGATCAAACGGAGAAGCGCGCCGGCTGTATCAATCATTTATTTACCTCACGAGCGCCGCTTTTACGCGGCGGAATTTCATCAATATTTTCTTATAGACATTTTCGTCGGCACGGGCGAAGACGCCGTGGCATCCGTTTCCGCGGAATAAAGCGAACCGTCGCCGAAAACGAAGAACTGCCTGGCGAGCTGGGATCTTTTGACCCTGTAGTTGCTGAGGTACATTCCGTTGGCGTTATATACTATTATCTCCCGGTCGCCGTATTGGTCGAAGTTTCCGAGCGGCGCAGCAAGGTAAACGTTGCCCTTGTAATCGGCGCCTATGAACTCCAGGCCTTCGGCGGCGCCGCAGCCGATCGTGAATACGCGCGCGAACGACTTCTCGTTCACGTCGGAGAGCATAAGGCTGTATCCGGTGAAACGGTCGTACATGAAATAAAGCAGCTGCCCCATGGAATTTATGGCGAAACCCGGCACGTTGCAGTCGATCTTCTTTATAAAGGAACCGGTCGGGCTGTAGGCGTTGATCTTTCCCGAAAGCGCGTCCTGGACGAAAATTTTTTTGCCCGCGGCGGCCTCTATCTGGTATATCGACAGAAGTTCGCCTTCCGCGGTCCCGTATCCGCCGAAACGCATCATCTCGTTTGAAAGCATATCCACCTTAACTACCTGCATTGTTTTAAGCGAGGCGAAGTAGAGCATGCCGTCGCCGTCGAAGGTAACGTCGCCGGCCGCGGCGAAAAGGCCCTTGTCGCTGGTATAGGACTTTATCAGCCGTCCGATGAAATCGAACTGGAGTATGGAGTCGCCCGGAGTGTTGGAAAGGTAAAGCGAGCCGTCACGGGATATCTTGAAGCCGTAGGGATAGTTGTAGGAATAGGTCTTAAGCACGCCCGCGCGGCCTTTCCCCGCGGAAAAAGATATGTTTAGCGCGCCGCTTTCGCCTTCCGCGAACGCCGTCGCGAACGAAAGAACGAACGCCGCGACCAGAAGCGTATAAATTAAAAATTTATTATAATATAAATTCATAAATGATCATCTTCCTCCGCCGCCGTCAATCCTCCGCCGGCTTTTTTTTCCTGAGTTCGGCTATGACTGGGCGGCCCGGTTCGTTCTCCCGCGCTAAAAGCGTCAGTATTTTTCCGGCCGAGTCGCGAGCGGCCTTGCCGACTGAGCATCCTGAAAGTTTGACGGGCGCGCTCGATTTTACCGCGGCGTTCTCCCCAAGTTCGAGTATGTGGAACTCGTACCTGTCGTTAGTGATGGTTCTGATGCCGGCCGTGAAGCCGCCGGACGGGGTCGCTTCCGCCATGAAGACTCCGTCGATATAACCGGCGTATCGTTGGACCCCGAAAAGCCTGGAACCTTCGGGTGAATTAACGGTTATCTCCAGGGTGGAGCCTTCGAAAGTCACGCTATAGTAAGAAAAACCTGCGGCGGACGTTTCGGCCGGAACGACGCGCGTTTTAAAAGAGGCGGCCGGCGAGAGGCCCGCGCCGGAAAAAAGCCGGGATGTTTTCGCCGGCGCTTCATAAACGATAAGGTTGCCGTTGCCGTCACAGCGGGCCTCGGCGGGCAGGAAAAGAAAGCCCGGAGCGAAAACTTCGCTCTCGACCCTGAAATCGGTAATTTTCAAATCTATTGAAACGAATATGATTTTCGCGCGCCGTGATTCGAGCAGGTAAAAGCCCCCTTTCGGCGAAGCGGCAATGTCACTTATCGCCAGCGGCTCGCCCGAATAATTATAGTCGCGGAAATCGGTTTTTTTTATAAGTGCGCCGCGCGGGTCGAACAGGTAAAGCCGGTTGAGCGCGTTCGAGTACAGGCATATATTGTCTTCGGGCGTGACGGCGAAGCACGAGTCGCGGCCGATATCGCCGTCCCCGGCGTCCGGAGCGAAAACTTCGTGCGGAACGTAAAACGGCCGGCGGTTTATTTCCCTGACCTCCTGGGCGCGCGCGGAGACCCGCGCTCCCAGGAAGGCGAGCGAGGCCGCCAGGATTATAATGATCCATCGTCCGGAATTTTTGAGTGAATTCATGACAGTTTTCTCACGTAAATGTTTTCCGCCACTTCGTTTTCAACGGCCAGCTGGGTCTGCTCGAACTCGACCACGTATGCCGGAAAGGTCCTGTGGACCTTTATCGTAAGACCGGGCACCAGGCCGAGCGACATGATCTTGTGCATAACGGGATGAGCCTGGGTCTGTATATATGAAACCCGGCCGCATTCGCCGTGCTTTAATTCGGACAGTTTAAATATCACGCGCTCGATCTTCGAAACCCTGTTCCTGCAGCACTCGCCCGGCTGTATGCGGGAGCCGTGCGGGCACAGCTCGGGATGCCCGAGCAGCGTGCAGATGTTTTCTTCGAGTTCTTTCGAAATGATATGCTCGAGCACGCACGCGTCAGCGTCGACCTTCGAGCGGTCCATGTGAAGAACGTCTACCAGCAATCGTTCTGTGAGACGATGGCGGCGGACGAGATCATAGGCCCTCCTGTAGCCTTTTTCACAAAACTCTATTTTTTCGCCGGATTTCACCGGTTTTATAAAACCGTCAGAAACGAGACGTTCTAGGATGTCCGCGCCGATGTATTTTCTGAGTTTTTCATCGACCTGCTCATAGACGTTTTTGCCGGTTTCTATTTCCTTCCATAAAATGGTCATCGCTTCTTCGAGTTCGTGGCTTATTTCGCTCATATGTTACCTCTTTCACGCGCCGTCAGCGAAAATAACGGGAGGCTCCCGACGCATGACGCTCATTATCATTTCATTGAATTATAACATAAAAAAACGATTTTTTCAAATCCAAAAAAACTTGCGGCGTTATTGTTTTTTTAACTGAATTCTGATATAATCAAATTCATTAAAGAAAAGGAGCCTGACATGCATAAAATTATAAACGATTATTTCGATTTAAAAAACAGCCCGGCCACATTCAAAATCTATTATATTTGCGCCGCCGCGGTTATCGCTCTGGCGCTGACTCCCTTCTGCGCGCTCGCGCAGAGCTCGTCGACTAACATTTCAGCGAAGATCGATTTCGGAGTGCCTATCTTCACGCCGCATTTCAAATTCGAAGAAGTCGACTTCGAAGCGGTAAAAAAAGTGCTCGGCTCCGACACCAAAAACCTTCCTATAAGAGCTTTCGTTCTGTCTTCTTACGTCAACAATATTGCCGGCGGAACCAAATCGATAAACGAATCGGCGCTCGAACTCGAAAAACTCCTTTCCTTCGTGCTTCTGCGTTACGACCCGCAGTCGTCCGAAACATGCTTCGACAGGGGTTATCTGTACATGACGATTGCCAATCTCGGCTATCAGAATTACAACAACCGCATATACGCCCTGATGTCCCTTTGCGATATGGCGTCGCTGCTCTCGGTAGAGCCGCTGAACCCTTATTACCACCTTTTTTACACCGTCGTTTACGCATCCCTTAAAGACCAGGACATATCGGAATTCAAACTTTACGACCCTCTCGAGGAACTTAAAAAATCCCTTTCCTTCGACGTGACCGACCCTCAGTTTCATTATATCGTCGGCTCAACCTTCCTCGCGATCGCGCAGAATTCTCCCGACATTCATCAGCTCGCCTACGCGGAATTCATGCAGGCCGTAAAACTCGCCCCCAGAAACAAGACCTTAAAAGAGAGGGTCTTTAAAAACCTGATCGATCTGCTCGCCGAATACGACGAGCGCAAAATAAAAAAACCCGTCTGGCTCGAAGAAAGCGCTTACCTCTACCTCATCGAAAAAGACCAGGACTCGGCCGCGGCACACAATAACCTCGGATACCTGTACACCATGAACAACACCAAGCTCGACGCCGGCCTCGAACACTGCAAAAAAGCGGTCTCGCTCGATCCGAACAACCCCGTCTATCTACACTCGCTCGGCTGCGCTTACTACAAGAACCGCGACGTCAAAAAAGCCGTCGCCGCGCTGAAAAAAGCTTACAGTTTCGATCCTTCGCTCAAGGAGGTTCACGAACACCTCTCCGAGATCTACCTTCAGATGAACGACAACGACTCGGCGATTAAACACCTCGAATTTCTTCTGGCGCAGGACACTTCCGAGGCGCTCATCAACAACAACTACGCCTATATCCTCGCGGAAGCCAATAAAAAACTCGAAACCGCCCTTGAATGCAGCGAAATGGCCGTCAGGACCGAGGGCGAAAACGCCATATACCTCGACACCCTGGCATGGGTTTATTTTAAGAACGGTATGCTGAAAGAGGCTTTCGAAACCGTCGATCGCGCCATAAAAATAGATCCCGCCCTGGGCGCGCTTTACATGCACAAAGGCGACTTCCTTTTTTACAGCGGCAGAATCGACGAAGCGCTGGAAAATTACAACCGCGGCATCATGCTCGACCCGGCGTTCCCTTCGGCTGCGGCCAATATTTCCATGCTCAATTCGATCAAAGCGATGCGCGACAAACTCTCGGCTCTCAAAAAAAACGTTCCGAAGGTCTCCGATGTGATATGCACCGGTGAAAAAGGTGAAAAAAGGCCATTTTCATATGACGAATACGAGTTCTACTTTCATAAACTTTTTGAACAGCTCGGTTTCGATCCCGTCAAATTCGAAGTTATAAAAGCCTCGAAAAAATCTCCCGTTCTACCGGTCGAACCGGATTCGGCCATCGAGATCAAAAATCTCAAAGCTCCCGGTTCCCTTCCCGAAAAGAAAAAACTGCTCAACGACGAAAGCTCGATCGGCGAAGATATTTTAAAATTCATGAACACCACGGGCGAAGTCATATTTTACGACAAGACCTTCGAGATCATACTCAAATCCACCGGCGAAAACCTTCTGAACGGCACAAAGGAAAGCATTATCCAATCGAGCGTCGAAACCGAAATAAAAAAAGACAGCGTTGAGGCCGACGTAAAGTAAAATTGATATAAGCCATAACAAACCAATTGTAAACAACGGAGGGGTACAATGGGATACACCATGATCGAAAAAATCTTCAAAAGCCATCTCGTGCGGCCGAACGACGAGGTAAAACCCGGCAATATAGTCTGGATAAAACTGGACGTCCGCTCGGCGCGCGACTTCGGCGGCGCGAACGTCGTGAAAAATTTCAATAAATACTGCAAGGGCGATAAAGTCAACGACGCGTCAAAAACCTTCTTCACCTTCGACTGCCAGGCGCCCGCTAACACTATCCCCTACGCGAACAACCAGCAGGTCTGCCGCGAGTTCGCGAAAAGCCAGGGTATAAAAGTTTACGACGTCAACGCGGGCATAGGCTCCCACGTGCTGATCGAACAGGGGCTGGCCGTCCCCGGCTCGACCACCGTCGGCACCGACTCCCACCTTAATATCATGGGCGCGGTCGGCGCTTTCGGCCAGGGCATGGGAGACATCGATATCGCCTACGCCATGAGGCACGGCGCGACATGGTTCGAAATACCGCCATCCATAAAGATAACCATAAACGGCAAATTGAAATATCCCGCGGGCGCGAAAGACCTCACTTTATTCGTCCTCAAAGAGTTCGGTTCGGCGGGGCTTCTGGGCGCGTCGGTCGAATTTTACGGCGAAGCCGTCGAAACCCTTTCGCTGCACGAGAGAATAACCCTTTCCTCGATGGCCACCGAAATGGGCGCAATCGTCGGCCTGATACCCGCAAACGACGCCGTGGTCGATTATTTCAAACAAAGATCGAAAGCCGGAACGATCGATCACGTTAAAACCGACGGCGACGCCGTATACACGAAGGAATACACGCTAGACATAACCGGCCTCAAGCCGCTGGCCGCCGCGCCGCCTTCGCCAGACAACGTCGTCGAGGTTGACAAACTCAAAGAAATTAAGGTAGATTCTGTCTTCATAGGCTCCTGCACCAACGGCCGGTTCGAAGATATCAAAGCCGCCGCCGACATCGTCAGCGGCAAAAAGATAAAAGGCAATATCATGGCCAAGATCGTTCCGGCGACCGGGGAGGTCTATCAGCGCATGATCGAAACCGGCGTTTTACAGACGCTTTTCAATGCCGGATTCATAATTGCAAGCCAGGGTTGCGGCGGATGCGCTTCGGGCCAGATAGGCATGACCGGCAAAAACGAAGTGCAGATATCGACTTCGAACCGCAACTTCGACGGAAAACAGGGCGACGGAAAGACATACCTGACATCGCCCGTGGTGGCCGCATATTCGGCGCTCAACGGTTACATTTCATACGAATAATTATATAAACGGGGTGTAAATAAATTATGAAAGACAGAATTATACGCGGCCGCGCGGTTATCTTGCGGGACGGGGACGGAAACATTTACAACAATATCGACACGGACCAGATATATCACAACAATTACCTGGCCATTACGGACATATCGCTGATGGGACAGTACGCGTTCGGCAACCTGAAAGGCCATGAAAATTTTCACAAAACCGCTCAAAAAGGCGACATAATCATCGCCGGGCGCAATTTCGGAGCCGGCTCCTCCCGCCAGCAGGCGGTAGACTGCTTCACCGCCCTCGGAATTTCGCTTATCCTGTGCGAATCGATAGGCGCCATCTACAAAAGAAACGCCATCAATTCAGGATTCCCGATGATCTGCTGCGAAGATATCCTGAAGCTCGCCGCCGCTAAAACCGGCGTCATAAAAGACGGCGACACAATCGAAGTCAATATCGAGACCGGCGCGATCCAAAAGATCGAAAACGGAAAAGCGACCGCGATAGGAAAGGCCGCGCCGTTTTCGAACGTGCAGCTCGATATCTACGAAACCGGAAGCCTCTTCTCGTTCGTACCGCCTTTAAACTAGAGTATAGAGAACAGTGAATAGTGAAGGATTTTTTAAAAATTAAAAAGCGTTTATTCACAGTAATAATTATTCTAATTGTCAAAAGTCGTCATCTGTTCTCTGTTCTCTATTATCTGTTATCTGAAAAAAAGGCCGCCTGATAATATTCAGAGCGGCCTTTTATATTGAACTTTAATTTTATTTCAAAAAAACGCTTACTGTTTCATCGCCAGTTCGGTGATCCTGTCTTTGGCTACATCGGCGCTAATCTTGCCGAGCCTTTCGGCCTCTTCAATGGATTCCTTCATGGTGCGCATTCCGAGCTTTTTGCCGGTTTCGATCGCGGAGTAGATCTGCGGGATCTTGCCGTCGCGGATCATGGCGCGCACGCTGTTGGTGCCGACGAGGATCTCTCTTATTGGAACGCGGCCCTTGCCGTCTTTCGACGGCATGAGTTCCTGGGCTATGATTGCGGTAAGAACCGTCGAAAGCTGCATGGCTATCTGCTGCTGGCGGTCGGCAGGGAATACCGATATGATACGCGATATGGTTTCAGAGGCGTTATTGGTGTGAAGCGTTCCGAAGACCATATGGCCGGTTTCAGCCGCGGTCAGGGCTATTTCTATCGTAAGAAGGTCGCGCAATTCGCCGAGCAGGATAACATCGGGATCCTGACGGAGCGCGGCGCGCAGGGCGTTCGAGAACGAGTTGGTATGTGCGCCGACCTCGCGGTGCGTCACTATCGATTTATAATTGGTGTGGACGAATTCGAGCGGGTCTTCGATCGTGACTATATGGCATGCGTCGTTTTTATTGACGTAGTCGATAAGCGCCGCGAGAGTGGTGGATTTACCCGAACCGGTAGCGCCGGTGACGATGACGAATCCCTGCCCGTGAAGGGCTAGTTTAGCGATAGCTTCGCTGATGCCGACCTCGTCGATAGTTTTAACCCTGATGGGTATCGCGCGGAATACCGCGGCAAGGCCGTAGAGCTGGTGGAAAATATTCATTCTGAAGCGGCCGACGCCCTCTATGGTATAGCACGCGTCGACCTCTTCGCCGTTCTCGCAGAGCTCACGCTGCTGGGGGCTCAGGATCTGGTATATCATCTTTTTCATAGTGTCGGCCGGTATCATTTTGAATTTAACGGGCTTGAGGTTTCCGTGAACGCGCAGGACCGGAGGCACGTTGTAACTTAAATGAAGGTCCGATCCGCCCGAGTTGACGAGCGCCCTCAAAAACACGTTTAACGCCGGTTCGTTCGGAACCCGCTGCTCCTGAGGCACGAGGTCCGCCAGATCAAGCAAAAAAGGATTGTCGGGATCGGTGAGCATGCCGAATACTTTGGCGCCCTCCTGCCCCTTCGGAGCGTCGAAGGACGAAAAATCCGGGCGGCCGGACTGGGACGCGGCTTCCTGCGGAGCGCCTTCCGGCTGATCGCCTTGCTGTGACTCATTCAAAAATTCTGAACCCATTATTATAACCTGCTCCTCTATATTTTTATCGCTCGATTAAAAGCGTTTACTTTTTGCCGGCGGCGGCTGACATTCTGACACGGCCGCAAAAAAACAATTACATTTTACACCAAAAACATCATAAATTCAAGTAATAATTTTAGCTCTGCCGCAGGCAATTTAAAGATGCATTAAATTAATTTTCTGCCGATAATAAATACGTAGAGTATTTTTTGACGAAAAAAACGGAGAGCTTTTGTTATGATGATTTTATTTCTGGCCGTCCTGGGAATCGCTGTCGGCGCTTTAAGCGGCCTTTTCGGCATAGGCGGCGGCGTTCTTATTCTGCCTTCGCTGGTATTCATTTGCGGGTTCAGCCATAAAACAGCTACCGGAACCACTCTGGCAATGCTCCTGCCGCCGATAGGCGTGCTCGCGTTCCTGGAATATTATAAAAACAACTACGTTAACGTTCCGGCCGCCATTATTCTGGTCATAGGCTTTCTGACCGGAAGCCAGATCGCGGCCAGATACGCCATCGCCATGAATGAAGCCGTCCTGAAGAGGGGTTTCGGGGTTTTACTGATCACGATCGGAGTAATATATATATATAAGTCATCCAAGTAAAAGGAAACGGTATGTAATGAAAAAAATAAAAAACGACGGGGCCGCGGGCGCCGTTCCGAAAAAGAACTCAAAACAGCCGCTTATCGCCTCTATCGGGTTTGGAAGCATGGCCGGGGCTATATGCAGCAATCTGCGTGACTCCGGCATAAAAGTCGTAATAGGCTCGCGCAATGCGCGTTCGGCGTCCGCAAAAAAAGCGTTTTCGGAAAATTTCGACGTGACGACGATAAGCCGCGCGGTAAAGGCTTGCGATTACGCGCTCATCGCGATACCCGACCTTCAGATACGCGATTTTTTCAAAAAAAACGGCCTCGATATCTTCAACGGCAAGTGCATAATATTGTGCCACGGCCTTTCTTTCTTTTACCACCCCCTTTCTTTCCCCGACGACTGCGATATAATTTTGATCTCGCCCAACGCGATCGCGAACAAACTGCGCGAAAACTACGCGAGCGGGATCGGAGACTATGCGCTGTGCGCGGTTCTAAGGGACAAATCGAAAAAAGCCTCGAAAAAACTCAAATATATATGCGACGGCCTCAAGATCTCGAAAAACAGGTTAATTCAATCCAAACTCAAAGACGAGGTGTTTTCGGATCTTTTCGCGGAGCAGTCGCTGCTGGTCGGCGGCATACTCGCGCTGACGCTGAGCTCATTCGAAACGATGTGCGAAGCGGGACTTTCGGAGGAAGCGGCCTACCTTTCGACATTTCACGAGATCAAATATATCGTCGAAGCTATGAACGAACTCGGCATTAAGGACTTTATAGCCAAAATTTCCGACGTGGCCCGCATAGGTTCGATCAGGGCTTTTTTCGAGTCGGGCCTCAAGGACAGAATAAAACATGAATTCAAAAGAATTTACGGCGACATCGAAAGCCACAGATTTTACAATAATTTCATCAACCCCTCCCCGGAGGGCGTGGGCGGCGAATCGCAATACCAGAAGCAATTAAACGGGATACTCAATTCAAAATTGTGTGAAGCGTATGAAAGATTTAAACGAAAAAACAGACAATAAAAACTTTCTGGCCAGATATTTAGCCAGCGCGCCGGTGGCGCTCGCGCTTATACGCGCCATGGAATGCCGGCTCATGGACCACATTCCGTTCGCCAATCCGATACTCGATATGGGATGCGGCGACGGGCTTTTCGCTTCGATACTTTTCAAGGGCAAAACTTATATAGACTGCGCCATAGACCGTGACGAGACCGAAGTCGACCACAGTTACAAAAAAGGAGTTTACCGCGATATAAAAATAGCGGAGGCGGAGGACCTGCCATTCGATGACGAGAGTTTCAGATACGTTCTGGCCAACGACCTTTTCGCCCACATAAAAACTCCGCGCGTGGCGCTCAACGAAGCCTGGCGAGTGTTAAGGCCGGACGGCTATCTGTGCTTCACCGTCCCGACGCTCGTACCTCGATTTCACCTCAACGTTTTCACCGATTTCATAAGCGGCGCGGCGTCACAGAACCTTATAAGCCTGTTCAACCATAATATCAAATCGTATTTCAGGCTCAATTCGATGCTCAAACTCCAGCAATGGACTAAACTGCTCAAAGAAAGCGGCTTCAGGGTCGTGCATCACAGAAAATACGCTTCCCTGAGCGCGATATGCATACAGATGATAACTTCTTTTTACCTTTACCGCGGATCGATATATAAAAAGGCCATCGGGCGCTACATTCCGTTCCCCGAGATCCACGAAAAGATCATAACGCCTATAACGAGCTGGGTCTTAAAAAGTTTTTACGACGACGACTCGTACGACGGCGAAAATTATCTGATACTCGCAAAAAAAATCGATTAAACGGCGTTACAATTTACCGCCGCAGTTCGTGCAGAACTTCGCCCCGGCAGGATTTAGCGCTGAGCACGCTTCGCAGAAACCCGGAGGAACTATCTTCGCGGCGCAGTTCATGCAGAATTTCGCCGCCGGAGGGTTCGATGCCTGGCATTTACGACATTTGATTTCGCCGAATATGGCGGGCTGCTGGGGCTGTACGGCAGTGTTCGGCGCGGCGCTGCCGCCCGCTCCGGGCTTTAGCGCGTCCGCCATCATCTGTCCGACGGCAAGGCCAAGACCCATATCCACTGCGGCGCCGCCCGCTCCGCCGCCTTCGGCCATTTTGTCCATAGCCTTCGCGGCGCGGTACTTGGCGAACCTGTTCAGATCGCCGGCCGCGGCCATGGAGGAACGCTCATCGACGGCCTTCTGAACATCTTCAGGGAGTGTAACCGCTATTATCTGCAGCTCGCAGAGTTCTATTCCGTATTGAATGAAGTGACCTTTCAGCTGGTTCAAAAGCAAAAGCCCCAGTTCGTCGTATATTTTCGGAAGATCGACCACGCTGGTAATATTGGTGCCAAGCGTATCGAAGAACTGCGACACTATCTTGTTACGAAGGAAGTCTTCGAGTTCGTTAATCCCGTAACGCCCTCTGGTGCCGGCTATTTTACCGAGAAAAAGACCGGCGTCGACGACCCGGATCGAATAAGCCCCGCGGGCGCGCAGCCTGACGAATTCGAATTCGGAATCTTTGAATACGACGGGCTCCGGGGTGCCCCACTTGAGGCCCGTAAAGTCGTTAAGCGCGACGAAATATACCGATGCGCGGAACGGGGATTTGAAATTATAAGGAAGGGAAAGCAGTTTGGTCAGAATCGGTATGTTTTCGGTCACCAGAGTATGGCGGCCGGCGCCGAAAGTGTCAAGAAATTTGCCGTCTTTGACGAAAACGGCCGCCTGGTTCTGCTGTACGATAAGCTGTGCGCCGTATTTTATTTCGCCCGAATCGGTATGCGGTATGCGCGCGGCGACGGTGCGCCCCGTGCCGTCGAGAAATTCAAGGACTTCTATAAACTGGCTCATAATCCCTCCGGAAATAAATTAATTTGTTAATTTTTAATAAACGATCTTTTTATAATATGTCTTTTCGCGCCCTGAACTGAGCGAGATACTTTTCAGACCATTCCGCGACCGCGCGGCCGATCTTTTCAAACTCGGGCGCACCTTCGGCTTTTTCAATGCCGTTTATCACGCCTTTTATTTCCTGAATGGAAAAATATAAAAACTCGTCGTAAGTCTTCATTTTCGAACATTTCTCGGCCGAGAACGAAGAATAGTCGAAGGAAGGCATCACTCCTCCCCCGTAACGGACCGTTTCCGCAACGAGTTTAAGGCACGCCGAGATCTTTTCGAGGGCGGCGAGCGCGCTTATCGTCTGGATAGATGCCGTGAAAGAGCGCTTTTTAACGTCGATGCCGGATATCATTTCGTTAACGACCGAAACTATATGTTCGCGGATCTTTGAATCGTCTTCGACGACGTCTTTGGCGCCGAGATATCCTTTATATCCGGGAATTAAATACTGTAAACTTTTTTCCATAAAGCCGGATGCCCGTTCGTTGTGTTCCTGCATTTCATATTCCTCCGAAAGTTTTATTAAAACTGTGCTTTACCCCGCGCTGCCGTTTTTAATTATACAATTTTTATGTAAAAAAAACAATACGGCCGGCTCAAACGGGCAAAAAAATCTTTAAAACAATAAAAAAATATATATTTTTTTAAAAATATACTTGACAAACAGGCGTGTTATTTAGTATATTAAGTATAGGTAATGAACTATACTGAGGTGAATTTTAATGGGTAAAAAACCTGCTGCAAAAGCTGCTGAAGCTAAAAAAGCGGCCGCGAAGAAAAAAAAATAACTTTATTTTTTACTTTAACGCTTGTAAAAAACCTCGTTATTAAATAAATAACGAGGTTTTTTTATTTGCGGCGTATCTTATTTTATATCGCTTCAGGTTCCCTGACCTCGCTCAGCAGAGTTTTCTGGCCGGCACGGCTGAATTCAACCACTATGGCCTTATGCCCGCCCGAGGTCCTGATTATTTTAACGACCTTTCCGCTGTCGTTCCAGGTTTTATGATAAATGAGCTCGCCTATTTCATAACTTTTGAAGCAGCTGTATTGATTGCCGTTCAGAGACTGCGACTGGCTTTCTTCGCGGCTGAGGCTCCCGCGGCTTTTTTCAGGCGCGGCTGAAACCGGGGCGTCTTTCGGCGCGTCGGGGATCCGGCGGTTTACGGTTTTGATCGCTTTAGACGGCTTTACCGGCTTGAAACTGCCTTCCGGAGAGCCGGAGACACTCCGAACGCTTTTTTTATTCAGGGTAAAGGCGGGAATATCTTTTTTAGGGTTCTTCGATGAATCGTCTTTATGGGCGATGATCTTGATTTTCAGCTCGTTTTTCTGGCGCTTGTGGCGGAGGTTCCGGCGGCACCCCAGCCGCGCGAGTTTTCGCTTGATAGATATTTCGGTAACGTTGAAAACCTTGGCCAGCTCGCGGTCGCTCATCTTCAGAAAGTTTTCGTGAAGAAATTTCTCTTCGCCGTCCGTCCACTTTTTCTGGTACTGACGCAGCAGTTTGAGACGGGCGAGTTTTCGCTGGATGGCTATTTTACTGACTCCAAAATGGTCGGCTAGCTTGTTATTGTCGAGTTTCGAGTAGCTGTTCATTAAAAAATTCTCGTCTTCCTTTGACCAGCGCTTCACAGTCATAACCACAAAACCTCCGGGTGTTATAAATTTTTAAAAAACGATCTTTTTGTATAATCAATTAAAACCATATCCGGCATAACTCGATATGGCATGCGGCTATTTTATTTGGCCCGCCGTTTCGTCATCGCCGTATTGCTCCGCGTAACTGACCAGGGCCAGGAAAGCGTTGCGGCAGACGTCTTCGTCGCTGTCGTCTATCGAGTTCAGCAGTATCTGGACGAACTCGTCCGCTTTGATCTCGCCGAAAGCGTAAAACGCGGAAGCTTTCATCCATTTATTGCGGTCTTTTATCATTTCATCGAAAACTTTTCTGATTTTTGAGCGCAGTTCGTTGAACTCCCACAGCGCGATAGCCGTGTTGGCCTTGACCCTGTTAGAGGAATCTTTCAGGTAGGGCACCAGGAACTCTTTGACCTTGTCGCCCCCTATTTTGCCAAGCGCCTCGACGGCGTTCGCGCGAATTCTTTTATCGTCGGACATCAGAAGACCCGCGATCACGGGGATCGTGTGGACGTTGCCCATTTTGCCGAGCAGCGTCAGCCAGATGGTCATCTGCATCTTGTCGTCGTCGTTTTTAAGCCGTATTATAAGATTGTTTATTATCGGGATCAGGAATTTGGAATCTTTTTTCGACTCGCAGTCGATCTTTATTCCGGTGGCTATTTTGCAGGCCGCCGTTATTTGTTTCGCGTTAAAGGAATTGTAATTTTCAAGCAGAGCGTCGATAAAGCGGACTCCATGTTTTTCGAGTTTCAGACAAGCTTTGGATTGTTCGGCTTCACATTCCAGGTCTAGTTTTTTGATATTATCTATTATTTCTTTTGTTACATCGACTGTCTTTTTCATCATAAATGTCCTCCAGACATCAAGCAATTATATTATTTTTTCAAAATCAACATCGTCGTTTTGAACTGGCCAAAGTAATTATACTTGAAATTTTGCAAAATTTCAAGTTTGAAAATATAAAAAAAGATAAAAACCGTTAGATTTTTATCTTTTTATTTACTTTATAGTGTTTTTGTATATATGTAAGCCGTTATCAAGCCCGGAATCTGTTTCCGCGCGGCGCGGGCTTATGAGTTAAAACCTTCTGCCCGCGGATATTCTCTGGTTCGACCCCAGCTCTTCGTCATAAAATGCGTAGTCGAAGTGCCATTCTCTGGAGCTGAAACCCGCTCCGACCGCGAGCTTTTTATTGTTGACGCCGGCACGCAAGGCTATATTTTCGCTGACCTTTCCTTCCACGCCGAACTTCACTTTGAAATCCTCGTTGGCTGTCTTTTCGAGATCGAGCGCAGTGAGGACTTTAGGCTTCCACTGGTAGGAAATGCCGGCGACGCCCGTAACGGGAATAGTGTCCGTAACGGTAGAAGAACCGCTCCACTTAAGCGATGCGCCGAGATTTTTAAGCACCAGGCCTATGTGGGTCTTCTCGTCCGTTTTATAGCGGCCGCCGAGATCCAGTCCGAAGCCTTTCGCGCTCGCGTCGAAAAGAGAGTGACTGAGCAGTTTTAGAGAGCCGCCATAGCTTCTTTTGGGGTTGATCTTACGACCGAACGTAAGACTGTAGTTATTTTCGACGTCCGAAAAATAGCTGAATATCCTTACATTGCCGTTGGCGTCCAGAACGGGATTACCGAGGCCGTCCACCCTGGTTTCGGGTATCTCGTCCACGCCGAAGCGCGTCCACGAGAAAGCCCATACGCCTTTTCTTTTGGGATCGGGCATCACGTAATTGGCGAAATCGAGTTTTCTATCGAGGCTGAGCATCGCGTGCATCGTGTGGAACTCGCGTTTCTCGAGCGTGCCGATCCCCGCGGGATTGTAATACGCCGCGGAAGCGTCGTCCGCTACGGCGCTGAACGCTTCGCCCATGCCGAGCGCGCGGGCCGAAACTCCCATTTTCAGGTAAGCCGCCGCGCCGCCGGCCGAACCCGCTATGGCGCCGGATCCCGTAGCGGCCACTATCAGCAGCGCCAGCGCGATGACCGGTATCACTTTTTTCAATATATCACTTCTCATTTTAATTCCTCCACCGTTTAGTGTATTTTATGCTGCGTTTAAGATTATTTCATTATACTGTAAGCGGACGTTTAGCTGCCTTCGCCGAGAGTGAACAGATATGATACTTCGCTGTCTTTGATCGCGTTGACTTTTTCGTTGGCAACGGTGTGACCTGGAAAATTGACGCGGATATCGCGCTGACCTACCGGCACGTTGTTCAGGCGGTAACGGTAGAACCTGGTCGGGCCTTCGTTGACGAACATAGACTCGATGACCGCGCCTTCGACCGAAAGTGTCGCCTGCGGAGCCTGGATGGAAAGAACGGCCTCGCTGACGTGAGTGACGTCCGTTATCGCTATGGGCTTATGATAGAGCGTTACAAGTATCGTGCCCTTTTCAGACATCATAGTGATCGGCGCTATCGTGACATGCTGATTTTTATCCCTTATGGTCACGCCCGAAACTCCGCCGGCGGGATTGGTCATATGGCCCGCGTCGCTGGTGA
This sequence comes from Candidatus Wallbacteria bacterium GWC2_49_35, assembly GCA_001791795.1. Classification (GTDB taxonomy): domain Bacteria; phylum Muiribacteriota; class UBA9980; order UBA9980; family UBA9980; genus UBA9980. Next base: position 18,811 of record MGFH01000152.1, read on the forward strand.
TTTTAATGGTATAAGAGGAAGTGGAACCGCTGGTTATGACAGGCACGTTATCGACGGTGTAATCCTTCGAAGCCGTGGTAGTATCCGTAATTGAAACCTGTTTTGAAGATATCGTTTCGGTGCCGTTGCGCAGAACGCTTGCGACGTACACGCCGGGCGCGAGCGTTTCGTTGGGCGACGCCATGAAATTACCGTTAATGGTTACGACGTCGGGCATTATCATTATGTCGAAGTCGATAGTGCCGTTGCCCGGAACGATAAGGTTAGCCTGGGCGAAGGGCGTCGCGATGCCGGGAACGGTCGCCTGCAGATTGTTGTTGGCGCCGGAAGGTATATTCGACAGTTCGTAATAACCCGGCTTGGAGGGTTTATCGGTGGTGTCTACCTTCGGTTCGGCGGTGCCGGTAGTGATGGAAACGACGGCGTTCGTGATAGGTTCGCCTGTAGCGGCGTTTTTCACGTAACCTCTGACGGTCCCCGTCGCGGGCGCGTCAGACCTTAATAGATAGCCGATCATATCGTAAGTTTTGCCCTGCTCGACGAGTACCTGCATGTTGCCGCCGGCGATGTCGGGCACGAACATTAAATGAAGGTTGGACGGTGTCGTATAACCGTCTTTGGCTATCGAAAGTGTATAGGCTCTATCGGGCGGAAGATCGCCGACGGTGACCTTGCCGCGGGAATCCGTAACTACCTGTCTTGCAATCTGGATGTCGCCGTTCGGGCCTTCTACCTTAACTATGGCGTTATCCAGGGGAGCTTTCGTCGTAATGTCCCTGATTTCGAATTTTATCGTGGACTCGGTGACGCCCGAACTCGAGGTACCTCCGTTGCAGCCGTAAAGAAACATCGTCGAGAAGAACAGCGTCAACACCAATAGCAAACGCTGGTTTTTGTAACTGATCATAAATTCCTCCTTTGGAATATATAAAATTAACTTTGTTTTCGCTTTTTAGAGTTCTTTTTTTCTACTATCGGCAATATTTAAATAAATTTTATGACGCCGCGTAAAATAATTCGCGATCAGGCGGCGCGACCATATAAACAATGCCTTTAAACATGCACTTTTCATACACCGCCCGGACGCCCGGGAAAATAAAATTTTCGACGGCTGACCTTATTGCGATGATATTATTACCATCTTTATCGGAAAAATTTTAATTAAGTTGATATATAAAACGGATATAAAAGCCGATTGACTGGCGTAGTTTTTTATGATATAATCCACTTTCAAATGAAAGAGCCGCTAACGGCTCCGAAAGCGAAAAAAATGAAGAAAACCAAAGACGATAAACCCCATATTTTATTGCTGACCACTGGCGGCACCATCACAATGGTGCACGATGAAAAGGCCGGTTCGCTGGGGCCCGCCCGTTCCTCGGACGAACTGGTCAGGCATTTCCCCGAAGTTAAAAAGATCGCGAACATAACTAAAAAAGAATTGTTCAATATAGACTCCACTAATATACAGCTCGAACACTGGCAGAAAATAGCGCGCGCGATATGCGACAATTACGACGATTACGACGGTTTCGTCATAACGCACGGCACCGACACGCTGGCCTATACCGCCGCCGCGCTTTCCTTCATGCTGCAGAACCTTAAAAAGCCCGTCATACTTACCGGTTCGCAGATGCCGCTCGGCGAGATCGGCTCCGACGCGCGCAATAATTTCATCAATTCCTTTATCGCCGCAACGAAAGACATAAACGAAGTGGCGATACTTTTCGGCGAAAAAATAATCCGCGGCGCGCGCGCGAAAAAAATTTCCGCCTTTCATCTCAACGCGTTCGAGTCGGTCAACGAAAAACCCATAGGCGAGGTCGGCCTCGTCATAAAACTTTTCGACCACAGAAGGCGCGCCTGCCGTAAAAAACTCCGGCTTGAAACGAATTTCAACAAAAACGTATTTCTTTTAAAGATGTTTCCGACGATATCGCCGCGCATATTCGATAAGATAATCGAGATGGGATACGAAGGCATAGTAATAGAAGGCTTCGGCGCCGGCAATATACCGACCAACCAGAACAGCATCCTGCACGGCATCGAGCGCGCCACGGCGAAGAATATTCCCGTGGTCATAGGCACGCAGTGCCTTCTGGGCGAGGTCGACCTGAGCCTCTACGAGGTCGGGATGAAGGCCGCGAAAATAGGCGCCATACCCGCGTTCGACATGACGCTCGAAACCACTCTGTGCAAACTGATGTACGCACTCGGTAAAAGCTCGGAGCTGAAAGAAATAAGGAAAATAATGAAAACCGATATCTGCGGAGATATTAAGATACATTCATAAAAGATAAGCGCGCCTGAAAAAGCGCGCCTGAAAGGCTTTAAACAAAATGAGCGATATCGCCGTATACCAGATAATTGGCTTCGTCGTCGCCATAACCATCCACGAGGCCGCCCACGCTTTCACGGCATATAAATGCGGCGACACCACGGCCTACGACGAAGGCCGCGTGAGCCTGAACCCGATCAACCACATCGACCCGTTCGGAACCGTTATCCTTCCGCTGATCCTTTTGATAACGGGCTCGCCTTTCATGTTCGGCTGGGCCAAACCTGTGCCGGTGGACCTGCGCAGTTTAAGGGACCCCAAAACCGACGAATACTGGATAGCTCTGGCCGGGCCGCTTTCCAACTTCGCCCTGGCGGCCATTTTCGGCATAATCATACGGCTTATAATAAGTTACGGAGAATCGATGGTGGGCGCCGGCCTGCTGCCTTTTACCGCCGCGGTCGCGGTCCTGAAACTGTGCTCGGCGATGATATCGGTAAACCTGGTCCTGGGGATCTTCAATTTGATCCCCATTCCGCCGCTCGACGGGTTCAACGTCATAAAGACGATGCTGCCGGACGACGTGTATGAAAATCTTTACATTCCGCCGGGAATAGGCTTTTTAATGTTCATAATCCTTATGAGCACGGGCGTGACCGACGTCATAATCTCTACCTTTTATATGCCCATGTTCAACCTTCTTGTCGGCAGATAAAACCATTTCAAATTTAAATCTTTTTAAGCCGCGTGGAATTGAGCACTACGAATATTGAAGACGCGGCCATCGCGAACGCCGCCTGCATCGGATCGAGTTTTCCCGCCATGGCAGACGGTATTAAAACGGCGTTGTAAAAAAAAGCCCAGAAAAAATTCTGCATTATCACGCGGCGCATCTTTCTGCCGAGTTCTATCGCCTTCACGGCGCTTTCGAGGCCGGAGCCGGTAAGGATTATATTCGCGGCGGTCCTTGCGATATTGGTCGCGTCGGCCATGGCTATGGCGATATCGGCCGAAGCCATCGAAAGCGCGTCATTTACCCCGTCCCCCACCATGGCTACTCTTCGACCCGGATCGTCCGCTTTAAGCCGCTTTATGAAAGCGGCTTTTTCATCCGGCTTCATCGAATGCCGGACGTTCGCCGCGTCGATACCGCAGGCGGCGGCGGTTGTCATCGCGTTTTTTTCGACGTCGCCGGTCAGAAGGAACACTTCTATATTATTCGATTTAAGCCGTTTTACGGTTTCCGCGGCGCCCGCGCTCAAAACTTCGCCCAGCTCGAAGCGGGCCGCGACGGTCCCGTCTACCGATGCGAAGAAGACCACTCCGCCGCCGCCCGCAAGGCTTCCCGGCTCGACCAGTTTCGCGCTTCCGGCGGCCACTTTCCTGCCGTCACAAAGGGCAGTTATTCCCAGACCGCCGCATGTCTTATAATCGGACACCACGGCGTCAGGTTCTACTCCGGAGCCTTTTGCGTATTCGACGAGCGCGCGGGCGGCCGGATGATCGCAGTAACGCTCGGCGGATGCTACGAGCCTGAGCACGCCTTTTTCATCGAGGCCCGGCAAGGACGCGTAGACGGCATTTTTCACAAAAAGCCGGCTTTGCGTGAGCGTTCCGGTCTTATCGAAAGCGATGGCGTTTATTTTATTTATCGCGTGAAGAGAGTCGGGATCGGTAAAAATAATGCCGTGGAGCGCGGCGGTGTTCGCACCGAAGTAAAAAGCCGTTGGAAGAGCGAGGCCCAGAGCGCAGGGGCATGCGATCGCGATGACAGAGATCGCCGTCAGAAGCGAAAATTCGATGTTCTGCCCGAGAGCGAAAAAACGGACGGCGAAAGTGGCGGCGGCCAGAAAGAATATAACCGGAATGAAATAAGCGGCTATCGCGTCGGCCGTCTTCTGTATTCCGGCCTTTTTCAGCAGAGCCTGATCGAGCATATTTTCTATTTTATTTATGTAGGAGTCGCGCCCGGAGGCCTTCGCCCGCGCGAAAAATATAGCGTCGGAGTTCCGCGCCCCCGCCCAGAGGCTTCCGCCCGGCGCGGTATATACGGGAGCGCTTTCGCCGGTTATAACTGAATTTTCAACGAACCCTTCCCCGCTTATTACGATCGAATCGACCGGCACCATGCCGTTGGGCTTTATAACGAGCGTATCGCCGGCTTTGACTTCCGAAACACTTATTTGAAGCTGCTTTCCGTCTTTTTCGACCGTGCACTCGTCGGGCATCCCCTCGATTATTCCGCCGAGGCTGCCGAACGAGCGGCGGCGCATTCTTTCCTCGATGTGCTTTCCGATCAGTATGACGGCTATTATCGAGGCGGATGAATCGAAATATAGTTCATGCGAGCCTTTGAAGTAATATAAAAAAACGCTCAGGAAAAACGACGAAAGAGAGCTCGCCGAAATAAGCGCGTCCATGGTAAGCGGAAGGCGGTTTTTGAACGTCACGAATGCCTTCCGGTGAAAACCGGCGCCCGAATAAAAAAGCACCGGAAGCGTCAAAACGCTCATCAGCGGGGGCGCGTATCTCCATTGACAGAAGAACATGTTCAGAACGAAAACTGGAAGCGCGAAAACGACCGCGGAAACGACCCGCGGATCGGTGAACATGCCTCCGGTTTCTTTGCCGGCGATTTTTTTCCCGCCGGACGCGCGGTCTTTTTCGGGCGAAGCTTCAAATCCCAGTTTCGATATAAGCTCGATAATCCGTCCGCTTGCGATAACGCTTTCATCGAAGACCACCCTGGCCGATCCGCTCGAAAAATCTACCGATATATCTTTAACGCCTTCCGCGCCTTTAAGATACGCTTCGATCGAATTGGAGCAGTTGACGCACGACATTCCTTTTATCGAAAGTTTAAGCTCGCTTGCGCCCGCCGCCGCGGCGCTTTTTTTTTCAGTCATTTTCAGTCACGAATCCTATCTTTTTAAGTTTTTCAGGACAAAATTGTTTTCAGCACTCCATAGATCAGCACCAGGCCGAAAAGTATGAAAAGCGCAGAGCATACGAAAGAGATCAGTTCGAAAAGAGATGCGGTGATATACTTTTTGCCTTTATGAACTATTTTCGCCAGAAGATAAAACCACGCCAGCGACCCGCAAAAGACGAACAGCGAAAAAAGCAGTATGGACGTTTTCGGATAATCGGTGAAACTCGCCTTCATGCTGCTGTAGGAAGTCACCGCACCGAGAAAAACGACCCAGAAGCCGATGACCATCGGGTTGGTCGTGTTGATGCTGAATCCCATCGCCAGAGGCGCGCGTTTCGAACCGGGGACCTTGATGTAATTCATGACGTCGGGCCTGTGCCTGTCGATAAAGATCGCTTTAAACCCCGTCAGGCCAAAATAAAGCATGAGAGCGGCGCAGCCGAATCCTAGAACGGCGTTGAGCAGCTTAGACGCCAGTATTATTTTCACGACGCCGAAATAAACCAGAAGGCATAGCATGGCGTCAGAAAGCGCCGCACCGATGCCGACCTCTAAGGAGTCTTTGAAACCGCCATGCATGCCGCGCCTTATAAGTTCAATATTAGCGGGACCGATCGGTATCGATATCATGAAGCCGTAAAGCAATCCGTAAAACATAACCTTTATCATATTTTTATATTATCACTATTCAGCCGAAAATACAACATGAATTTAGGCGGGATTTTGCCGTCGATATACGCCGGACGCTTTAAAATATATATTATTTATCTTGACAATTCGACCGCAATATTATTACAATACAATGAATGAAAGCATACCGTGCCCGTCCGTCGTCCCCCGACGGACGCGGCACATTAAAACAAAAAAAGGCGCGCAGATGGACATTCAAAGCATAGAAAAATTATTGACATCTCCTTTCGAGACCGACCGGATAAGGGTCATTTATTTCGCGGTCAAAAACAAGCGCACCGACCTGCATTCTCTGATCAAAAATACGGCCGATAATGACGAAAGCGTTAACGTCCGCTATTACGCGCAGAAGGCCTGCGAGCTTTTCGAAGAACTGCTGACGGAGCAGACGCGTGAAAAAGAGCTCGACAGCGAGCTCGAAAAAAAGAAAAGCGGCCAGACGGCCGTCCGCGACAGGATACTGGAACTTTTGAATTCCGAAGCGCCTGAAGACAGGATACTGGCCGCGAAGGCCGCCGTCAAAACCCGCGTCAGCGTCTTTCTGGACGCGATTTTAAAAAAGATAGAAACCGAGACCGACGAGTCGGTCCTGAGCGCCTTCATCAAGGCTGTAGGACACTCCAAAGATAAAAGCTACACTCCCATACTGCTGAAGTATTTGAAACATCCGGGCGCCGAAATAGTGCTTAGCGCGATCGAAGCTTTTTCTCTGCTGGACGACGCCAGAGCGTTTCCGTATATCATAGGCCTGCTGCATTCCAGCCGCGCGGAAAGCGAAACGGTAACGGCCGCCATAACCGGATACCTGACCAATTATCCGCCCGACAAGATCCATTTATTTCTGGTGGAAATGCTTAATTATCCGTCCGAAAACATGGTCGAAGCCGCGCTTAACGCCATATGCGCATTCAACTGCAAAAGATCTTCCGAATATATACAAAAACTAGCCGGCCACCGAAACGAAACCATTTCCGGACGCGCGAAAGCCGCCATGGAAAGCATTAATTTAAACGGGCTCGACGAATTCGACTTTTCGGTCTTCATAGAAAATCTCATCGCTTCTTTTGACGAGGCCCCCGGCGGCGACGCCGAAGAACAGGCCGGAAAAGAAAGCGACAGAAAAATAGACGAGCTTCGCGAGCTGATAAGCGGATCTCATCCGTCCGCCGAATCGAGGATCACCGAACTTTTAAAGAGCGAAACCGACCCGCGCGTTCTGGGCTACGCGATCTCGGCCTGCCGCGTCGTACACGGCGCGCGCAACCTCATGACATTGAAAAAATTTCTGAGCCATCCGGACGACCGCATACGCGCCAACGCGATCGAGGTCCTTGGTGAAACCGAAGGAATCGATCTGCACAATATCCTGAAACCTTTTTTGACCGACGAGAATAACCGCGTACGCGCCAACGCCGTGATCGCGCTGAAAAATTATCCCGACGTCGACCACTGCTCGATCCTGAAAACGATGATAGGCGACGATCAGAACCGGCTCATGACGGTTTCCGCCATATACGCCATCATGCAGATAAAAGGCGACACCGTCGAGCTGCTAAGGCCGCTGGCCAGGGACCGCAACGAGGAAATTAAGGTCAGGGCGGTGTCCGCCCTCGAATTTTTAGCCGGCGACGCTAAAAACATGGCCGCGAAAAACATACTCGGCGAACTCACCAGCGCAAAGCGCAGGGGAAAACATACGGCGGCCTACATATTCAACAAATCCTCGATGAGCGACGGCGGAGCGAAGAAACCGAAAGCGAAAATGTCGGTTTCCGCTCCGACGAAAAGCGTATACGTCGTCAACAAACTGGCGTTGTTCTTCAGAGCGTTCGTGCATATATTCCTCGCCTGCGCGCTCTGCGCGGCCTGCGTTTTCGTCTACCGCGAATTCGCCTCCACCGCGCCCAGAAGCGCCCTGAATCCTGTCGGTGTCATAGCCAACGTTTTCAGGACAAACGAAAACGACTCCAAAATAATCCTTATCTACACATCCAACCTCGACGAGGTAATAGGCGATGCTGCGCCGTCGGCGGCCGCGAAAAAAGCGAAATTAAAGGATATCATAACCAAGGAGCGCGAAAACGCTAAAAAAGAAGCGAGTTTATTCCTTCTATTCGACCTGGGCAATCATTCGAGCTCGAAGATAAGCCCGACCGACAACACCGAAGGCGTTTACGAATTCCTCGACGAGCTCGGCTACGACGCCGCGTCATTTGCGGCGCGCGACGCGCTGTTCTGCTTCAACCTGCTTTCCGCCCGGAGCGAAAAATTCAAGCTGCCGGTCGTTTCGTGCAATATCATCAACAACGCTTCGAAGGAGGTTCCCGCCATATTCCAGACCGGCTACCGCAGAGAATCAGACGCTCTCGCTATCAGCGCGCTAGCCGTGACCGACCGGTCCATGAATTCGAAACTTCCTTCGAACCTGACCGCAAGTTACAGCGTAAAAGATCCGCTTGCATCCATAGCGGACGGCTTTAAAAAAAATGGCGCCGGAAAACCTGTTCTGAAAATACTTTTATCGTCCAACACCGGCTCGCTGAGCGAAGAACTGGCCGCGAAAAAGACGGGGGCTGACATAATCATCGACATGGGCCACGGCCCGGAAGTGAGCATGCTGACCAACTACCAAAAAGCCAACGGCACTCTCATCCTTCCTTCGAAGATCAAAAAAGGCGCAGCGTATATAGGCCGTTTCGAGTTCATTTACGAATCGGCGTCGAAGTCGGTAGGCGAATCGTGCAAATGGCGCCTGAGCGAACTTTAAAAGACGCTTGCCGTTTATCGGCGCCGTGCGCGGTTTTTCATTATAAACGGCGGCCTGAATTAATTTTATGATTAAATTTCTTGACAGAAGGACTTAATGCAATTAAAATATATGTTATACATTTAAAGATCATTACATGATTTTCAGATACCAACATAAACGTCGCATCACGATAATGTTTTTATTCAAACAATGGCTTATAGTAAAATAACAGCGTTAAACGCGGTATGCAATGAGCGAAAAAAATTTAGAATACTTACTGTCCTCCCCGTTTGAAAACGACAGGATAAAAGTTATATATTACATAGTCAAAAACAGGCTGAACGAGTACGGCGAAACCATCAAAAAAATGGCCGCGGCCGACGAAAGCCTGAACGTCCGCTATTATGCGAGAAAAGCCTGCGCCTACTTCGATTCGATCGATGACGAAAAAAAACGCGCCGAGGAAATCGATTCCGAACTCGAAGAGCAGAAATCCCGAAAACAGGCCATCAAAGATAAGATCAACGCGCTCGGCGATTCCGAGAACATCGAGGAGAGAATACTCGCCGTTAAGGGCGCGATCAAATATAAGCTCGAAGGCTTTATCGAGTTTTTAATGCGGCGATTGCACATAGAGACCGAAGAAAACGTGATAGCCACCCTGATAAAGGCATTCGGCTACTCGAACGACAAGAACTGCACTCCGATACTGCTGAAATACCTCAAGCACGCTAATTTCCGCATAGTCGCCAACGCCATAGAGGCTATCTCGATGCTCGACGACGAGCGCGCCTTTCCTCACATAATAGGGCTTTTGAACGGAGGCCGCGACAACCGCGTGGCCGCGAACATCATAGAATATCTGAAAAAATACGACGCCGAAAGCGCCATCAAGCTGCTCGAGGAGATGCTGAGCTTTCCGTCCGACGCCATGGTGGATTCGGCCGTTTTCGTATTGTGCGGCTTTAAATCAAAAAAGATCCTGCCGCTTCTTGAAAAACTCAAAAGCCATAAGAACCAGGCGATCGTAAAAAAGGTAGAAGCCGCGATAAAATCCATAAACATAAGCGGCGGTGAAACGCTCTCCATCGACTCGCTCGCCGATAATCTTATCGCCCGTGACGCGTCTTCGCCCGAAAAATCAATTTCCGATTCGCTCGTCGATGGAAAGAACCAGGGCGAAACGAAAATATCGAAGATAAGGGAAATGCTCGCCGCGCCCGCGTCGCCGGCTTCGGTAGAGGCGCTCGCTCAAATATTCCGGGAGGAAAAAGACGAATACGTCCTCGCATACGCCGTTTCGGCCTGCTCGAAGATCAACGCCGGCAAGAACATAACCATTCTGAAAAAATACCTGACCCATCAGAACCCTCGCATCAGGGCCAACGCCGTGGAGGCGCTAGGCGAGATCGAAGGCATCGACCTGCATTCGATACTCAAGCCGCTGTTGAAGGACAAAAACAACCGGGTGCGCGCGAACGCGATCATAGCGCTGCGAAAATATCCCAACATAGACCACGTTTCGTATATAACGGAGATGATAAAAAGCGGCGACAAACTGATGATCACCTCTTCCATATACGCCATCATAAAGATCAAAAACGAAACCATACCGCTGCTGAGCGACCTTGTGAAAAGCGGCGACGAGGAAGTAAAGGAAAGAGCCCTTTCGGCGCTCGACTTCCTGGGCAACGACCTGAACGACCTGAACGCGAAAAAGCTGCTCAACGAGCTCGGCATCGGCACGAAGAACATATCTAAATCGGCGGAGTACATATTCTCGAAAACCGTTCTGGATCAGCTCGATGTGGCTTACGACGACACCATTTCCGAATCGAGCCTTATATCGTCTAAAAAAGCGCCGTTCACCTTCACGGCCGACTCAATCAAATCGCTGATCTCACAGAATATGCATATAATACAGAACACCGCCGCCGTTCTGGTTATACTCGCCGCCGTCCTGGGCGTCTGGAGCTTCTTCTCCTCCCAGACCGGCCAGAAAGTCCTTGATTATGTAAATATATTCAAGGGCGGCGAATATAAGACGGTCATCTTATACACGTCCAATCTGGCGGAGATCATAAAACCTAAAGATGTAGGCCGCAGCAACGAAGAAAAGGTGGCTGCGCTCAAAAACCTCATAAACTCGGAAAGAGCGGCCGCCAACGCCGAAAAGGCAGTTTTTATCACGCTCGACGCTGGCAACTATCTGTTCGACTCGTCGGAGATCGGCGTGAACACGGAGGACTGCTATAAAACCATGAACGAACTCGAATACAGCGCCGCCGGTTTCGGCCTGCGCGACCTGATGTTCTGCTTCAATCTGCTCGAGATCCAGCCGCCGAAATTCAAACTGCCGGTGCTTTGCACCCACGTGACGGAAAATTCCAAAGACGGCGTCACGCCGGAGTTCTTCAAGCAGGTTTATTTCAAGAACGAACGAGGCATAGTATTTTGTATGGTAGGCTTTACCGATGCGGCTGCCGCCTCGAAGGCGCCGGCCAAATACACTAAAAAATACTCGTTCAAAGAGCCCGCGAAGATCGCCGAACAGATTTTCACGCCCGAGTATATCAAGCCTTCCGAATATAACATGATAATAGCCGTCACTCACAACGGGCTGGAACATGCCCGCGACATGGCCCAGAAGGCGCCGCTCATTAATTTCATGATCTACCTCGACGACGGCTCTAAAAAAGAAAAGGCGTCAGGTTATACCCAGGTCGGGCCGGCCTACCTGCTGCCTTCCAGGATCGAAAAAAACAAGGTGAGCTACGGCCGGTTCGAATTCATCTACGAACGAAAACAGCGCACCATAAAAGACGCGCGTTTCGAACTGAAAGAACTGTAAAAATGCTTGATAAAAAAAAACTGCTTTTTAATTCGCTGGCTGACGCAGCAATGTTCATCGCCGCGCCGAACCTGATCTTATTCTCACTGGCGGCGGCTTATGTACACTTTTACGTCCCGGACGGAAATCCCGCCCGGGCGGACCTCCCTTTCATTCTCACGCTGGCCGCCGTTTCGCTGCTTACGACAGCCGCGGGGGCTTTTCTCGCTTCAAAAAAAAGCTCGGCCCCCGTCCTGGGACTCGTAAGCCTGGCGAAAAAAATTCAAAAGGGCGAAAGCGGCTTTACGGCCGACCCCGACGCATCCGACGAAATCGCTTATCTGCAGAAGAGCTTCATCAGTTTTTCGAAAGTGCTCAACGAACGCGAACTTATGAAATCGACGTTTTCAAGGTATATAAGCGACTATATCGCCGATGAAATACTGACGGAAGACTCCGCGACGCAGTTTCTGGCGGAATACAGGAACGTCACCATACTTTTTTCGGACATACGCGGCTTCACGACGCTTTCCGAATCGCTCGAACCGAAAGACCTCTTCGACGTGCTGAACCATTATTTCGACCAGATGATAGACATCGTCATCAAAAACAACGGCGTCATCAATAAATTCATAGGCGACGCCATAATGGTGCTCTACAACGCGCCGCGCCTGTGTGAAAACGCCGGCATCATGGCTATTATTACGGCGCTGGAAATGAACAGGCGGCTCAGCGAATTCAACCAGAAGTATACTAAAAAATACGGCGTCACGCTCGGCATAGGTATAGGCATCAACTCCGGACAGGTCGTCGCCGGCAATATCGGTTCCGAAAAGCGCATGGAATATACCGTTATAGGCGACACCGTGAACGTGTCGTCGCGACTTCAGTCGGTTGCCAAAGCCGGCGAGATCGCGATATCGGAAAACGTCTTCAAGAGCGCCCAGTATGTCTTCGAGTTGAGCGACATGGGCGAGATAGAGCTGAAAGGCAAGCGCCAGCCGCTCAGGGTTTATAAGGTCACGGGCGATCTCGCGTACGCGAAAATAAAGGAAAACCTGAAATCGGAAGACGCCGAGGTCCTGCAGCTGAGCCTCATAGCCCTGGGGCGCGTCGAAAAACTCAGCCTCGAAAACGACCTGATGCCGATCCTCAAGAATAATTTTGAAAAAATACGCTTCATGGCGCTCGAACTCATAATCGAAAAATTCAAGCAGAAGGCCGAGGAATGCGTCATGTACGTCCTTCAGAACGATAAGTCCGAGTTCGTGAAAACCTTCGCCATAGACAAGATCGGCGCGCTCGGTCTCTCGCGGTTCGCCAATTTCCTCGCCCAGCAGTATCTCGCCTGCCAGTCGCTGAGGCTCAAAGGCGCGGTCATCCACTGCCTTTACAACCTGAAGGAACCCAAATTAAAAGAGCGCATACTCTCGCAGTGCGCCTTTGAAAACCAGCCGATCATGGACGAGATCAAAGCCATTTTCGAAAAATACTCGAAACTCGATCTTTATGAAACGCTCGAAACTATGCTTTCCGAAAACGTTTCGATCAGCGAGCGCAAGCTCGGCGTTTATCTTATGTGCAATCTGGGCCTTTCCACGAAGGCAGAGCTTTTGAACAAACTGTTCCGCGACTGCCGCGACGACGAACTTCGCAAACTCGTCGTGGCAGCTTTTTTAAAGATAGGCAGCTGCAAGAGCGTAATATTTTTGCTGAAGAACCTCAATAAATTCGAGAAGGAGATACTCAACAGCGCCTATAAGGTCATAGCCCATCTCATCGGAAAGTACCACGCCGACGAATATAAACACGACCTGAGCGTCCAGATAGAACTTGATATAATCAAGAGCCTCATCCTGAGTTCCGAAGGCAAAAACTTCGAAAAATTGAAGGTCGCGCTCATCAAAAACAAATAATTATTCTATTTTTCTTGCTTTTAAAGAAAAATTGTGATACTATATCTTCAATTTATTACAAGACCCAAATTTAAAAATCGCAGTACCAAGAAGGGGGATAATTTTCATGTCAGGACACAATAGGTGGGCGAAGATCAAACATGGTAAAGCTAAACAGGACATAGTCAGAGGTAAATTATTCACTAAAGCTATTAAAGAATTAACGATAAGCGCCAAAAACGGCGGCGGAGATCCCGCTCTTAATGCTTCATTGCGCGTAGCCATCCAGAAGGCCAAAGACATCAACATGCCCCAGGATACGATCAAAAAAGCCATCCAGCGCGGAACCGGCGAACTTCCAGGCGTAAACTACGAAGAATTAACTTACGAAGGTTACGGCCCCGGCGGATGCGCCATAATAATCGACGTGCTCACCGACAATAAAAATAAAGCGGTAGCTGAAATACGTTATTTATTCGATAGAAACAATGGCAAAATGGCTGAAGCCGGCGCAGTAAGTTACATGTTCAAAAAACGCGCGTGCTTTACGGTCAGCAAAGAAAAAGCCACCGAAGACAGCCTCATGTCTATCGTTTTAGACGCGGGCGCCGAAGATATAAAAGAAGTCGGCGACGTATTCGAGATCACCGGCGAACCGTCGGCTTTCGAAGCCATAAAAGCGGCGCTCGATAATGCGAAGATCGAAACCGAAAGCGGCGCGATCACCAAAATGCCCGATACTTACGTAGCTCTTAATAAAAACGATGCCGAAAAAATGATACGGCTCGAAGAAGCGCTCGAAGAATACGACGACGTCCAGGACGTTTATTCAAATTACGACATCGACGAAGCCACAGCGGCGGAGATGGCTTAATGCGCGTTATAGGCATCGATCCCGGCACTCACCGCTGCGGTTACAGCATAACGGAAAGCGCCGGGTCGAAGCTTAAGGTTCACTGCTGCGGCGTGTTCAACACACAGGAAAAGAACAAGAGCATGACCGCGGCGGAAAGGCTTTATAAAATAAAGCAGGGATTGTGCGAGCTTATAGAAGCCTATAAGCCGGACGCGCTCTCGATGGAACGGCTCTTTATTAACAATAACCTTAAAACCGCCATATCGGTCGGCGAGGCGCGCGGAGTGATAATGCTCACCGCATTCGAGCGGGGGCTTCCGATAGCCGAATATACCCCGCAGCAGATAAAAAGCGCCATCACCGGAAGCGGAGCGGCGGCCAAGGACCAGGTCGGCCGTATGGTCAAGATCCTCACCGGCCTCGCCGAAATTCCCAAACCCGACGACGCGGCGGACGCCGTAGCGTGCGCTATATGCCACCTGCAGTCGGCGCCGTTTTTAAAAGCCGCCGGAAAAGCGCTAATGAGCGCGTAGCTCCGGCCCGGGTGCACCGCCGGAAATTTATATATAACTGAAACATAAATATAAATTACGATAAAAAGACATAATTAATTTATGTCTTTTTATTGTAATTAGAGAGAGCGCCGGGAAAATGTCTCGCAAGGCACTTCGGGCGCCGCTGAACGGTAAAGATCATGATATATTCCATTAAAGGCATACTGCTCGAAAAGCAGAAAGAATTCATCGTCGTAGAGGCCAACCAGATAGCCTACGAAATAGTCTTTCCCACCTCCGCTTACGGGCGCCTGCCCGAACCGGGCGGCGAAGTTACCATTTACACGCAGTTTTTAGTGCGCGAGGACTGCTTTCTTCTGTTCGGCTTTCCGTCGACCGAAGATAAAAAGTTTTTCAACACCCTGCTGTCCGTTCCTTCGCTGGGGCCAAAAACGGCTTATAACGTAATGAACGCGCTGCCCATTTCAAGGCTGGTGGACGCCATTTTGAAAGACGACGAAAAATGCCTGACGCAAATCTCCGGCATCGGCGCCAAAACGGCGAAGCGTATAATACTCGAATTAAAAGACAAAATTTCCAAATTGGGCTCCGCCTCGAAAGACGGCTCCAATTTTTCGTCTGGGACAGGCGCCGGAAGCGGCGTGCTCGATTCTCTCGCTGAGGCCCGGCTCGCCCTCGGCTCGCTCGGCTTCGCCTACGCCGAAATAGAGCGGATGCTCTCGGCCGTGATCAAAGAACTTGACATATCTTCGGCCACCACCGAAGATATCCTCACCAGGGCGCTAAAAAAGCGTTAACGCTTCGACGACGCGTATTAAAACCGCGTGCGACGGAACGCCGCACTAATCAAATTATCGGAGATGCATGATGCTCCAGGACGAAGACATATTAAATCCGAATTTCACCGACGCGGACAGGCACAGCGACATCAGGCCGAAAAGCCTCGATAAATTCATAGGCCAGGCCAAGGTCAAGCAGAAGCTGCAGGTCTATATGCAGGCGGCCATGAAACGCGGCGACGCGCTCGACCATGTCCTTTTGTGCGGGCCTCCCGGCGTCGGCAAGACCACTCTCGCCAATATAATCGCGTGCGAACTCGGCGTAGGCATCACCACGACATCCGGGCCTATACTTGAACGCCAGGGCGACCTCGCGGCGATACTCACCAATATAAATTCCCGCTCGGTGCTTTTCGTCGACGAGATCCATCGCATCAACCATACGGTTGAAGAAATTTTATATCCCGCTCTCGAAGACTACAAACTCGACATAATTCTGGGCAAGGGGCCCGCGGCCAAAACCATCAGGCTCGACCTGCCCAAATTCACGCTCATTGGCGCCACGACCCGCCAGGGAATGCTCAGCGCTCCTCTGCGCGACCGCTTCGGCGTCATATTGTTCATAGATTACTATGAATCAGAAGACCTCGTAAAGATCGTCCAAAACGCGGCCCAGGTCCTCGGCGTGACCATCACAAGCGACGGCGCCTACGAGATCGCCAGACGCTCGCGCGGAACGCCGCGAATCGCGACAAGGCTGCTCAAGCGCGTCAGGGATTTCGCCGAGATCGAATACGAAGGCGTAATCGATAAAAAAGTGGCCGATTATTCTCTCAATCTTCTCGAGATCGACCAGCTGGGCCTTGACGCCATAGACAACAAAATATTGAGCACCGTCATTGAAAAATACGACGGCGGGCCGGTTTCAGGCGATACCATCTCAATTTCCGTCGGCGAAGATTCAGACACGATCTACGACGTTTACGAACCATATCTTATCAAACTCGGCTTTTTGCAGCGCACGCCGCGCGGCAGGGTAGCGACGAAGCTCGCCTATAATCATCTTAAAATACCTTACAACAAAAAATACGACCAGTCCCCGGACGGCGCCCAGCAGCAATTATTTTAATTTTCTGGATTTTAGCGTTAATAAATAAGAATTAAAGCCGATAAGTGAAAATATGAAAAGACATATTTGCGCGCTTTTAATTTTTTTTATTCTGCCAGGCGTGGCTCTGATGCCCGCGGCGGCGGACGCTGCTGTAAGCGGCGGCGGGGCCGATTTTAAGATCGCGCTCGTAAGGAACGCACAGAAAGTAGAGGTCAGCAACGTCGATTATAAGGCGTCGGCCGGCTACGCGAAGATTTTTGAAAAAAAAAGGATGACGAAAAATTTTTCGTCGAGCATAACCGTCGCGAACGGTAATTTATACGTCAATTCGAAACGGGCCGGCGCAAATAAGTTCTGGCTTTACCCCAAAAAGAATTCGTTCGTTAAGATCAACGCAAAGCCGTACAGGGGAAAATTTTTAGTGACGGCCGGCGCGGGCGGATTGACGGTAATAAACACTGTGGCTCTCGAAGATTACCTGAAGGCTGTGGTCCCTTCCGAAATGGAGCCGAACGCCGGCATCGAAGCGCTTAAAGCGCAGGCAGTCGTCGCCAGAACCTACGCGATCGCGACCAGAGGCAAGCATAAATCCGCGGGATACGACCTGTGCAACACCACCTGCTGCCAGGTCTATAAAGGCGTAAGCGAGGAAAACGCGAAAACGAACAGGGCCGTCGAATCCACAAGGGCGCTGGTCATCCTTCACTCGGATAAACCCATAAACGCTTACTACTGCGCTTCATGCGGCGGACGCACCGAGTCGGTTGAAGAAGCGTGGCCCGGCGCGAAGGCGGTAAAGTACGCGAAGACCGTCGACTGCCCGTATTGCGCGAAGGACGATAAGATGTCATGGAAGTATAAAATAAATCAGGGCGAGTTCGTCGCGAAAATGAGGGACGCCGGCTTTAACATAGACGGCGTGAGCTCGGCTAAATTGTACGATAAAACCGGCTCGGGCCGTTATAACACGGTGGAAATGCGGGGCGGCTTCGGAACGCTTTATTACTCGGCGGAGATATTTCGCAGGATATTCGGCAACACCAATATCCGTTCGTCGTTTTTCAATATAACCATCGATAAACCAAAAATCGCAACTAAAGACTTTAAATTTAACCGGATTGATGATATAATAAAGGCGAGAAACGATTTTAACAATGATAATTTAAATAATTCATATATAACTTTCGCGGGCTCGGGATACGGCCACGGCGTCGGTATGTGCCAGCACGGGGCGAAGAAAATGGCCGGCACGGGAAGTAATTTCAGGCGTATCATAAATTATTACTTTACTAAAGAAGTCAATGTAAAAAAAATATATTGAAATAAAGAAGTGCAGGTGAAAAACTATGTTTAGTTTTGGGTCGTCAAAATCGGCAATCGGCCTCGACGTAGGGACATACTCGGTGAAAATGGTTCATATGAAAAAGGGAAGCGCTGAACCTCAGATATTGAGTTTCGGCATAGCGCAATTTCCCCATGAAGGCGCGGTCGCCTCGGACGGCCAGATAGTCGATCCGAACGCCGTTTCCGAAGTGATCAAGGAGTTGTTCAAATCTTCGAAGGTAAAACCCGCCAACGTCGTTACGTGCCTTTCGAACCAGAACATCATTTCCCGTTTCATAAAAGTGCCCATGATGGCCGATAACGAACTCGAAGAAGCCGTCAAGTACGAGGCCGAGCAATACGTTCCATACGCCCTCGACGAAATGAACCTGAGTTTTTACAAACTTTCGCAGGTCGAAGAAGACGGCATAGCGCAGCATTTCATTCTTCTGGTCTGCGCCCAGAAAGACATCCTCAAAAATTTTCTCAACACGCTGAAAAACGCCGCGGTGACTCCTCAGATCGTCGACGTGGACAATCTGGCGATAATTAACGCCCTCGAAAAGGCCATCCGCCCGGACGAGGTCACCGCGATAATAGACATAGGCGCGAGTTCCACCAATATCAACATAATAAAGGAAGGCGTCCTTAAATTCACGCGTAACATACTTATAGCCGGAAACAATATCACCAACGCCATTATGAACGTGCTCAAACTCGATTTCGCGCAGGCGGAAAATATCAAAACCGAAGAAGTCGTAGTTTCCACCAGCGAGGATAGCGAAGACAACGACGTTTCCGAAGTCGTAAGAAGCATCATAGAAGAACTCGCCTCTGAAATCAGACGCTCGTTCGACTACTATAAAGCGCAGCACCGCGAACATACCATCAACAGAATCCTTCTTTCGGGCGGTACCGCAAAATTAAAAAATCTTGACGTGTTTTTAGCCAACGAACTCGGCGTAGAAGTCGAAAAGGCCAATCCGTTAGAAGGCATCGTGGCCAACGTCGCCAACGTCGATCAGCTTAACGAGCATCTGCTCGAACTAACCGCGGCAATTGGCCTTGCCCTGCGTGAGGTGATGTAATAATGATTAAAATCAACCTACTTCCGCAAAAGAAGCGAATGCATCTGCCCAAGATACCGATCGGTACCATACTGGGCGTGCTGATACTGTTAGGACTCGGATACTACCTGTGGGTCATTCAGGAAGAGAACTTCCAGGCCCAGCTCGAAGATCTGGCCAACCAGATAAAAGAAAAGGAAAGAAAGAAAAAACAGGTGCTCGCCGACAAACAGGAAAAATTATCCGCCATAGACCAGCAGATCAACTTATACAGGCAGCAGGTCAACCTTATAAAAAGGCTCATAGGCGCCGACATGGTCGCCTGGAGCGTCGTTTTCGAGGACCTCACCTACCTCGTGCCTAAAGAGACCGTATGGCTGAAGAGCTTCCAGTGCGAAGGCGACGCCAAGATACTCATGCAGGGCACCGCTCGCAGCGACCCGAACTTAGACCCTAAAAAGAACGAAGGCAAAAAGATCATGACCTCGATAGCCAAGTTCATTGAAAATCTCGACGAATGCTATTACATCGACAACGTATACCTGTCGAGTTCGCAGAAATCGCAGATGCACGGTCAGGATATTTATCAGTTCTCGCTCTCGGCTAAGATCGACCGCACCAAGAAAAACAGCGACGGCGGAGGCGAATCGGGCTCGGGTGAAGGAACTGATTCATCGGGCGGCGGAACCGCAGCGCCCGCGGGAGGTGGCGAATAATGAATAACACCAAGATAATGATATTCGTATTATTTATAATAATAGCCGCGTCGATGGTTGGCGTCTGGTACTTCGTTAACTTCAAGGAATTCGAAATACAGTACGACGACAAGATGGCCACGATCGAAAGCCTCGACAAGGCGATCGCGAACGCGAGCCAAGTCGAAGCCGACCTTCAGCGCAAGAACCAGGAGCTCGCCGAGGTCAAGGAAGAGTTCGAAAAACTCAAAAAGAAAGTACAGATAAGAGTGGACATACCCAAACTGCTCAAGGAAACCGAACAGGCCTCGCTCGACACCAAGGTAAAGTTCAACGAAATCAAGATAGAAAACCTCGTCCCCTACGAAGGGTACTCAGAAATACCCATAGAACTCCAGATCGTAGGCGGCTATCACGACCTCGGAAAGTATCTGAGAAAACTCGAGTACATGAAACTTTTCAACGTGAACGCCGGAACGCTCCAACTGCAGCCGTTCATCGGCCGCGAGGGTTCGAACAAAGTCGAGATCAATATGACATTAAACGTTAAATCGTTCGTATTGAACGATACCGGGGGGTTATAAAATATGAAAGAATTGATATTAAAAAAGAAAATATCACTTTTTAAGGCCGTATTCTTTTTATTCATAATATTCTGCCTTCTCGGATGGCTGAACATGGCCTCCGCCCAGGACGAAGCGGCGCCGGTTCCCGGCGCTGAAACCGGGGCTGAAACCGCGCCCGGCGAGGAAACTCCCGCCGCCGAAACGCCCGCGCCCGCTGCCGAAACGCCGGAGGCCGAGCCCGCCGCAGCGGCTCCCGCGGCTGAGCCCGACGTCGAAGAACCGTTCAAGGAATACGAGCCCAAAGACAAAAGCAAGGATCCCAAGGACCCTTTCAAACCGTTGATCGCTCCTCCGCCGCCGGTGACTCCGCCTACGCAGCAGTCCGTCAACATCCAGAAAAAAACCGAGGTTCAGGTTCCGCCGCTGCCGATCAAAGTGACGTTCATCGTCGGCTCCGACGCTAAAAAAGTCGCCGTGCTGCAGCTTAACAATAAAACCTACGACATGTCCGCCGGCGAACAGGAAGATTCGGGGCTTTTCAAGGTCCTCGAAATAACCGACAACAAGGTCAAGATATGGGACTCGCGCGTTCAGAAAGAGCGCGACATACCGCTTCAGGGCCTGTAAACCGGGCGTGACGGTCCGGAATTTAAAATGTATTTTTACATAATTAATAAAACACGTTAAATTTTTTGAAATAACTTACGATATACATACATAGCACCAAAAGTAAAACCATCTGTTTTTTTATAGTCATAACAATAAATAACTAATTTAAATCAACATACGAAGAATCAAGGGAGGTATCTTATGAACCACGGGTCACTAAGCCGCAATCGTTTCGGTCCGCTCTCAGGCGCGGGCCTCACGCTTGCAATTTTTATTTTCACGATCGCAGCCGGCCAGATGGCGTTTACCGCGCCTCTGTGGGCGCAAAGCGGAAGCTCCAACGAATATATCTCGATGAGCACGCAGGGCGCGGGCGAAGACATCCGCCAGGTCGTTAAAACCATAGCAAAACAGGCGAGCGTCAACATCCTCTGCGATAGATCGGTTTCAGGAAAGGTCGTATTCGCGCTCAAAGACGTATATTACGAAACGGCCCTGCAATTGATCGCCAAAACCAACAACCTCGCCGTCAGAAAAGAAGGCAACACCTTCATCATCGGCCAGGCGAAAAACTTAGCGGAAGGTTTCGACAGAAACACCACGCGCAACTACAAGCTGAACTTCGCCAGACCCGAAGACGTGCAGAAAACCATTTCCGAGGTCTACAAATCGACCACGGGCACTCCTTTAAAAGTAGCGGTGGACAAACGCATCAACTCAATCGTCGTCCAGGGCACCAAGGAGCAGCTCGACCAGATATCAGAGCTCGTAAAACAGCTCGACGTGAAGGTTCATCAGGTATTGATCGAAGCTAAAATAGTGGAAGTTTCGACCACCGGACAGCGCCATCTCGGTATGAACTGGGGATGGGGCGCGGGTCAGTATTCAGAAGGCAAAGCATCTTCGACGGGCAAGATCGCGGCCATCACCGAAGCCCAGGCCAAAAACGCCAGCGCGACATCCTATCGTCCCGACTTAACGAGTCTTGCGACTGGCGGTAACGGCGACGTTTTCAAACTCGGCGATTTCTTCAGGGGCCCGATGTTCTTCGAAGCCACGCTCAACGCTCTTGAAACCAGCGGCCACGGCAAGACCCTCACCAATCCCAAGATCGCGACCCTCAACGGCCAGAAGGCCAATATCGAAGTCGGCAGAAAGATCGCTTACTACACCGGCGGCGACCAGGGCGCGGGCGAAAAAGACGTAGGCGTTAAACTCGTAATCACCCCGCAGATAAACGACGAAGGCTGGATCACGGCCGAAATCGCGCCTGAAGTAAGTTTCCTCGAAGGCTACGACCAGGCTACCGGAAAACTGCCTCTGATAGGCCGAAGGCTCGCGAGCACGGTCGTCAGGGTCAAGGACGGCGAAGAGATCCTCATCGGCGGCCTGATCAACGAAGAAGGAACCTCCGACACGTCGCGGTTCCCCGTGCTGGGAAACATTCCGCTGCTGAAGACCTTCTTCTCCAGCAAAAAGAACGACGAACGAACCCAGCAGCTGATAATTCTCGTCAAACCGTCGATCATACCCGAATCGGAAAGTTAGCGGCCAGGGTCCAGATCTGAAATCTGACCGCGTTAATAAATGAAATCAAAAACCGCCGGAAGAAACTCCGGCGGTTTTTGATTTTATAATTCACTTTTTCTTTAAAATTAAAAGCGCGCCGTGCCCGTTAGCGCTTTATATTTTTACATTCGTTCATCTGTATATATGGGAACTGTCAGTCTTCGATATCGTCGCCGTCCGGCGATAACTGTTTTTCGCTGAGGGCATTGCTCAATTCCGCCCAGCCCGGATAGATCTTAGCGGCCATATCGTAAATCTCGCGCGCCGATTTTTCATTACCGACGGCCCTGTAGGCGCGTATCAGCGTTATGTACATATTGCCGAGCCTTTTATCGATGGTCAAAGCCTGATTTAAAAACTTGAACATTTCCGCCGTGTTCTGCTTCTCGTATTGCGCGTAAAAAGCGTCCTCGACGGGCTGTATCTTTAAAAAAGCCTTGTAAAGAGCGCCGCCGATACGGTTTAAAATGGCTTCCTCGTCTTTATCGATCATGGCGTTATATTTATCGAAATCCATAGCCAGCTTGTCGTCGAGCTTGTATAATTCGAAAAAATCGCCGTGCATCGAGCAGCGCGCGATCACTTCGTAATTCTGCGAATCGTTGTTCTTATCGACGCCGAGGGTTATCTCGGCGCTCTGAGGACATGATACGCCTTCAGCTAGAAGGCCTTTGGTTTTAAGAAGTTCGAGATCCACTTTCGCGGGCAGCTGCATGTCCTCGTATAAAACCTGAAGGAGGCTGGCCGCCTTATAGACTGCGCGCGTGTTAAGATAACACTGGCGCCGCGTATCGTTCATTTTTATGTAGCGCTTTTCGGAAATGGAATTTATCTTCAATTCGCCGCCGGCGTTTTTTATAAGATTGAACTCCTGCTTTATTATTTCGCCGTCGCCTTCGTAAACGCATGACGCTTCGCCGAACCCGTTGACCGTTATGGCGCGCTTGTAGTTTTTTATGATGTGGCGGTCGATCATGTAAAAATTATTGACGCACTCTCCGCCTATTTCGGTCGTAACGAAACGTTCGTAATTACTGCCGCTTTCAAGAAGCGATTTCAGGAATTCGTCTATAACGGAGGACGCTCGCGAAAAATCGGACGAGGGAAGAAACGCCTCGCGCGGTTCGGAACCGGCGTCTTCGCCTTCGGGCGGCTGCTGAGCGGAGCCGGGCGCAGCGGAGCACGCCGCCGCCAGCACGACGACAATCACAGCCGTGAGAAAGTATTTCAAGGCCCACCCCGGGCATGTATTTTTAAATTCGATCGTTTTATTCATAATTATATCCACCCGCGTAAAAAAATATTGACCGGTCACTGAAAAACTAATTATATCACAATTTTATGCCGATATCAAGATAATATGAGAGTAAAATTTTTCGCGATATTTTTAATATCGATGGCCTTTTTCGCCGCCGGCGCTCAGGCGGCGTACGCGAAAAGCTCCGGCGGTTTCCGGTTCAGGCTTTCAGGCTACGTTTCCTGCCTGAAAGATTCCTCTCCGCTGGATGGCGTTTCCATTAAGCTCAACGGTAAAAAGCAAAAAATCAAAACCGCTCCTTCCGGTTATTATGAGATGAATTTAACCGCCGGAAAATATAAAATATCATTTTCGAAAAATGGCTACAAAGACGGTGGGTTTTCTTTAGAATCAACCGATTTCGAATTTCCTGAAACTGAAATATCGCGTAACGCCGCGCTCGAACCCGTCGAAAAAAGCCTGAAGGTAAGAGGGCGGCTTATCGACCGCGTTTCCGGCGAAGGCGTACGGGCGGAAATGCGCGTCAACGACGAAATAATCATATCCGGCCATGACGGCTACTTCGAGTGCGAGACCTTTCCCGGAGAGGTCAGCCTGAAAGTTTACAGCAAAGCGCACCGGCCGTACGGTAAAACATTCAAAAAAAGTAATATTTACGAACTGGACAAAGAACTGGAGATCTTTCTGCAGCGCTACACACTTTTTTCGACAGCCGAAGGAGTCGTAATGGAGAAAAAAAACTCGGCGCCGGTTTACGAAGCGGTGGTGGAGATCGCCGGAAAAAGGGTATTGACCGACGACCGCGGGCGCTTTTTCATGGAGATCAACGAATCGGGCCCGCAAAAGCTGGTGTGCTCGAGGGACGGCTTTGAAAAAGTAACGAAAGCTATTAAATTAAAAGCCGGCCGAAATAAAATAAAGATTTATTTAAACATAAAAGAAAAAGGGCTGATCGAAAAGCTCAGGGAAAAATATGAAAAAGAAATTATTCATTAGTTATACGCTCATAAAACTTCTGGTCATAATACTTTTCAGCACCGGCTGCCTTCAAAAGGACCGCGACGTGTTCTGGTCGGGGACTAATTACGGCGACGACGAACCCGTAAAAGCACTTATGACAAACCTCGCCGCCGGGCTGAACCGCCGCGAGATAAGCGCCGTGATGAACTGTTTCGACGAATCGCTGAACTTTCCCGATTCGCTGAATCCGTCCATAAAGGTCACCTACAGGACCTTAATGTACGATTACCTCGATTTTTTCAAAAAGATCGAGAGCATCGGTTATGAATTCAACGACCAGTACATAATATTGAGCGAACACACGGCCAAGGTCACCATAAAATTGCGCAAGCGCTACAAGGCCGTATCGCCGTTCTCGCATTCCGTCGACGCCGACGTCGCCGAAACGGTCATTATCACCAAAAATAGCGCCGGAAACTGGCGCATCACCCAGATAAACGAGCTTCTGCCGCCCCGCATCTATTAGCCGGAGCCGGAAGCGCAGACCGCGAAAAGATCATTTTTCGTCCAGCGGCGTCAGTTTATGCCGGCCTTCGATATCCTCGTAAACAGCCCTCATAAGTTCCGCGACGCTCCAGGCCTGGCTGATACAGCCCGCCGGCCGCCTCGGCTCGTCACCGTCAAAAATTTCAGATATCGACATAAGGCCGGCTTCTTTCAGGTGCGGTTTAAAGTTATCTATAATTTGCGAACAAAACCCGGCGGTTTCGGCGTCGTACCCGCGCACGCGAAGTTTCGCGGATATAAAAGGGCCGATGAGATATGCCCAGACGGTGCCCTGATGGTAGGCGCAGTCGCGGGCGTACCTGCCGCCTTCGTAGCGGGGTTTATATTCCGCTTCGCCCGGGGCGAGCGAGCGAAGCCCGCGTTCGGTGAGCAGATGCGTTTCGACGGTATCGACAATGTCCGCGGCGAGGCGCAGCCCGACTGGCGAAAACGGAAGGCTCACGGCGAAAATCTGGTTCGGGCGAATCCGGGCTGACACGCCGCCGCTATTTTCGCCGGCGGGGCCGAAGCAGTCGAGCACGTCATAAAGCCCGCCGCCGGCAGGTTTTTTAAATTTCTGTGCAAAATGCGTTTTAACGCCGTTTATCAGAACGTCATATTTTTTATCGATATTCACTTTCAGGAGTCCGGCGAAAAACCTGTAAACGCATAAAGCATTGTACCACAGAGCGTTTATCTCGACGGCCTTGCCGGAACGCGGCGTAACGACGAAACCGTTCACCTTCGCGTCCATCCATGTAAGCTGGACGTCCGGGCCGCCCTGAGTTATGAGACAGTCGGCCGCGTCCATTCTGATGTTGAAATCGGTGCCGGAGATATAATTATCGATGATCTCCTTCATCGGCCGCATCGAATTTTCGATGAAATAAAGGTCGCCCGTATAAAGGTAATATTTATAAAGCGCGTGAAAGTACCACAGCGACGCGTCGACGGTGTTGTACTCGGGCGGAGCGCTCGAATCGTCGCTGAAGCGGTTGGGGACTATGCCGTCTTTTATATTTTCTGAAAAGGTGCTTAATATCTCGCGGCAGACGTCGAATTTTTTCGTCACGAGCGTAAGGCCGCCGAGCGATATCATGGTGTCACGGCCCCAATCCGAAAACCAGTGGTAGCCGGCGATGATAGTTTTTTTGCCCGTGGAGCGGCGCGAAACGATGAACGAATCGGCCGCGTAAGCGAGCTCGCCGACCATACCGCACTCCGGCGGAAGATTATTAGCGATATCGAATATTCTTTTTTCGTTGTTTTTCTCGAGCTTCGATACCGGAACGGCGTCCGCGCCTTCTTCGGCGGAGGCTGTCACGCTGACGCTTTCGCCCGGCTTCAAAACGATCGTGAAACGCCCCGGGCACAGCAGGTCTTCAGAGCACTCCTCGCCGCGTTCGACTTCTCCGCCCAGCAGAAATCCTCTGTTCCAGACCTCATTGCGCTTGAACACAGCCCGGTCGGACGTTAAAAACAGTATGCGCTCTCCGAGCTTTTCGCCGGCGAAATTTATCCTGACGTGCTTGTTGAGATGACTTACGGAATGGGTGAATCCGGGCTTCGAGGCGCAGGTGTTCGCGTGGAAATCGCGAAATGTGACCAGCGGGTATAATTTCAGAGTATAAGGCCCCGGCGCGCTTACAAGCGTATATTTTACAACCGTCGTGTTATGGCCGTACACCATGAATACCTTCTTGGCAAGGACCACTCCGCCGCCCATACAGTATGTGAATACGGGCTCGGGCGTAAGTTCGAAACTCTCCAGGTAAAGATGTCCGCGCGGCTGTATCACGTTATTCGAATATAGATTACAGGAAAGAAAATATTCTTCGCTCGCCGTCGAAAGTTCTTCTTCGATCTTCGAAAGAAGCATATAGCGGTCGACCGGCGGATTGAATGCCGCGACCAGAAGCCCGTGGTATTTGCGGGCGTTGGCCCCGACGGCGGTCGACGACGCGAAGCCGCCGAGACCGTTTGGAACCAGCCACTCTAAAGAAGAAGCGCGGTCAA
>MGFH01000153.1:0-47855 GCA_001791795.1 Candidatus Wallbacteria bacterium GWC2_49_35
CAATGAAAGTGCCGATCACGTGACGGTGTTCAG
Organism: Candidatus Wallbacteria bacterium GWC2_49_35; assembly: GCA_001791795.1. GTDB lineage: Bacteria > Muiribacteriota > UBA9980 > UBA9980 > UBA9980 > UBA9980. Next base: position 34 of record MGFH01000153.1, read on the forward strand.
CGGCGCGACGACCAACGCGAACACCACCTCGCTACTGACCTGCTACCAGTCCAGCGACGCGGCAGGCTCTCTCGTAATCGAAAAAGGCTCCAAAACCGGCGTCGACCTTTCTGGCGCATACAATTTCACCGCAAGTTCGAACGGCGGAGTGATCGGCACCGGAAAATATGTACTGTACACACTGACCAACGAAAATAAAAACGTCTCGTCATACACCGTGGACGGAACCATTCCGACCGCCCCGACTCTGCCGGCTGCGGCCTCTCTTATAGCGGCCGGCGACGGCGGCGCTTTCGCGTCGGCGGGCTATGTCAACAGCGCGGGTAAACTCGCCGTCAAAATGCGGCCGGCGCTTGCCCTTTTAACGGGCGAAGCGGTAAGCGTAAAAGTCACTGACGAAGCCGGCACGCCTAATGTAATAAAAATGAGCGCCGGAGCGCTTTCGGGCGTCACGCCCGTATTCGGCGAACAGACCGCCGGGGTTACTTACAGCGGAAGCGGAAATATCACAACCGGCTCGTTCGATTTCACGACGATGTCAACGGCGGACCTTTCTGTCGCTGCCGCGCTAACCAACACTAACGGCAATTCTTCGGCGTGGAGCAGTCCTGCCATAGACATTATCTACGATACCGGAAACGCAGCGCCCGCAATCACTATCGCCGACTGCCTGGCTACCGACGACGACGGCGACGGCAAACTCAATACACTGGCATTAAAATTCAGCGAAACTATCAAGATAAACGGCACTTTGAGCAATACCGCCGACGCGGGCAGCTTCCATAACGGAATCACCGTTCACAACGGAACGGCCGACGCGCCCCTGATCGTCACCGGTTACAGCGTCTCAGGCGACAATAACGACAAGCTGATCATCACCTTCGACGACAGCGTTACGGGCACCGGCCGCGTTAAAATCAATATAGTCAACGCCCACGCGTCGAATTTCCTGAGCGATTATTTCGGTCTGAAACTCGCCGCCATAAACCTGAACGCCTCTGACGCCCCCCATACGATACTCGACATGGTCGCTCCCGCGCCTTCGAAAATAATCGCAGACAATTTGTTTTATAATAACGCCGTCGGAAGCGTCACTCTTGCGAACTCCGACATCTCATGCGGCGAAACGGCCAAGCTCGAAGTTTACTTCGGAAGCGACCCGACGGAAGTCACCGTCGCAACGGCCTTCAAGGCAACCGCGGCTTCTCACGTCATCGGAACGCTTATTTCAAGCATCGCCTCGCAAAACAGCGTAGGCGTTTACTACAGGCTGGTCGACGATTCGAGCAACAAATCAGCATGGGTGTCCGACGGCAGCGTTCCGACGCCGCCGGCCTCGGCTAATATAAGCTGGTCCGACGAGACCAGCAAATTCACGGTCGCCAATTTAACCATCGGCGACACGGCTTCTATTTTAAGGATCTACCGCAGAGACGAGAACCCGGCGACGCCGACCTATACATATCTCGGCCGCGCAGTTACCGACGACACCAACACCGACAAAAAAGGCGTTTACGCCATAGGCGTTCACTGGGCCAAGCAGGACGGCGGTTGGGCCGTAAAGGTTTACAACGACCCGAAGCATTTCGTAGCCTACACGCTTTATAACGATCACGGCAACGAATCGGCCTACGCGATCGACGCCAACGCCGCTCCCACGGCGCCCGCCGCCGCCAAGCTCTTCGTCAACGCCCAGGATAAGACCATCAACTATTCGTCGGGCCTCAACGGCTCCGACAATACCGGCTTGCGCCTCTGCCTGAAGGTCAAGCGCGGCGTTTCGGAAGCGGTCTACAAATCGAAGACCCTTTTCACGAACAACAATTCGTCGGTATTGACCTTCATGGCCGATTTCGACCGCACCACGACCACTTCGCTCGACGATTTCCCCGTCGTAGGCGACGCCGTCGAGTACGCCCTCGAAACCGAGACGGGTAAAATTTCGGCCTACACCGCCGACGGAACGATCCCCGCCGGAGCGCTTAACGCGGGTAAATTCAACTATAACGCCAGCACGAACCTCGTCGGTTATCTGGCGTCGATAAACGGCACGGCCAACACGTCCTACAAATTGTACGTCGAAGCCGTCAAAAGCGCCGACAAGGTAGTTTTCTATTCGAGCGCGGCCCTTGTCGAGGCCACCGCCACACGCAATCTGGGCACCGATTTCACGAGAACGGCCACGCCCGCAGGCAACGAAGCCAACGTTTACAGCACGGCCCCGGCGCTTGTGGCCGGCGCTTCCGTCAAATACGCGCTTATCGATAATACCAGCGGAAACATTTCGCCGGCGGTAACGGTAGGAACCGTTCCCGCGGCGCCCGACACGACTAAACTCGCTTACTCCCTCGCCGCTAAAACAGTCACCACGCAGAGCGCAGTGAGCACCAACACCAACACCGCCTCCGTATTGAAGTGCTATCAGGCCGATAACACCAACGGATTAAATCTCGTTGAAAAAGGCACCAAAACCGGAATTAACTTTAGTACGACCGGCACCGTCTTCACCGTAGCGGATATCGCGGCCAATAAATACGCGCTTTACACGCTGACCGATGAAAACGGGAACACCTCGGCATACGCCGCGGACGGCATGGTTCCCGACCCGCCGCTAGCCGCTAAACTTGCATATTCGGCCATCAACGGCGACGTCAGCGTGACGCTGGGCGTCACTACCAACACCAGCACGCTATGCATAATAAAATGCTATCAGGCCGACAGCGCGGCCGGCGCCAATTTAACTCCTGAAAAAGGCTCTAAAACAGGTATCGATCTCACTTTGAACAACGCGACATTCTCCGCTATCGCCAACGGCGGAATAATTGCGGCGGGCAAATACGTCATATACACTCTCACCAACGAGAACGGTAACACTTCGAATTACACCGCCGACGGCACCATTCCGCAGGCGCCCGGCACCGCGGCGTTAAGCGATCTCGCGATACGCCAGGGCAGCGCGGGAAAATACAAAATACAGCGCGTGGACGCGACGACGGCAAGCGATATAACCGCTTCCATGGACGTTCTTTTCACCCTCGACAGCGGAACGGTCCTTACCAAATGCGGTTCGACCGACGCGGCAAGCGCGTACACGTTCGTCGCCGACATAGGCGATGTCAGCGCGCTGCTGGTCGGAATGACCCCGAAGTACGCCTACAGGAACCCCGCGAGCGACAATATCAGCTCGCTTTCGGCCGCCGACGGCGCGGTCCAGACGCTGAGCTCCGCCTCGCTCGAACCTATGGGAGGCGTTATCACCTTCACCTACTCCGCGGCGATCAACGGCCTGCCGACGCAGGAAGACTTCGACACAAGCAAATCAGGCGTCATGGCTCTCGCCGCGAACGCCGCGGGAACGCTTGTCGGCACGCCCGCCGAATTCGCCGCCAACTGGACCATCTCGGGCGACGACAACATCACCCAGCGTATTTTCACTATAAAATCAGGCGCGCAAAGAGCGCAGAGCGTAACCGGTCAGATAATGGTATTCGGCGACGGCACCACCGCCGGCGGAAAACTGTTCAACCTCACCGTGATCGGAACTAAAAACATATTCGAGTCTTCCGGTGGAAATATGCTCATTCCCGCTTCAGCGGACCGCAAGATATCGTTCAACGTCACAAGCGACCTCACGCCGGTTCTCAACGGCGCGAAGGGCGAAACCAGCGCGGGCGTGTTCACTCCTCTGGCAAACGGCATATCAATAACAAACGGCGGCAATTTTCATCTTGAATTCAATAAACCCGTCGTAGCCAATCTTACCACTTTATCCAACTCGACGACCACGGCGTGGGCTTCGGGAACCCCGCCCGTGTTCAACGCGGCCGGCGCGGCCCTGCTCGCGAGCAATTTAGTCACTATGGTCCTGGACAACACGGCCAACCCCGGCGCGGTAACGACCAACGACTCGATAACGGTCACAAAAACCTCGGTCAAAGACCTTATGGGCAAATCGCCGGACACCGACTACAAGTTCACCGTCGCATCCGACGTCTCAAAACCCGTGTACAACACCATCGCCGTGCAGAGCGCGGCCTACAATAACAACGTCGTCGCACTGACATTCTCCAAGAGCGTATGGTGGGGCATCAACCTGACCGACCCCGCGCACATAACCGCCACGGTCGGCGGCGTCGGCCGAACGGTCAGCGCGATCTCGCCCAGAGCGAAAGGCTCAGCGGCGACCACTCTCAACATAACTCTGGCCGGTGCGGCTATTACCGACGGCCAGGCCGTTACCGTGACCATAACCGGAACCGGCGCGGCTAACATCAAAGACAGCACCGCCAACGAAAACACTCTCGATACGGGCGTGCTGATACGAAGCACCAATTACGCCGCCGATACGACCCCGCCGTCGTTCGATAGCATCTCCGTTCAAAGCGTAGCGCTTGGCGGAAACGTAATAAAACTCACCTTCAACGAACCCGTATGGTGGTCAGGGCTTGGTTCCGGCGATATTACCGTATCCATCGGCGGCGAGAACAGAACGCTTTCAAAGATAGACGACGCAGTATTGCCGAACAGCCGCGTAAAAGCCTCCGCGGCGACCACCGTGAACATCACCGTCGACGGCGCGGCGATAACTAACGGCCAGGCGGTATTCATAGCCATCACACTCGCCGGCTCGGCAAAGATCAAAGACAATTCATATTCGGAAAACGTGATGCAGGGCTCGCAAAACAAGACCGTAACCGCGTCCGTAAGCGCCTCGCCCAACCCTAACCACTTCTTCGCCAACGCGCGGACAAAAAACATAACTATAACCGGTTCCACGGCCAACGCCACGGCCAGGATCTACGTTAACGGCACTTTCCAGCAGTCGGTAATACTCGGCTCCAACGGCGGCGGCTCATTGACCTTAAGCTCGCTCGCGGCCGGAAACTCGATGTCATACTCACTCACCGAAACGGGCAAGATCGAATCGGTGGTCGTTCTCGACGGAAGCATTCCCCAGGCAACCATCGACGGCGGCGGCAGTACTTCCCTTTCGCTTTGCATGCAGGCTGCCGGCGTTACCGATAAAGTAAAATCAAACGCTTCGATGGTCGGATCCGGATGCTATCTGCTGGTCAATAACGCAAGTTACACCGGCTATGTCGCATCCGCCAACCTTACCGCCAACACATGGGTGACCCCGAAGTCATCTCGCGGCGGCGTCAACGATATGCCGCTCGACGCCGGAACGGTATCCTATCAGTTCGAGAACGTCGACGGCAACGCGAGCCCGGAAATTTCGGACGGCAGCATTCTAGCTGCGCCTGATTCCGCTCTCATACATGCAGGCGCAAACGGCATGATAACTTCCAGCTCCGGACTCGCCAGCGCGACCTACACCGTTTACTACACAGTCGGCTCGAATCCGCCGGTATCGACTTTAAATGAAAACACCAGTAAAATGCTTATAAACAACACGGCATCGGCAACAACCATGGTTCTTCCGGCTGTCAACAGCACGGTCGTCGGCGATGTTATTCAATGGGCGACCTACGATTCAGGAACCGGCAACTACTCGGAAGGCAGCCTCGGCGAAACACTCGTAGGCGTCGGCAACGAAGCCTCAGCTTACAAGAATCAGGAAAAATACGTAACAACTTCCGTAACCGATATATTCGTAAGCCCCAGCAGTGAAGGCGTAAGTTATCTTAAAGTTCTATTCACCGGCGCCATCGTTGTAACGATTACCGGCGACGAGCTTTCGAAATTGACCGAAATAAGCGGACCGGTCATCGGCGCGACAAATAAGGTAAATTCCACTATAACAGCAGTAGCCGGAAAAACATCCACCAAGGTAAGCAAAGTGTTGAAGATCGCGAACAAACTCACGCCCCCAACCTTCGGTGTCCATCCTGGAACTACCAAGTTCAACCTTACATCGGCCACCATGAAGATCACCGACGCGTTCGGTAACGCCGTATTCCCCGCGACGGCGGGCGCGACGGTGAGCACGACCGGCACAACCGAAACCGACGACTAAAATAAAACCTTAAACTAACCATAAACAAAAGCGCATCCGGAAATTCAAATTGAGCCGGATGCGCTTTCGTTTTGCCCGCACGCAAACTTGCCGTGTTTAGTAAATAATTCCAGTTATATTCAATCTTTAAAGTTATTTCAATGAGTTTTTTGTGGTTATTTTTTTCATTAGGATTAATAATAAAATAAATTATTTTAATTTATCTTCATATTATGCTATAATAGATATAGGCGTCCCTTTTCAGACGCCTGTATTTTTTTGTTATTTTCATTATTTTTTATTTTAATTTAACAGTAAAATCAAGGCTTTTTAATTTTTTTTAATAGACGCAAGGAGCGTGGTTTATTATGCTGAAAAATCGTAGATTCGCTTATCTTTGTTTATCCGTCCTTATTTTTTCTTTATCCGTCATCATTTTTTCGCCTGATCCAGGGCGCGCCTTCCAGTACACGGGCGCGAGCACTAACACCGCCCCTTCAGCCAACAGCGTCAAGATCATAACCCCTAATTCCCTGACGCCCATCACTTTCGCCCAGGCGCCTACGACCTGCGACTGGTTCTGCGCGGGCGGGCGGACGCTGGTTGCGGATTTCGACAACGACGGCGTCAACGATGTAATTGTCGCGAGCCCTTACGGCGAATATAACTTCTCCGATCAGCTGGCCGGCATGGTAATGATCTACAAAGGGCCGGTCGCCTCCGGCGGAACTTATTCATGGGATAGCGGCAACTGGGACGCCGCTCCCAACACGACCGCAACGGGCTATATACTCGGCGCCAACGTCAAAGAGCACACGGGTTTCGCCATCGCCGCCGGTAATTTCGGCTCCAGAGCGCTGGTGATAGGCCGGCCATACGAAACGGGCACGCCGTCAGAGGTGGCAGTGATATTCACTCGCGCGATCGCCAATCTGAACGGCAACGCGACACGCATAAAACCCAATATGATAGACATGAAACAAATGGGAGACGCCACCCAGACGCTCGGCAAGAACGACATGAAAAACTTCAGCCTGCTGATCAAAAACATTCCTGGCGCAAACGCTCCCGCGGTCGGCGGAATATATCCGCATAACTCCATCGGGGCGGCTTCCGGCATGAGCCTCGCCTGCGGCGACGTAACGGGCGATTCCGTCGACGATATAATAATAGGCTGCCCTAACGACGGCGGCACCGCGGGCGCGGTTTATATCATAAAGGGCAAAACCAACTGGAAAGACAACGATTCCAACACAGCGCCCCTCGAAATCGACGTAACCACGATGACGGCCGCCGACGGTTATAAAATAACCGGCGTCAACGCTGGCGATTTTTTCGGCGCTTCACTGCTGGTCAGTAATATTTACGGCGACAGCAGGGGCGAACTTATCATCGGCGCGACCGGCGCTCAGGCCAAGGGCGGCGTCGTTATCATTCCCGGCGGCACCATCGACAGCTGGAACGTGCTTACCTACAGCATCGGACTCATAGCCGAAGCCAAGGGCGTTATAAGCCCCAGCGGCTCCAACGGCCTGCGCATGGGCCACGCTCTCGCGACCGGAAAATTCCACGATTCCGGCGCGGCGAACAACGATCTGATCGTGACCGAGTTCGCCGATGCGGACAACGCCACGGCGGCTTACGTCATTTTCGGCAACGCAACGCTTCCCGCAGCCAACCCCATCCCTGTCGATGTAACCATTAAATCCAACAAGACCACCGAGCGTTTCGGCTTCTCGGTTTCCTGCGGCGACATCAACGGCGACGGTTTTGACGACATAGCCATCGGCGCGCCGAAAGGCGGCATAGACGCCACGACCGGACGCGGAAAGGCATATGTAATTCACGGCATGGCTTATATTTCCGGAAGCGAATTGGATCTCGCCAACGCCGCCGGCAGGCCCTTCATGAACTCTACATTTCAAACGCAGGGCAACTACGGACGCATAAATACCGGCGACACTAATTATTTCTTCGGTTATGGCGCCGCCATAGGAAACGTGGGCGGCCCGAACGCCCGCGCCGAGCTGATCGTATCATGTTATTCTGAAACACCTACTACCACTGGTGTTTTCACCAACGCCGGCTATCAGGGATCGACTTACGTTCTTTTCACCTCCGCCTGCCCCGCAAAGCCTTCCACCAACCAGCTGGCTTCTCCGTCCTCCAACGGCAATCAGACGGTCACCTGGAGCAATTTTTCCGACCCCGAAGGCGACACCATGAAATACTACCATGTCCAGTTCTCGCGTGACGCGACATTTCAAGATTTCGCCCAGATAGTCGACAGCGGCGTGATATCTGTGGCCGCAAACACCACGCAGCACACCGAAAACCTTACCATTGACGGAACCTATCACTACAGAGTGCGCGTCGGCGACGACTACTCTTTCTCGCAGTTTTCGGATGTGAAGCAGGTCGTTATCAATAAAAACCCGCCCAGCGATGTCACGGACATAACCCCGATCAACGGCCAGGACGTGGTCGCGCTCGGCGGACAGCGCCAGATCAAAATACGGGTCACCGACGACACGATGTGCGAAACACAGGTCACGGCCGAAATCTGGATCAAATCACAGGACGACGCCAACGCCAACGACGTCTGGGACGCCGGCGAAGGCGGCACGACCATCGCAACGCCTATAACGGTCGTAGGCGCTATCACTGATTACTCGTTCAACGTCACCGAAGGCCTCGCCAAAGACTCCATCCGCATATTCATCACCGGCTGGGACTCGGCCAAGAACGTGATCCCCGAAGCGGTCGGCGGTTCGCGCGCGAACCCGAAAATAATTTACCAGATACACTCCAACAAAGGCCCTATAGTTTCCGCCTGGCGGATCAATCCCCGGACCGGTTTTAAAAAATACACCAACGACAACAACGCGAAATTTGTCAATGACCCTCAGCCGATCATCACGGCCAATCTGACCGACGACGACTCGGTGGTCACAAATATAAAACTCAAGGTGCAGGGCACCGAATATGGAGTCGGCCCCCAGCTGAACTACGTCGACCCGGGACTGACATTCACGCCATCCACCGATCTTGTCAACGGCTCGCTGCCGGTAGAACTCACCTCGGCAGACGACGGATACGGCAACCCTGTGCAGCCGATCACCACCACTACCGGTTTCGTCATCGACAGGACCGGCCCGTCCGCCGTCGAAGCGAACTGTCAGCCCGTGAACGGCGGCGCCTCCGACAAACCCAAGCCGACGATAGTTTTCGCTCTTAACGAATTCGCCAGCGGCGTCGTCGGATGCGGCGTTAAAGATTCTCTGGAAATCAAAATATTCAATAACAACAAGTGGACCTACTTCACGCTCGAAGGCAACGACTACAGGGAAAACAACGTCCCTAAGTTCCCCGCGGCCATTACCATAGACGCTTCCGGTGCCGGCACGGGATTTTATCTGGTCAAAATCGATCTCAACCTGACCGGGTTGACGCTGAGCAACGGCGCTACGCAGGCCGTCATAAAGGCTTTCGACAACCTCGACAACGCCATGTCCGGAACCACATACACCATCAACTTCACCGTCGGTCTCAAGGGGCCGCAGGCTGAAAAAAGGGAACCGCAGCCCGACAACGTAAAGGTCAACAGCGCCAAGATCAAAATAAGGATCTGGAGCGACGACGGACTGGCTATAGACACCCTCAGCGTAGATCTGAAAGTGTCCGGTCCGCCTCCTACGAATAACGTAATCTACCAGAAAATCGGCTGCAACCAGACCGAACTGGTTTACGACGTGCCGACGCAAATATTGACCTTCGATCCGACGAAAACCTCTCCGGCTACGACGTTCGAACAGGGAACCATCACAGTCCTTCTCAACGACGTAAAAGATTCGGAGGGCAATCAGCTCAGGTCACGCCCGCTGACATGGACCTTCGTCTTCGACAGCGTAGGGCCGGCCGCCGGCACCGATACGGTCCCCGCCAAAGACGCGTGGACCAACAATAACAAGCAGATAGTAAAAATGAAAGTGTCCGATGTTACCACGAAGGTTGTCGGCACATCGATAAAGTTCAAGGTCGACGGAAATATTTATACGACCTCCTCGCTCGGAATGAATTACGACCCGACGACGGCATGGATAACTTTCGACCCGACCACGCAGGCGGTGACATTCGCCGATAAAGTGATCAACGTCGAGCTTGTCGAGGCGTTCGACGAAGCCGGCAACCCGCTCACCGCCGGCGCCAACAACACCTGGTCGTTCAAGGTCGACTCGACGCCCCCAGTGGCCGCGAACTTCGACCCGCCCGACAAAGCCATACGAAACATAAACACCCTGCCGATAAAATGCAGGCTGACGGACACTTTTTCAGGTATAGACACAAATTCCGTGACTTTCAAGATCAACGGAACGCAGATAACCACCTATACCATAGCCGGCGACGGAACGCTCAGCTATAACGCTACGCTGCCGATCGGCGTGAACACTTGCGAAGTGAGCGTAAAAGACATCGCTACCAACACTCTCGCCGTCACCCCCGCCGTATGGACCTTTACAATCGACAACGGAAGAATGCAGGTCATAAACGACGCGACCTCCCCCGATCCGGCTGACAATTCATATACCAACACCGCCAAAAACAATTTTACGCTGAAAATGACTAAAACCTCATCCGGCCTCGACACCGCCTCCGTCACCTTCGACGTTCTGCACGGCATTCCCGAAGCCACCATACTGGGTGTCGTCACGGCGGAAGAAAAGAGCGACCATTATCTGCTTAAATGGACGTCCAGCGCGGGCGACTTCCTCGAAGGTCCCGTCAAAATAAGCATGACCAAGTGCCAGAACCTGGCCGGCTGGAATTTCCTGAACGCTCCTTTCAACTGGAAATTCACTTACGATAAAACCAAACCTTTCGCGACCATCGATGCGCAATCGCCGTCGCCTGCGCCGAACACCATCCAGACCAACAATAAGGTGCCGATCACTTTAAAACTTGACGACGCGCTGGCCGGGGTAGACCCCGCTTCGATAACGCTTTCCATAGCTCCCGGAGGCCAGGCGCCCCCTGGTGCGGACTACACGACCGCAGACCCGCAGATGAATTATGACGCGATCAATAAAATATTGACGTTCACCACGACCAACGCCTACCCGGACGGCACTCTGACCGTCACATTAAAAACGACCAAAGACAAGGCTACCAATACTTACGACACCGTTCCGGCGAGCTCGATACCATACACATGGGCGTTCTCGATAGACACGCAGCTGCCGGTATGCCTTATCACAAGGCCGCCGAACGACAACGACATAGTCCTGATGAACGACGATTACATAACCGCAACGCTGGGCGACCCTCAGGGCATCAATACAGGCGAAATAAAAATCACGATAGTGTCTTCAGTGGACAACACACTGGAAAACATGCTCCCCGTGACGCCGCCTTATTTCACCTTCACGCCAGACAGCTCGACCAGCGGCACTCTCAAATACGATCCCAAACTTAAAACGCCGGCTCTGAAATTCTCGGACGCGGTCATCGACGTTTACGTTTACGCGAAAGACAACGCCGGCTTCGCGATAGTACCCAACCCCATCCACCGCGTCTATAAGGTCGACACCACCGGCCCCGTCATGATCGACGGCTCGAAACCGCCGGTCGCCGATTCGCGCGTCCCCGCGCCGGCCACAACCGTCGGCGTAAGCGCGACCAAGCCACTGCAGATAAAATGCCGCCTCGAAGATATGCCGGGCGGCGTAAAAAGCGATTCAATAACCTACAAATTCACGACGACCGACGCCGGCGGAAACGTTCTCACCGACACTCTTACGCCGCTTAACGTCGTCAATATAAGCCCGACGGTGGTCGAGATCACCTACACCATACCGAACGCCAATCTCACCGCGGGGGCCATACCCGACGTGTGCACATGTGAAATGGAGATCCTGACGGCCACCGACCTGACCACCGCGCTGCATCCGCTTCAGGCTAAAACCACCAACAAGTGGTCGTTCTTCATAAATAACAGCAACCCCATCGCCATAAACCCTTATCCGGCGCACAACTCCGTCATCACCTCGAGCTCCGAAGAAGTAGGCCTCACGGTATTCCACGCATTCGGAATAAACACGACCTCTATCGAATTTTATTATAACAACGTCCAGGCGCTCTTCCCGAGCAGCCCCGGAAGTTATATCTTCAATTACGACGACCCGACATCGAAGCTGAGTTTCAAACCGCTCGGAACCGCGACCTCGCAGTGGGTCGAAGGCACCAACACCGTCGAATTGAGGCACGCCAAAGAGAAGATCAGCGGAAAAGATATCGCCAATCCAGTGATCTGGTCGTTCTTATGCGACACCGTGCCGCCGCTGGCGTCTATGAACTATCCAAACACGCAGTACGTAACGACACAGAGCATAGATATTCTGATCAACCTTTCCGACGCTACGAGCGGCATAGACCCGGCCACCGTGACGTTTGAAATCAAAAAGCAGGGCGAGACCGATTTTTCGGCGTTCTATCTGACGCCGGGCTCCGCGCTTACCTACGCCGGCAACGTTCTGAAATATTCAAGCGGCCAGCCTTACCAGGCGGGCACTCACGAGATCAGGCTCGCCCGCGCGAAAGACAGGGCCGGCCACAATTACGCGACCGCGCCGTATCCTCCGGGCGGGCCGCTGCCGCTCACCTTCACTTTCAACGTGGTGAAGGACGGCCCCGTCGCGTCCATAATCCAGCCGCTGCCAAACGCCGTGGTTGATTACAACCTGGTCCCGGGCAGCGACGAAATAGTCATTAAGATCGAACCGCCCGCGGGCTCTCCGGGCGTGGACCCGACGTCGATCGAACTCGAGCTCACCGAGGGCACCAACCCCGCGCGCCTGGTCAAGGTCATAGCCGGCAGCGGTCTTACCTACAACGCGACCACCAAACTGCTTTCATACAGGTACACCAACGTCGTGCCGCCGCTGCCGATCCCCGAAGGAAAGGTCAAGGCCAAACTCAACAAGGCCCTCGATTATCTCGGCAAGCCTTACGCATCGAGCCCGAACCCTCTGACGTGGACCTTCATCTTTGACACGGTGGCGCCGAAACTGGTCGAATCGACCATTAACCCGATACCGAACAAGTATGCCCTCACCGGCACGCAGGAAATCACCATGCGCCTGGATGACGGCCCCTTCGGCTCGGGCTTCGACACCGCCTCGATCCAGATCGAAGTTAAATACTATCCCGCAACCAACCCCGCCAATCAGCAAGTCACGGTCGTAAACGTCGGCACGTTCCTGAAATTCGAGAACAAGCCGCTGGCCGGAGTTACCGGTGATTATCTGCTCAGCTTCATACCGAGCCCGGGATACGCCGAAGGCACGGTCGACGTGAAACTCATCTCAGGCAAAGACCTCGCGGGACATCAGTACGTTTCAGACCCTTCGAATTCATTCCCGTACTCATACAGATTCACGGTCGATCTGAATTCGCCCAAACTGCCGGACGATCTTGTCCAGCCAGGGCATATCGCGGTCGTACGCTACACGAAAAACAATATGCTGCCCATAATAATGCGCCTCGAAGACGGACACGGCTCGCAGGTCGACCCGAGTTCGATACAGCTTACCGTCGGGCCTAAAACATATAAAATAGGCACGGACCCCAACCTCACCTACGTCACCGACGCCAACTCGCTGACGCTGACATTCAATCCGGCGACGCCTTACGGCGAAGGGACCGTCGACGTTTCGCTCGACGTCTGCAAAGATTTCGCCGGCCGCAGCGCGCTCGGCTTCCCGTCGAACGCGGCGACACCCTACAGGTTCGCCTTCGTGTGCGACACGGTAAAACCGTCGCCGCAAAATCCAGTTCCGATGAATAATTCTTTCACTTCCGATAACACGAGCTTCATCTCGCTGCAGCTTAAAGACTTTACCAGCGGGGTAAACCAGTACACCATCACGGTGCGCGACAAGAACAGCAACGTTCTTCCGCTGATGCCGACGGCCACCACTTATAACCCGTCAACCTACGTTTTACGCACCCGCACCCAGAACCCTTTGCCGGAAGGCACGGTTTCGGTCGAAGTGTGGTGCCAGGACAGGGCAACCAACGAAATAGAATCGTCGGAAATGCCTGCCCGCTACCGCTGGAGTTTCCTGGTAAGCATAGGCGGCCCGACGGTCGATATGACGAAGCCGTCGCCGGCGACGAACCCGAAATTCCCGCGCGTGAACGACAATCTGCAGAAGCTCGAATTCGTTTTCAACGATAACGGCGTCGCGCTCGAAGAGGCCAGCATAGCGCTCACGATACAGTATCCCGACGCGACCATACTGACCTTCAGGCTCAGCCAGCCGAATTATCTAACATACGACGCGCTCAACAAAAAAGTGACGTTCAATCCGGGCTCTAACAATCCCGCGGCCAATCCGCCCATAATGTACAAGGAAGGCACCATAAGCGTCAATATAGCAGCGAACAATCTGAGCGGCTTCCCCGTCGCCGGAAACGCCAACTGGCAGTTCCAGGTAGATTCGAAAGGCCCCTACGTGATTCCCGGTACGCCCATGCCCGTGCCCAATTCGACCACGGGCAACCCGCAGGCATTGCTCAAATTAAAGATAAAAGACGACCTCGGCGTAATCGATCCGGCCGAAATTTTATTCAGGATAGACAACACCGGCCTCACGGGCGGCTTCATAGACAATATAACGCTGTCGACGCTCGGGCCGGGCGGTCTTACACCGCTGACATTCAATCCCGCCGATGGCGAGATCGTGTTCGACCCCGCGAAAATGAATATCAATTTCGCCAGCGAAGTTACAGCCACGCTGAAACGCGCTAAGGACGATCTCGGCAACGGCCTTTCGGGCGGCTCCTTCGCCTGGAAGTTCACCATCAACGCAACGTCGCCATGGGCCGATAATCCGACCATAAATAAAGTAATCGGCGGCATCACGGGGCCCTCGATACCCGCAGGCGGCGCAAAGATAAATTCGACGCGCTTTATAACTTCAATGGAAATATACCCGCAGCAGGCCTCCGCGACCATAAATAAAAACACGATCAAGATAAAGGTCGGCGGGACCGAATACTCTTATCTCGAGCCGGCCATGATGTTCACGCCGGTCGCCGGGCAGAATTACGGAATTCTCACTTTCGACACTGGAAAACTTGCGCCCGCGCCTTCAGTGCCTTCGAACGATTCGCTCGAAATATCGCTGACCGCCGTACAGAACAGCCTCGGCACCAATCTGGCCGCGCCTTATAAGTTCACCATAATCATCGATACGGCCGCTCCCACGATAGGCATCGAAAACCCCGCCGATAAGAGCATAATCACCAACGCCAGGTCCATACTTTCGATAGAGCTGTTAGATCCGCCGGCGCACCGTATCGACACGTCGTCGATAGAATTCACCGTAAACGGCATACTGTTCAATTCGACGACAGGCGGGCTCAGTTACAACCCCGTCACGCACAAGGCCGAACTGAACCCTATTACGGTAAACGTGCCGGCTAATTATTCCTACAAGCAGGGCAACAATAACGTGTCGCTCACCAACGCGCGCGACGAGGCCGGAAACCCGATCGCCGGGCCGAAATCGTGGTCGTTCTTCGTCGATGACACCGGGCCGGTCGCGTTTTTAAGCACGGCGACGCCCGCGCCCAACACAGTCACCGGCGATCCCGGAGCGCTCATCGGAATAAAAGTGACCTCGGCCGGCACTAAGATCAATCCGGCCACGTTCCTGGTCAATATCGTCAACCATACGACCAATCTTGGCGACATAGCCGGAACGGACGAAGTGCGCGGCATATCTTATAACGAGACCAGCGGCTTCTATACCATAAACCCGGCTCTCCATCCTCTGCTGCACTTCAATAACGGCACGATAAGCGTCACGCTGAAAAAGGTCGAGAACCTGGCGGGCAATCAGCTTCAGAACCCCGTCAACTGGCAGTATTATCTCGACCGCATCGGCCCCGTCGCGCTCCGAAACTCGAAGACCATTGGTCTTCCCGACGGCCTGCCGGCGAGCTCGATGACATCGAGCAGGACTCAGAAAGCGATATTCGAGATCGCCGACGACAACAATATATCGCTCATCGACGTCGCTTCGCTTAAAATGCAGCTGGTTTACGGCGGCTCAACAATCGAGGTCGGCGCATACAGCCCAGGATGCGAATACTCCGTTTCGCTGGGACGTTTCACCTACGATCCGTCGAAGCTCCAGCCGCCCGTTCAATATCCGGACGGCACGGTCGCCGTCATTCTCTCGCAGGCTAAAGACATACTGGGCAACAATCTCAGGCCGCACCTGCTGAACTCGTTCTTCTTCATAGTCAACACGCGCGGACCGAACGCCTCGAACCCGGCGCCGCTTCCAAACGAGGTCGTGTCCAGCCAGTATCCGAAGATATCTTTCGACCTGACCGCGGAACCTCCCGCGAGCATAGTCATGACCAACGAACGCCCAATAGAGCTCAGAGTGAACGGCGTGCTCTATTCAAGCAAGTCCATTCCAACGCCGGTAGTGAAGGCCGGAAACCGCGTGATCTTCGATCCGGCGCTCATAGGCCTTCAGTTCGGCTCCTCACAGATAACTTTCGAGATAGTCTCCGCGTTCGACTCGCTCGGCAACTCTCTGAGGCCTTCGACCGACCCGCGCATAGGCTCTTCAAACAGCTGGATCTTCAAAAACGACGTGACGCCGCCTTCGATCAGCGCGCCGACGCCGGCCCACCAGAGCGTCGTCGGAAACCCCGCACCCGTAATTTCGGCCACCATTAAAGATAATCTTTCGGCCGTCAATAAAAATACCATAAAACTCAAAATAAACGGAGGAGCCGAAATAGATTCTTCGAAGATCTCATTCGATTCCTCGAGCGGCAGGATGAGCTGCGACCTTTCGCAGGCCGGCATCGCCGACAGGCTCGCCGCCGGTGACAACATCATCAGGATAACCGACGTGCGCGACTCTCTCGGTAACGCCATACCCGTTCCTTACGCATGGAACGTTTACCTCGACAGTCAGCCGCCCGAAGTGACGGCGGGTTCCGAGCGCCCTGTAAACGGCTCGAAGGGCAATATTTTAAGGCCCGTTATCTCATTTTCCGTCGCCGACAACCCTAAAATAGCCTACGGCGTCGCCTACTACGGCGACGTTAACCGCAACTCCATAAAGGTCAGGATAACCAACGGCAACACCGACCGCATCGTAAAATACGGCGACATAGGCTTCTACTACGCGAAACCGGCGGTCACTATCGATACCGCCCTTCTAGGCTTCAATCTGGTCGACGGGCTCTGCGAAGTGTCCGTGCTCGGTGAGGCGGGTGGAGCGACAAACGCCATGGCGGATGTTTTCGGCAACAAGATGGTCTCCGATTACACATTCTCGTTCACGGTCGTATCGAGCGGCCCCTATGTCTACGGCGTTCCGACGCCGGCTCCTTCGAGCTCGGTGACCAACAACAAACCGCTCATCAAAATTAACCTGCGCTCCGACAAATCTACTATCAGGCCCGTCACGATAAAACTCATGGTCGACGGCGTAACGTATACCACCGCGTCACCGGCGATGACCTACGCTGGCGACGAAGTGCGCTTCAACCCCGCCGACGCGGGCATAACGCTGCGCGAAGGCTCGATCGAAGTTAAACTGGCCGAGGCCGAAGACGAGCTCGGCAACAAGCTCGCCGCCGACACTTCGGGTATAAATCCCTGGACCTTCAGGGTCGATACGGCCGGTCCGACGGCGAAGGTCGGCGCAAACCTCATCAGCGACGATCTTCCGACCACCATGCTGATAACGGCCCAGCCGAGCGAAGCGCTCACGGGCACGCCCTCGCTGAAGGCCACCTACGGCGACGGAACCGTCTCCTACCTGAACGTGACGGACACTTACGGCGACCAGAAATACTTCTCGGGAGCGCTCGAGCTCGCCTCGATCCCGAAATCGCCGGTGACGTTCACTTTCATCGGCACCGACGCAAACGGCGTATATTCCGAAACGCCCATAACCAATTTCAGCCTGTCGAAAACATCTATAATGTCGCCGGTAACTTTCAAAAATCAGAAATATTACCTGGTCGGCCTGCCGGTCGCGCCCGACAACACATCAATATCTAACGTATTCACCGGGCTTCCGTCCGCCGGCTACACCATATGGGAAGGCGCCGATTCCAACAGGCAGATCGCCTATTACATGTTGCCCGGAAAGGCTTACTGGCTGCTCAATTCGTCCGGAGGCGACTTCAACGTGTCGGCCAACGGCTACGAAATGAGCGTTCCGATGCAGAAATTCGACATCAACCTCAGGGCCGGCTGGAACCTGGTATCATTTCCTTACAACAGCCGCGTCAAGCTCAACCAGTGCACCATCAAGAGCGAGCAGGGCGAGGTTTCGATGTTCGCTTCCGACAACGTGTACACGGAGCGGGCGATGTGGTCTTACGATTACGATACGAGCGGGTCGCCGACCTTCTCGCTCAACCACTACGACGCGCACATCACCCCGTTCACCGGCTATTACATTTACGCCTACGCGGAATGCTCGCTGCGCGTGCCGCCGGTGTTCGTGACCAACGACGAGGTCAATAAATATCCTCTTCCGCCTTACGGCATGACGCTCACCGGCTCGGGGCTCGCGACGGAGCGCAGCCTGTGGTGCCGCCTCGGCGTTTCGTGCGACGGGTACCGCGACGAATATAACTACTTCGGCTTGAAGGACGGCGCGCAGGACATAATAGAAAAAGACTGCGACCTGATGGAACCGCCCGTCAATCCAGTCGGCCAGGGGGCTTATCTTTCGGCCTACCTTGGCGAAGGCACCGCCGTCAAATACTGCTCCGATTTCAGAAACACCCTCGCTGCACGCAAAAAATGGAACTTCGCCGTCAAAACCAATTTGAGCGGTAAAACCGCCGTCATGACGTGGCAGACCCTTCGCGACAGGCTTCCTTACAACTACGACCTTATACTTTACGACCGCCTGAGCGGCGGCACCGTGAACATGCGCACGGCCTCGTCGTACCAGTTCAGCGCGGCTTCGACCGGCGAACGCCTGTTCTCGATAATCTTCAATCCCATAAACGCCTCGGGCGAAGGCGGCGGAACATCCGACACGACCAGGCCATCCATAATATCGCGTTTGCCCTATGAAAATCAGCAGAGCGTGCCGGTTTCAAACTCTGTCTATCTGAGGTTCGACGAAAAACTCAACCCCGCCTCAGTCCAGAATTCGATTACGCTCAGCAATTTATCGTCCGGCGGACTGGTTCGCGGCGTCACATATTACGACGAATCCATCAACGAGGTCACTTTCAAACCCGAAAACAATCTGGATTCGAATACCACCTACAGGGTGAGCGTCAACAACATAACCGACGCAGCCGGCAACTTCATGACGAAATCCGAATGGATGTTCTCCAGCGCAAAAGTTTCCGCGACCGAGCAAAACGTAAAAATAACTGTCAAAAAAGGCTGGAATCTCATTTCAGTCCCCGTATATCCGAAAGCTAAGAGCATCGGCGAAATCTTCTCCGGCATGAGCTCGAAGTTCGTTTTATATAACAGGAAGGGCAACCAGCTGTCGGTCTATAACGGCGTAGAGGCGTTCACGCCTTTCGTAATAGGCCCTGGAAACGGCTACTGGCTCTATTCTCACTCCGATTCCGACGTCGCGCTGAATATAGCCGGATACGCCGTGCCGGTCGACTCGTCGAGCGACACTCACTTCGAAATACCTCTTACGAAAGGCTTCAACCAGATAGGCGTGCCGTTCAACATCGGCGACGCCGAAACCATAGCCATAGCCGGCTTCGGTTTCAGGCTCAGAAGTTCCGCTTCGCCCGTCAACGTCACGGCCGCGATCGGTAACGGATATATCAGAAATACCTTATATACTTTCACCAAGCTCGGCATTTCCGGCCAGATAAACCCGCTTTCGTTCACCGACGTTAGCGCGAAACTGAGAAACGCCGAAGGATTTTTCGTTTACAGCAACCAGGACGACGTCGTGCTCAGGATACCGCGGCCAGGCGTAACTTCGCCCGCGCCCGCGGACAGAGGCGCGTCTAAAAAGTCGGCCGTGAAATTAAATATCGACCCGCTCAGAAGCTGGAAGGTCAAACTCGGGGTAACGAGCCCGAAGATCGGATATCAGGATTCCGCCAACTATTTCGGCGTCGACTACGTGGCAGAGGACGGCCTTGACGCATGCGACGTTCTGAAGCTGATATCGCCTGATCCCTGTCTGGCGTTGTATTTCGTTAAAGAAACGCCCGGCGGAAAATACACGCTGGCATCGGACATCAGGGCTTCCTCCACGCCGGTTTCGGCGGCAGGCGGCGGGCACAACGCTCTCAGATGGCGGTTTACGGTCGCATCCAGAGGCCTCGACTACGCCGACGGAAAGATCGTCTGGGACAGGTCGGCCCTTCCATCTTCCGGCGGGCTGGTCCTCGTTGACAGGCTGCAAAACACTGAAACCGACATGCGTTCGCGCGACGGCTACCCCGTCATAATCGACGGCGCCGCCCGCGAATTTGAAATAATATATACTCCGGAGATGAGATAAATGTTTAAATCAATCAGAAAAAAATCGATAATTTTCATTCTTGCGGCGCTCACGGTCAACCTCATGTTCGTCCTTTCGGCCTGCGGAGGAGGCGGGGGCGGCGGAGGCGTCACGCCCGTCACTCCTCCTCCGGTGGACCCCGTTTCGGGCCAGCCCGCCGCGGTCGGTAATTTCAGCGCCGCCTACGGGTCAAAATTCGGAGATATCACGCTCACCTTCAGCGCTCCCGCTCCGGCCGAGGGCTCGGCCGTTCAATCGTACGACATCCGTTACGCCAACACCGCCATCACGGCAGCTCAATTTTCATCGTGCAGCCAGATAGTGCAGACCATGGCGCCCAAAAGCGCGGGCTCCACGGAATCATTCACTTTCAACATATCGGCTCTCGTTTCCAGTTCCATATTCAAGGGCGCTAATATTTATTTCGCCGTCCAGTCGGCGTCGAATGCCGGCTACGTGTCCGCGATATCCAATATCGCCGCCATTAAGGCTCCCTGGCAGACTCAGGTAAAGGTCTATTACAAGAACGACGCTTCGAAATTCTCGATACTGGCGTTCGGCATCCAGGGAAACGCCTCTTCGGGAACCGATTCCTTCGACGCCATCATGCCGCTCGAGCATGAATTGAACGATTTCTACGCCCACTTCACGACGGCGAGCGACAAGCTGGTCGTAAATACCCATCCCGATTTCACCATCGACGACAAATGGACGTTCGACGTGACCGGCGCGCCGCTTTCGATCGTAAAGATAGAGTTCCCGGCGTTCAGCTCGAACGGCCCCTACCTCAACAACGTCGTGCTGATAGAAAAAACGACCGGCTCGAACCAACGCGAATTTGCCGTGCCGGACGCGGTATCCGCCGCCGAGTTCACGCTCGACGGTACCGGACGCGGCACCTACGACATTTATATCAATTAGAATCTTTATATAAAATCCGGAATGAACTAAAATCAATAATTTCAAAATTCCGAAAACTGAATATCGTTTATAACACCCGATAATGGCGCGCGGCAGCGTGCCATTATTTTTATCCGGAGGTTTTCGCGCGCCCATTTTTTTTCCGGCAGTCAGGACATTTTACGAGTTTTATGATATAATTTAAACAGGGGGAGTAATTATGAGAATACTCGTAGTGGACGATGATTTCGTCAGCCGCAAAAAAATGGAGATCATCATGCAGAATTTCGGCGAATGTGATTCGGCGAAAAGCGGCGAAGACGCTGTCGGCATCTTCGTGATGGCCTGCGAGTCACGTTCCCCCTACGACGTGATAGCCCTCGACATTTCAATGCCCGATGTCGACGGATTCGAAGTTTTATCGAAGATACGCCAGATCGAAGACTCACGCAACATCCAAGCCGAAAAAAGGGTGAAAGTAATAATGGTTACGGCGAAATCGGATAAGGCTACCGTGGTCGAGTGCTTTCAAAGCGGATGCAACGACTATATCGTCAAGCCCGCTAACTGGAAGATAGTATTTAATAAACTGGTCAAATTAAAAATACTTAAGTTTTCTCAATAAAACGTTAAAAATTATGAATAAAAATAATCGAAAAAACAATGGGATCAATCAGAAAAAATCGATAATTTATTTTTTTATATTATCGCTTTTTTTTTCATATTTATTATTGAACGCCGTCGGCGTTTTTAACGCGAACGAGGCCTTCGGCCCGTCCGCGGCCGCCGCGCCCCTTGAACTGCGTTTTTTCCTCTTCGTCATCACGGCCATAGTAATTACCGCTTTCGGCCTCACTATTTACGGAACGTTTTTCTCTCCGGCGCCGAACGCGGGCCCCGGCCGCCAGGCTTGCGGAGAAGACGGGCCCGCGACGGTCAAAACACCTTTAAATAAAGAAAAAGCACGAGAGCTGATAGCTGCGTGCTCGAATCTCATAATAACCCATAACAATATCGACGAAGCCGTCAATAAAATCTGCCAGTTGATACTTTCCTCTTTCAACATAGACAGAATGCACGTTCTTGAAACGGAAAGCGGCGCGGTCCGCCGCGTCAGAACAGCTGAAAACTCCGGTGCCCGGATTCCAAACTCCGGTTCGTGCAATATCGCGGCGATGCCGAAAAGCTGGCGCTCATCGCTGGCAGCGGGGATCGTAATAAAAGGGACACCCGGCGGCTTTGAAGGAGACGAGCGAAAATATCTTGAAGCGCTGAATATAAAATCGCTGATGCTGGCGCCGTTCAAACGCTCCCGCGAATTCAGCGGCGCGCTGTGTTTCGAAGACCTTACGAATGAGCGCGTGTGGTCGGAAGAGGAATTTCTGGTTCTGACCGCAGCCGCTGATATCGTCGGAAACGCTATCGAGCACGGACTCGCCGAAGAAGCGCTCGTCGAAAGTGAATCTAAATTCAGGAGGATATGCACTCTGACCACGGACGCCGTCATAGCCTGCGACTTCGACGACCGCGTCGTGCTGTGGAACCTTTCGGCCGAGAAAATGTTCGGATATAAGGCGGACGAGGCTATGGGCAAAAACTTCTACCATCTGGTAGCCTCTCCTAAATACGACGCGGTTTTCCTTCCCGAGGTCGACTTTTTAATGTCTTCGGCGATAAATATCGACGAAGGAAGAGCGTTCGAACTCAAGGTCGTCAACAAGAACAAAGAAGAGTTTCCGGTCGAAATGTCAATATCGGCCTTTAAAATAGGCGGGCGTGACCATACCGTGTGCATAATCCGCGATATAACCGAACGCAAGCGTAACGAAACCGATCTTCGCCAGCGCGACACGCTCCTTGAATGCGTAAGCCTCATCTCGGAGCGGCTGTTCAAAGCCGCAAATATCGAAAGCGAACTGGACGGCGTATTAAAAAGCATAGGCGAAGTTTCAGGCGCCGACTGCGCGTACATACTTAAAAACAGGGCGCTTATCGACGGCAATATCATCGCCAACGCCGATTTCGTGTGGCACTCTGAAAAATGCTTGCTGCACGGCAACTGCGGCATGCTGAAAAATATCGATTGGGGAAAGGAAGAATACGGCCGCTGGTTCGACTCGCTCACTCATAACCGCATGATCCACGGAAGGGCCGAAAATTTTAACGAACGCGAAAGGGAAGTTCTCTACAAAAACAAAATCAGCGCGATCATTTTAATGCCGGTATTCGTCATGAAAAACCTGTGGGGCGTGCTGGGGTTGAACGAGTGCCACGGAAAAAGGCGCTGGTCGGCCGGCGAGGCCGGCGCGATAAAGCTCGCCGCGAACGTGCTGGGAGCGGCGATCGAGCAACGGCGCAGCGAGGAACTTCAAAAGGCGAAAGACGCCGCCGAGGCCGCAAGCAGCGCCAAAAGCGAATTTCTGGCTAATATGAGCCATGAAATAAGGACGCCGCTGAACGCGATAACGGGCATGACCGAAATATTGATGGACACCGGGCTCGACGAAAGCCAGCGCTGCTTCATGGATATAATCAATAAAGAAGCGGGGTCGCTTCTGAACATAATAAACCAGATCCTCGACCTTTCAAGGATAGAAGCGCGCAAATACGAGATCGAAACGCTGGAGTTCGACGTTTTCGACGTCGTGGAAGATATGGCGGCGGGCTTCGCCCTCAAAGCGGAACGAAAAGGCATACAACTGCTGACGCGCGTCTCGCCTCTTATAAAAAAACGGCTTTGCGGCGATCCTTACAAGATAAGGCAGATCCTTGTCAATCTGGTCGCAAACGCAGTCAAATTCACCGATACCGGAGAGGTTTTTATATCGGTCGACCTTCTCGAAGAAACCGGCGAAGACGTTTCGCTTCTGTTCAGCGTCAAAGATACGGGCATCGGCATAGCCCGCGAAAAGCACGCGCTGATATTCGAAAGTTTCACCCAGTCGGACGGCTCGACCACCCGCAAATACGGCGGAACCGGACTCGGCACCGCCATCTCGAAAAAAATAGTAGAGCTGCTCGGCGGTTCGATAAGCCTCGAAAGCGAGCCGGGGCGAGGAAGCGCCTTCAGCTTCGACATCCGCCTGACGAAGGCCCCCGGGACTGGCGGGCACGAATTTTGCGGCTTCGATCTTTCGGCCCATAAAATAAGCGCGCTGGTCATTTCGAACAACGCCGACTGCGGGGCGATAATAAGCGAATATCTTGAAGCCATGGGTGCCCTGTGCGGCGTCGCCCGAGGCTGGAAAGAAGCCCTGAGCGAGCTCGACGGCGACGGCCGCCCCGGCGCCGGCATGATTATAATCGACCTGCCCGTGGCCGACTGCGAGCTGTCAGCGATGATCTCCGAGCTGCGCTCGCGCGAAGCGTATTCTTCGGTACCGGTAATATTGCTGATATCGATCGGCGTCGCCAACTACAGCGCAAATTATAAAGCCGAAGGCGCCGCCGGATGCCTGGTCAAGCCCGTCAGGCTGAGGGAACTTTATCAGGTCGTATCGGGCGTTTTCAAACCCCGGACGGCGGAGTCCGGAGCGGCGCCTTATGAAAACTCCGGCGAGGTCGCCGTCGACGGCCGCAGCCGCCGGATACTGCTTGTCGAAGATTACGAACCTAACCGCCAGGTGGCGCTCATCCATCTCAATAAGGCGGGCTTCGAGGTCGACTCGGCCGTCGACGGCGGCGAAGCGCTGGAGCTTTTCACTCAGAAAGACTACGACCTGGTCCTGATGGACATTCAAATGCCGGTGATGGACGGATACGAATCCGCGGCGGCCATGCGGGCTTTCGAGAAGCTCAGAAACGCCCGCGAAAAAAACGGACGGGCCGCCGTCCCAATAATCGCCCTGACGGCGCACGCCATAAAAGAGTTCACCGACCGGGCGCTAAAAACCGGAATGGACGATTTTCTTTTGAAGCCGCTGAAAAGAAAAGACCTGTACGCCATGTGCTGCAAGTGGCTGGAACGGACGGACGAGGCGGGCCGGACGAAAACGTCCCGGGAAGATCCGGATAAAATCGGCGCGAACCGAAGTACCCCCGATAGTTTCGATCTTCGCGGATTAATGGAAGATTTTGACGGCGACTTCGAAGCCGTAAGCCGCCTGGTAAAATATTTCATCGAAAACGTAATGGCGCAGTCCGGCGTAATGCGCGGCGCGATAGAAGCGGGCGAGCTGAAGACCCTCGAAAGGGAGTCGCATTCGATCAAAGGCGGAGCGTCCAATATTAACGCTCCGCTTGTGTCGAAAGCGGCCGCGGCGCTCGAGCGCGCCTGTGCGAAGGGCGACATGGAAGAGTGCAGGACGCTTTTGCTCGAATTCGAAAACGAGTTCGGACGTTTCGTAAAGGTAATCCGGTCATTAAATCTGGCGGCGGACCTGTCTATTTAAAATTCATATTATGTTGGTCCTACAAGGTTTTTCGCAGAACAAACAAGATAAAAAATAAAAAAGATAAAAAAATTCAAGAAAAAGTTGACAAAGAAAACCTTATGTGTTATAATGTTATTACGTTCTTGTCCTGGTACTCACTTTTATTGTTATATTTTAGTATTTTTTTTGTGGAAAAATATCTATGACAAAATGGGTTTCAAATCAGGCACAAAGAATTCACTATTTTTTTACAATAATTGGGAGGAAGATCCATGGAATTACAAGACAAAAGTTTAGTTTGCCGCGACTGCTCGAAAGAATTTACGTTCACAGCTTCAGAACAGGAATTCTACAAATCAAAAGGTTTCGAAAACGAACCTACCAGATGCGCTGATTGTCGCGCAAAACGCAAAAGCGGCTCGATGAGCAATCGTCGCGGCGGCTCAGGCGGCGCTGGCGGCGAAAGACAGCTCTTCACGGTTAACTGCTCGGACTGCGGAAAAGAAACTCAGGTTCCGTTCAAACCCGTTCAGGAAAAACCCGTTTACTGCCGTGACTGCTATCAGAACAAAAAAAGCAGATAATTAACTTTAAAATATAGACTTATATTTTAAACAGGGACGCGATCTATCGCGTTCCTGTTTTTTTTCGTCCGGCGTTTTGCCGGTTTTATTTTAATTAGTTACCTTCCATTTATTAATAAATTATTATTTATTTGATTTTAATCTTGAAAAATTACGGGATTAATAGTAGAATATTGTGGCGGCAGAAAACATACTATTAAC
The DNA here is from genome assembly GCA_001791795.1 of Candidatus Wallbacteria bacterium GWC2_49_35. Lineage (GTDB taxonomy): Bacteria > Muiribacteriota > UBA9980 > UBA9980 > UBA9980 > UBA9980. The sequence goes on from MGFH01000153.1 coordinate 26,597, forward strand.
GGGCCGCGGACAGTATTTATTTTTATGTGTGCGGGATCGATGAAATGAGCTCAACTTTTGAAATATCCAGCTCCGAAGTATTTATTTTAAGGCCTTATTCCGAATTTGAAATCCGTTTCAAACTCGACGCCGCCAAAGGCGAGCAGCTCAATATTTACTACAAGCTGATAAACTGCAGGGGCTTTAACGCGGACGGAAGCAACGACGTCGTGTTTTCCGGAAGCGCCATGATCTCGGCTTCTTCCATGCCTTCGATAACGCTTCAATCACCTGAGATCCCCGGCGATTACAGGCTGTGGGTCTCCCTCGCCCCCGATTTCGCCGACGCCCGCGCGGCGAGAGTCATCGTGACCGTCACCAAAGTCGAGGTCAGCCCGGAAATATCACTTTTTAAAGACGAATCCGAACTCATTTCGGGCGTTTTTTTCCTTTACGAAAAAATCACGGTAAAAAAATTATTGTATAACAAGTCCAGCGAATATAAGCTTTTCTTCTGCCAGGCCCAGCCGTCGTCATCAGTCAGCGCCGGTATCAGCCACCATATCATCAAAGTAGGGTTCCGGCATTTCCTCAAATCGGAACTCATCGGGCTTAACAAGCTCGCGGCGCGCGGCGCGGAGGGCTTCAGCGAGGCGGCCGATTTCATCTTCAGGGAAGATTTCGGAATAATATTATTCAAGTTCAACGGGGCCGCGTTAAAAACCGAATGCATTAATCTTATCGATTTCATCGAGTCGAAAAATAAGATCGAAATAATCACCGCGATAAAGAACTTTCTGATCGAAAACCTCACTTCCAACTTCTACGGAGAACCTTCGCAAAAAAAAGACGTTCTGATCAACGACTATGAATCGCTTTTTTTCGGCGGCAAGGTGTTCGGCCTCTTTTCATATCCGCCACACGTGAAGATAGAAGGCGGCGGGCTCGTCAAGCCGATGAAGATCGAAGGAGAGAACCGCAGCACTCTTTTCGAGACGCACAAGTTCAAAGGCACCGTAGAAAAAGCCTATGACCGCTCCATCGTAGCGCTCGCCAGAAGCGGCGGCAACGTGCTCGAACGCTCTTATTTCATCTATAATCCGGTGATAAAAAAAGAGAGGCTCGCTAAATTAATAAATTCCACGGAGTACGATTTCGAAATTAAAAGCGCTCCACCGCTTGCTATCGAAGAGTTTTACAACGTCCTTCTGAATAAAACTTTTTCCGAAAATAAAGACCTGGCCGGATTAATAAAAAAGAACGATATAATAAATTTTCTCAGGGCGGTAAAAAACGAAAAATACTCCTACAAATCGGCATTTTCGGTCGGCGGCCTCAACCCGCGTGAAATGTATCTATCGGGCGGCGACCAGATATTTATGACCTCGTTCGAAGACGTGGAAACGGACCGGCACATTCTTTATGACTTCGCGCTTTTCGAAACATATCTCAAGGTCAACGGCGCTTACAACCTCATGATCAAAAACAGCCTTCCGGCTAAAGCCGCGGATGAGTTCGAGGACGCGCTCGACGGCGTCCAGACGGTTCAACGGCCGTGCTTCGCGCCTTATCTGGCAGCGATCGAAACGATCCGCGAATGCGCGACGGAGCTTTTTTCAAAACCCGGAGAAGCCGGAGAATATTACGCGGCGCTCTTTCTGACCGAGATCGGCCTGCTCAAGAATTTTTATATCAACGCTCAGAGCAAAATAGCACAGTTCATCTTCCGGGCCGCCGATAAGCGCGCGAAGGCTATTTTGAGCGGCTCCATACGGACCTGCAAACTTTTCGGCGGCAATTTCGCGGCGCCCTCAAGGCCGGAGCCGCCTCAATCCCCGCCGAAGACGGCAGAAGAAAAGAGCGGCGACGAGCCGGATCAAGGTCAAACCGGCGAAGGCCCGAAAAAAAGCGAACCGCCGGCCAGCCCTATCAAGTCTACTTTCCGCAAGGCGGCACAGAATTTCGTCACTCTCGATAACTACGATCTCTTTCTGGTCTGTCTTTCGCCCCCCTACGCAGGAAAGGAATTCAAGATCGAACGCGGCGCGACAACCATAGGAAGGTCACGCCAGTCCGACATATGCCTGCGCGAATCCCCTTTCATGTCTGGGCAGCACGCCACCATCGAAGTGAGCGAGATCGCCATAAAAATAAAAGATCTGTCGAGCACCAACGGCACGTTCATCAACGGCGACAAAATAGGCGAAAAAGTGGTTCACGAAGAGTGCGAAGTGCAGTTCGGCGACATATCGTTCAAACTCGAATTCCGTAAAAAAGGACGCAAAAAATAAGGAGCTTTTTTTGAAGCACTGTCTGAAATGCCACGAACTCAACAATAACAGCGCCGCGGCCTGCGCCGGCTGTTCCGCGCCGCTGGCCGGCGTCGAAAAACTCGAAGACAGTCTGAGGCCCGAAGACCGCCAGCGTTTTAAATTCGTCGGCTTCGCCGGCGAAGGAAGTTTCGGCAGGGTTTACCGCTGCCAGGACACTAAACTTCAAAAACTCGTGGCCGTCAAACTCATAAAGTCGGAATGCCTCGGCAACGAGCTTTTTATAGACCTTTTCAAAAGAGAATGTGAATTTTCAAAGAACATAGGCGAGGAACACCTCGTATCGACCCTCGATTACTTTGTGGCGGGCGATTACGCATATTCGGTAATGGAATTTATCGAGGGAATAGAACTGAATTTATATTTAAAGAATAAAAAATCGCTCTCGCTCGATGAATTCAAAAAAATAGCCGTGCAGATCGCCAACGGCCTCCATTTTTTCCATTACCACGGCCTTCTGCACTGCGATCTGAAGCCTTCGAACATTATGATAAATCCGGAATCGCTCAAACTCAAACTCGTCGACTTCGGGCTTTCGCACTTTAAATTCGAGGAAAATATACTCGAAAAAGACATGGTCGGCGGAACTCGCGGCTATATGTCGCCGGAGCAGGAAGCGGGAGGAAAGGCCCTGACGGCCGCGAGCGACATATATTCGGTCGGAGTGATATACTACGAAATGCTCACCGGCATACGCCCGGAATTTAACGAAATGGGCGAACCGGTTGCGCCTTCGGCATTCTGCGACGTTCTTCTTTCTTCCGCCGACGAAAATTATTTCAGCGACGAAAGCCTCGACGTCGAGCAGATCAGCAGAGAAGTGGTCAACGTGATCGATTATCTCGACCTGATCGTCCTTCGCTGCCTTCAGAAAGAGCCGCGGAGCCGGTTCAAGTCGATCGAAGAGCTCAGGGCCGTCGTCGAAAAAGCCGGACACGACTTCAAACTCGATATTATAATTGAAAAATCCGCCGCGGCCGCGGCTTTCGCCGAGACAAGCGCGGCGGGAACGCCGGATAAGGAGACAGCGCCGGCACCCACTCCAGTCAAGGAAGGCAGCGCCGTGAAAAAGATAAAGCAGAGTACGCTCGTGACCAGGGTGCTCTCCGCCGGACCGCCGCCCGAAGAACCGAAAACATCTAAAACGCTGCTTTTAAAATATAATAAACCCAGGCCCCAGGCCGCCCCTGAAACCAAAGCCGCCGAGCCGTCTAAATCCGGCGGAACGGCCGGATATACAAAACCGGCTCTAAAACCGCAGCTGGAAGACAGGCCGCGAAAAAGAGGGACCGTTTACAAAGGCGAAAACAACGCCGATATGCCTATCGCGCAATACGCAGTCACGGCCGTTATCGTCATAGCCGCCGCGGCCGCCGCCTTTATGATCTATTCGAAATATTTCAGCTGATTAATTTAAATTAGACCTGATTATGGTGACCTGATTTCCGTTGTCGTTGTAGGCGACGCTGGTCATCATATTGTTGATCATGAACAGGCCGCGCCCGCACAGCTCGTAACCGGTGAAATCGTCCCCGCCCCTGAGCCTGGTGCTTCCGCGCCAGTCGAAACCGGACCCCTGGTCTTTTATGGTTATTTCGACGCCGGCCGAGTTGATTTTATAAGTGATCTCTACAAGCAATTTTTTATTGTTCTTGTTGCCGTGCTTGATCGCGTTAGTAAGGCATTCGTCCAAAGCGACAGCTACGGCCATTTTTGACTCTTCGTCAAAATTATGGCCGGCCATTTCCAGAAGGACCGACTGCCTGACGGCTTGTATTTTCGCGATGTCGGAATTGATCGACAACCGCTTTTCGATGGTTACCGTTTCTACCATATCGATATATTATAATACATAATCCAACGAAAATCAATTTAAATATCTTTTTTATATCTTTTTTCGCTCAACGGTATTCAATAAATACGCAAAACGATAAACAGATGGTCGTTTGCCATCCAGCACGGTGCTCAATAAAAGCACAGCCGGACGGGGGCCGGCATTTTTTTCGCTAAAGTAAATGAAAATTTGAACGATAAAATATAGATTTCCGTTTATCGGACGGGCTTAAGAACCTTTTAAGATCTTTGGCATACTATATGCTTTAATATGCTGACCAACTTTATGTAACCGCGGGCCGGACCGGAAAAAGAAAGCAGAGAATTGAGAATCCATACCGTTCAAAGGCCGCGGTTAAATAAAAGTTGTTGCTGTTGTAAGGAAACAGGGAAATTCAAAATTACTATAAAATATTGATCAGATTCCATTCTTATAACATAAATTTTACTTTAATTTAAGAGTTAATTTACAGGAGACTTCACCATGAGATTTTTCGCATTATTTTTAATATTATTCATTATCGTGTTCATTTTTAATTACAATATCGGCTCCGCCTTCGCCAGCGCTTCCAATTCGCCTGACGCCTGGTCCAACGGCATCACCGACGCCGCCATCGAAAACCTTCCAGACGCCGATTCCCCTTATACCATTGAATGCGGCCCTTTTAAAAACCGCGAAAGCGCAAGGCCGGTAATCTACTCTCTGGCAGGCGAGCTTCAGACGCCCGGTTATTTCCATCTGATCCGCAAGGCAGAAGAAACCCCACAGGACAATATTTTAGCGGTACGAGTCGGCAAATTCTCCAGCCTCGAGGAAGCGCAGGAAAAACTCGGCGGAGTGCAAAAGGCGCAATCTTATCCCAATCTCAAGATCGTATGCGCCGCGAACGGCAGCGACGAAATTAAAGACCTTGTCATGCTCGACGTTTTATACGAAGAATACGACGAAGGTTCTCGCTATACCGGTCGTCTCGTCCTGGCATGCACCCCCGAGATACCTCATTCAGTCAAAAATTTCATAAATTACTCGTCCGAAAAAAACGAAGTGAGAATACCCATACACCTCACCAGAATATCTTCCAACGCCAACGCCGCGATCAAACGCATCAGAAATCAGCAGCACCAGCTAATAAAAGACATCGACGTTGAATTCGACGAGCAGTTCGGCTGCCATGTGCTGATATTCAAAATGAAACGCAGGATCGAAATCGCCAGGATCAGCCAGTACGCGCCGATCATCGCTATCGATTTCGAAAAAATGCCCAACTGATAAAACAGTGCATAGTTTACAGTGCATAGTGCATAGTAATATACGGACAAACAAAAACAGAAAAAATACAAATACAAATAATAAAAGAAAAGCGGCGCCGTGATATGCGGAGCCGCTTTTTATTTTAAATTCGGACGGAGTCTATCTAAACCCGAATATATTTATATTGACATAAACTTAAAATTTATAGTTCCCCGCCGCCGCGGCGGAGATGAAAAAACTATCCGACAAAACTATCTGCTGAAATTCTTTAACTTTTCGAGATATTCCGCGGCCTCTACGACTTTATGCGTAATTAAACGCCCGAACCAAATGCCCGACTCCGACGGATCTATTTTGACCGGCCCGGCCTCGGCCTGGTTCATCGAAACGAGCTTGCCGGCGTCGCTTATCTCTATTATAAGAGATTGGCCGGCGCCAAGGGACCTTCCCGCGGCGATGCCTGATTCGAAGCCCACTTCGGCGCTTCCTTCGTGAGCGCTTAGTTTGATGACTGAGCGGTTGGAGGAGTCGGAAGGCTGATTCGACAGCGAAAATAATCCGCTTTTAACTTTAAGCTTCACGAAATTTCCGCCGTATATGGTCGTATCTGAAGACTGCTGCTCGGCTTTTACAAGTATCTCTCCGCGCTCGAGTTTCAGATTCGCCATATTCAAAAATTCCAATCTGCTTTTCTGATTGACGAAACCGATCGTGCCGTCATTGAGTTTGAAGCAGGTTATCCCTTCGTTGGTTTCCAGGACCTGATTATATTTTACGAGAGGGGTTTTGAACAGAGGGGCCTTCTCCCTGGCATTTTTGACGCCCACTATGCCCGTCGTGGTTTCATAAAGGCTCAGATATTCGCCTATGCAGTCGGCGCCCTTGCCCAGGCTCACGAGACTGTCGTCCAGAGGCTCCGCAAGTTCGGTTTTGAACATGAAGGTCTTGATGAAAAAATTAATATCGCCTTCGGAATTGGTGAAGTCGGACCTCGTCGGATAATAAAAAATTGCCGCGTATATCCGCGCGTCGCGCGCCGCGGTTTTTTTTATGTCCTGCGCCAAAATGACGCGCACGTTCGAAAGATCGTTCCTGTCCTTGTAAATAATGTCGCGAAACGCGATGTCGTTGTGGCTGAACTCGTTTTTGAGAAACACCGTGTTGGCCTTGTCCATCGTTATTTTTTCTATCATGACCTCGTACGCCCTGCCGATGTCATCGCCATACATCTTCGCTTCAAGAGGGCTTATGCTCAGAAGCACGTTCTGGCTGTCGTTTTCGATGATCAGCGACATCGCGGGAGTCAGATTGAAAAATAGCTGCTCGTTCAAGGGATTGTCGAACCAGCCGGCCGATTTGAGCGAAAAATTAAAAAGGCCTTCGGGATGGACGAAATGCATCGCGGCTGAAGCGGGAGCCGCGAAACACGCCGAAAATGCCACAAGCATTATCAGCAGAGCGGAAAGCGGACCAAAGCCGATCTTAACGGCTGAAAAAAGATTATTACGGACCATAAAATCACTCCTGTATAATTAATTTAACTTCATTTTTCATTTCTATTAATTTGATGATAATTTGCCGATATTCTATTTTCTCCCCGTGAGAAAAAAATATATTATTGCGAAAGCGCCGAATATGAAGCGGTACACGGCGAACGCCTTAAACCCTCTGGTCTGTATGAATTTCAGCATGAAACTTATCGCGAGGTATCCGACAACCGCCGCGCTTAAAACCCCCGCGCCGAACTGGGCGGCCGAAACGCCTTCGAGTCCGGTTTTGGCGATCTTCACGCCCTTTAAAACGCCTGCGCCCGTTATTATCGGAATCGAAAGCAGGAATGAAAAACGCGCGGCCGCGTCGCTGGTAAAGCCGAGCAGAAGCGCGGCCGTTATGGTCGTGCCGGAACGCGAAAAACCCGGCACCAGGGCGAGCGCCTGGGCGAGCCCTATCAGGATGGAGCTTTTCAGCGTGATACCCTCCAGGCCCAGCGTTTTTTTGCCGTACTTATCGGAGACCAGAAGCACGAAGCCCATTAAGATGAGCAGCAGCGATATCAGATTGACCGAATCGCGAACCGAGTTCTCTATGACGTCTTCGAAAGCTTTGCCGGCGATGGCCCCCGGGATGGTGGCCAGTATTATGTAATAACACAGGCGCGACTCGAATGAGACCGAAAACGAGCGTTTGCGGACCGACTCAACGAAAGCGCGCAGGAGCTTGATAATATCTTCGCGGAAATACACCGTCACGGCCGCGAGCGTACCCAGATGAAGGGAAACGTCGAACGCCTGACCGAAATCATCCCAGTTCAAAATTTTAGGAACCAGGATCAGGTGCGCAGAGCTGGATATGGGAAGAAATTCCCCCAGCCCCTGTATTATGCCGAGCGTTATGGACTGAATGAACTGCATGAGACCTCCGATTTTTAAAAACTCGCTCCGAAAGCGCGCCGGCCCAAAGCAGCCGCTTCAACGGGAGTTTAGTTAGTTTTTTATTTTCACTTAAATATTGTTTTTGTTATTAAAAGCGTTGTACGAGTTAAAAAACAAATAGGCCGCGCGCTCCTCCTGTGAATCGTTGGAAATGGATTTCAGCGAAACGCCGTAAACGTGCTTCAGGGCGTTATGCACCACGCGGACGTCGACCGCCCTGGCTATGGCCTGGTAAGCCTCGCAGTCGGATTCCGGGCACGCGTCGTCGCGGCCGCCGTCCGTTCCGAACGCCGGCTCGATGAAGCACTTCAAAAAATCAAGAACGCGTTTTTCCTTTCCCTCGAAAGTGCCGGCTACGTATTTTGACGTTTCCTCGCGAGATTCGCGGTGGGCCCAGAAATGAAGAAGCCGCTGGGCGTCTTCAGGGAAACTGATATAAAGCGGAGCTTTATGGGCCTCGCGCTTTATCCTCTCGAGAAGGAGCTCGGCCAGCTCGTGTTCGTCTTCTATCGGCAGGATGCGGTTCAGCTCGCCCTTCTCGTCGGTCGTTTTGAACCATTTGAAGCATTCGAGCGAGAACGGAAGGGGATCGGCCTCCGATATTATCGCGCGGGCCGTTTCGTTCCTCAGGCTTATCGACGAGATATTGCGGACGAACTGGCCGATGAGTATGCCTGCCTGCGAGAACGCCGTGGTGAATGAAAAAGCTGTCCTGGGACGGCTGAACGAACCTCCGAGCTTCGAGACGGCTATCGCGAGATTTATATTCAGCGCTTCCGATATCTTCTTCTCTTTTTTCATGAGTTTTAAAATAAGGTTTTCGGCGCTTTTACGGGCGAGCATTTTTTCGAGCTCGCGGGCGATATCGTCTACAGTGCCGTGGCGGGCGCGCTCGAGAAGCGTTTCGATCTCCGCGTCGTTGACGGAGTCTTCCGAGACCGTATATGTGAAGTAGCGTGAAAAATGCTCCTCGGAGCAGATCCGGCGCTCGCGGCCCCACTTTTCCTCCCATTCGCTGCCGTAGTGAAAATTGTCGAGTATTCCGCACAGCTTGGGAAACAATATCTTCAAAAGATATTTGGCGGCCTCGCTTTCGTCGGTCGTGAGGCCCTCCAGGCCTTTATTTATAACGTCGAGCGTTTTCTGGCGTATGACCTGCTCGTAGTTCAGATATAAATTCAGTTTTCCACCCAGGAATATTTCGGCGTTGTCGCGTATAACATCGTATAGCATAGGATAAAATACCCTTATGCCCTCAATGAGCATGAGGTCGGACAGGTTGACGCGGCCCTTGAGTATCGGCATCGAAAAGCCCAGAACGTTGCGGTAGCACTTCGCGATGCGCGGAGTCTGCAGTTTTATTTCAATACCGTAAACGAAGTGGACGACGAAGGCCTGCGCCTCGTCCTCGCTGAGCCTGATGCAGGTCTCCCTGAGAACCTCGTCGACGCAGTCGAAAAAGAACTTTCTGAGCGAGAGTTTATCGGCGGTCGGAAGATAAAGCGGCACCTGGACGATCTTTTCAAGAAAGCTCCGCCCCGCGTCACGGATGCCTCCGGTGCCGTATTTTTCGCCCAGCGCGGCGGAAACCATTTCTTCGTCGAAGGCCAGAACGTATGCCGTATGGTTGAAATCGGCGGAAAGTTTTACCAGCTTGAAGATGTTTTGTATCTCGCAGCGGTCGAGACGGTCAATGTCGTCCATAAGAATGACTATGCGCTTGTTTTCTTCGTTCAAAAAATTTTCTATGCGCTTGCGCACGTCCTCGAGCTCGACCGAGGAGAGGACCTTGGCGATATTTTTCATCCCTTCGCCCGGCGACAGCTCGAATACGAAAGGCATCGACACAGAAAGAGGCGCCAGAATGCCCGCGTAATGGGCGAACCACTGGCCTATTTTCTCCTTGTAGGAAACCGCCGACCGACCGAGCGCGTCGGCTATGGTTTTAAAGAAATTCTGCAGCAGGTGGACCTCGTCGCTGAAACGCCAGGGGTTGAACCGGACGCATATAATGCCGGGGTCGGCGTTGAGCTCTTTTTCTATGAAATTCAGCACGGTGGTCTTTCCCTCACCCCACGCGCCATAAATGGCCACTACAAGACTTCCCGGATCGCGGCGCGAACAGATCGTGCCGGCGACGCGGCGGGCGAAATTCCACCGTTTGAACCTGTCTTCGGAAGGATCGTCAATAGGGACGTCCGAAGCGAAAACGTTAGTTCCGCCCGGGCTGAACTTTTTACCTGTTTTGATTTTATCTTTTGACATTTAATACACTCTGCTGATATACATATCGGTTTATCATAATATTTTAATTTAACAACGGGCGTCGAGCGCGGCGCTAAAATTCCGCCGAAGCGGCGGCCGTCGGAACGCCTCCAGCCTTCTCGAGCGACGATTTAAGAGAGCGGAACATTTCCGGCGCGTCAAAGCCCGCGGCGGCGTTAATGACCCCGCCGGCCATATTGTGGTGGCCGCCGCCGAATCCCCTGCCGTTGAGCAGCTCCTGGATTATGTTAGCGGCGTTCCAGCATTTATTCTCGCTCCTGAGCGAAAATATTACCTTGCCTTCGTATTCGGCGCACAGCATGACGAAGACGACCTCTTCGAGCGCGAGGAAAAAATCGGCCATTATTCCCAGCAGGTTCTGCGAACAGCCGGTTTTAAGAAAGCAGAAGGCCGCGCCGTCTGCTATTTTGATGTTTTCGATAGCGTATTTAAAATAGCGCAGATCCGCAGTCTCTATGCAGTTTCTGACCATGCTCTGCACGAACTCGTTATCGGCTATGGAAAAAAGAGAAAAGTAGGCCTTGACGTCGTCTTCGGTTATGTTTCGCATAAGGATGGCGGTGTCGACGCATAGGCCTATCATCAGGGCGGTCGCGGTAACGCGGTCGATCGGCACGGCGAGCGCTTCGAAATATGTATAAATGATGGTCGAGCACGAGCCGCAGGCGGGACGGATATCGATAAATGGAATATCTTCGACGCGGCTCGTATCGTGGTGGTCTACCACGCCTATCAGAACCGAGTTTTTAAGTTCCTTCATGTTCTTGTTGCCGCGGCATCCGTCGACCATTATCACGGCCGCGCCGGCCGCGTCGTCGATTTCGCGAACTTTGTGAGCGGCTATATCGAGCTTTTTAACCATATTCGCCAGGGAGGCCCGCGTTATATCGCCGTCGTAGATTATATATGATTCGACGCCGAAGTACTCGAGCAGCGTTTTCATGCCAAAGGCGGCAGCGAGCGCGTCATGGTCGGGGAAATTATGGGTCTGTATGTAAACGCTTTTATATTTTTTTGCGCAGTTTATCAGATCGGTTATTGCGGCCATTGCCACCTCGCACGATATTTACTGTGATTTATTTTATCAGATAATCGCAAATAAATCAACACTTTTAAATCAAGTAAGAAGCAGGCGCCCCCGGGGGCGCCTGCTTCGTGATCCGGCAAGCCGGAATTTATTTTTTGCTGAAGTTCTGGTAAAATTAAAAAGGCGCGCGATCCGCGGCTACATTAGAAGCACGGCGGCAGCGACGACGGTGGTCCAGAGGCCGTTTTTATCGCCGATGGCCGATTGGGTAAGGTTTCTGGTGCGGACCTTTATGTTGTTGATCTTCCATATTTCGGATTTTTCATCGTATTTGACGTCGCTGTCCATATCGAAACCATAAGTAGAAGCGAGCATGGCGGCAGCGAGGTCTTCCGCGTAGTCGCCGACGGCCTTGTCGGTAGCGCCGAAACAGTGGTGCTCGGAAAGGTATCCGTATCTTTTTTTATCGTCAGGCTGCGCGATGCCTATCGAGGCGGCTATGAGACGGTTAGGCTCGTTGGTCGCGATGTCCGCCAGAACTACGAAGGTTATCTGGCCCGACTTTAACTTCGGAGATGCTACTTTTTCTGTTAATATCTTCGCGCCTGGCGGAAATATGGATGAAACGCGGACCAGATTGTACTGGGCTATCTTCGCGTTCCTCAACGCCATTTCAAACGACTGCAGTTTTTCCTTAGATTTTCCGACGCCTTTTGTTAAAAAAAGCCCTTTGGGTACGAAATCCATCAATTATATTATCTCCTTCTTTTTCCAGGTTAAAGCGCTAACTTTTAATTTTTTATTATATCACTATAAAAATTCAAATGCAATATATTTTTATAATTTTTTTCGATTTATCGCGTTACTCACTTGAAATAAAATCGAAAATATAATAAAATTACTTCCGACGCCGTATTCCGGCCCCGAGCTCTTCCGGCGGCAATAATATCACGAAATCATTATATGCCGGATATCCCATAGATTTATAGTTATACGGAGATGCACATGCCCGACGACACCATGGATTTCAATTTCAACGGCGGCGCCGCCTCCGCGGCGTCTGAGCGCATAAGGTCGCTGACCGAATTCATCACGAGGTGCGACCACGAATATTACCTGCTCAACAGGCCTTCCGCGAGCGACATTGAATACGACCGCGCCATGGCCGAACTGGAGAAACTCGAAAAAGAACACCCCGGGCTGAAAATGCCGGGCTCTCCGACCGGACGCGTTTCCGGCTCGCCCGCGAAGGAGTTCCGCCAGATAACCCACGAAACGCCAATGCTCTCGCTCGCCAACTCCTACGGCATCGAAGATCTCCGCGACTTTGAAACGCGAATATTAAAAGATCTGAATATAGGCAGGGCGCCTTCCGATTTCATAAAACCTGAAGATATACAATATTGCGTCGAGCTGAAATTCGACGGCGCATCGATCTCGCTCACTTACGAGCGCGGCGTTCTAAAAAGCGCCGCCACGCGCGGCGACGGGCGCACCGGCGAGGACGTGACGGCGAACGTCGCCACCATAAAACAGGTTCCGCTCCGGCTCGCGCTCGACTGCGACGCGGTAGTTCGCGGCGAGATCTTCATGCCCCGAAGCGTCTTCGCCGCTCTCAACACCGCGCGCGAAGATGCGGGAGAGGCGGTCTTCGCCAATCCGCGAAACGCCGCCGCCGGAGCGCTCAGGCAGCTCGACGCGAAGGTTACGGCCGGACGCGGCCTGAATATTTTTCTGTACAACCTCGCGAAATCCCCTGTGGTCTATGAGAAAGGCAAAGGGCGCGAAACGGCCTTCGAAACGCATTCAGCTTCGCTCGAGTTCCTCGCGGCCCTCGGCATGCGCGTTTCTGAAAACTTTTCGGTCCTTCGCGGCATGGACGCCGTCATCGCGCATATCGAAAAGTGGGAAACGATGCGCCGCTCGCTCGACTACGACACCGACGGCATGGTCGTGAAGGTCGACAACCTCGCATGGCAGGCTTCCCTCGGCTTCACCGCGAAATCGCCGCGCTTCGCTATGGCTTATAAGTACGCGCCCGAGCGCGCCGAAACCGTCATCGAAAGCATCCAGATCCAGGTCGGAAAAACCGGCACGCTCACGCCCGTCGCGAACTTCACGCCCGTGACGCTTTCTGGCACGCGCATAGCCCGCGCGTCGCTTCACAACGCCGACGAGATCGAGGCGAAGGACATCCGCGAAAACGACCATGTCATAATAGAAAAAGCCGGCGAGATCATCCCGCAGGTCGTCGAGGTCATAGTTTCCCGCCGCGGCCCCGATTCGAAGAAATTCACGATGCCCTCCGAATGCCCCGCCTGCGGCTCGCCGGCCGTCCGCAACGAAGGAGAGGCCGCCTGGCGATGCGTTTCGCTGTCCTGCCCGGCCCAGTTCATCAGAAAAGCCGAATATTTCGCTTCCAAACGCGCTCTCGACTTCGAAGGCTTCGGCGAAAAAGTTATCGAAACGCTCGTCGAACACGGACTTATCGGCGACATGGCCGACATACTCAAACTCAGATACGAAGACTTCCTCAAACTTCCGCGTTTCAAGGAAAAACTGGCGTCGAAGCTCGCGCTCGAGATCGAAAAGAAAAAGAACACCACGCTCAACCGCTTCATCACGGCTCTTCAGATACCCTTCGTCGGCGAAACCACCGCGGCTTCCCTGGCGGGCCATTTCAAATCGTTCGAAAAGATCGCCGCCGCGTCGCCCGAAGATTTCCTGGCCGTGGGAGAGATAGGCGAAAAGATCGCCGCGTCGCTCGCGCGCTTTTTTTCCAACGCAAAGAACGCCGGGATAATAAATAAAATTTTTGAAGCGGGCCTCAGGATCGAGGCGATATCCTCCGTCAGAGCCGAATCGGATCGTCTCGCGAACAGATCCTTCGTGATAACCGGAACGCTTTCGGTCCCGCGCGATTCAGTTGAAGAACTTATCGAGGCCCACGGCGGCTCGAACGCCTCGAGCGTGTCGAAAAAGACGTCCTTCGTCGTCGCGGGCGACTCGCCCGGCTCGAAATTCGACAAGGCCGTCAAACTCGGCGTATCAGTGATAACTTACGAGCAGCTTCTTAAAATGATAGAATAAGCGCGAAATAAAACGCCGCCGAAAAAGCGCACGCGCACTAAAATCATACAAAAAAGGGCCTTACCCTGAGAGGGGCGGCCCTTTTTTTGTGCTGAATAAAATATATTCGATAAAGTCTGAGTTTATAAAACAATACTTTATTATAAAATTATTTTAATTAATTAAAAAATTAAATATTAAATATTAAATATTGTTTATTTTATTTTTTCATTGAACAGCTGCGGTTTGTATTTGTCTCTGAGATATTTCTGGAAAGCGTCGCGCGCCGCCATCTGTTTTTCCCGCTTCAGCGAGTTCTCTATTTTCGGCGTTTCTTCGGCGAGTTCGCGCTGTTTGCCTTCTATCTTGTCGGTGACCTTTATTATGTGGAAGCCGAACTGCGTCTTGACTACAGGTGTCATTTCGCCTTTTTTGGCCGCGAAGGCCGCGGTCTCGAATTCCTTCACCATCATGCCGCGCCCGAAAAGTCCGAGATCGCCGCCTTTTTCCTTCGAAGGACAGCTTGATTCGGCTTTTGCGAGTTCTTCGAAGTTAGCGCCTTCCTTGAGTTTCTTTTCGATCTCCTTCGCCTTTTCTTCGCTCGCTACGAGTATATGCGAAGCCTTAACCTGGTCGTCACGGAAGCTGGCCTTGTTATCCTCGTAATATTTCTTAACGGCGTCGGGGCTGACCTCGATATTTTTAAATACTTCGCTGTCGATAAAAAGTCTTTTTTTCTGCATATTTTTGATCTTTTCGAGCTCGTTTTTGACCTTTTCGTTCTTGTCGGGAGCGTATCCGTTCTTGACCGCGTAATCTGAAAGCAAGTGGGCCTTGAGGAGGTTATCGGCTATCATGGCGCAGTATTCGGGGCTTTCGAGATTATGAACCGACTTGTTCTGGCTGACTATCTTGTCGGTGTCGAACGCTTTTTTCAGATCGCCGAGCGTGATGCTCGCGAATTTGGTGTCGTAAATCGAAATCGCGAGTTCGCTCGAATCGAGCTTCGCTATGTCTTTTATCTTCGCAAGGCCCGCTTCGTTGGTCTTCACTTCATATTCTTTAGCGGTGTCGAGCCAGTATTTCATGAGGTATTCCTCGAGTCTTTTATTTTTCAGTTCTTCGTTTATAGCCTGCTTGACGTTGTCGAATTCGGCCGTTTTGAACTGAGTTTCTTTGTTCTTATCGTAAAAATCTTTAATTTCCTGCTCGCTTACTTCGACTTTGTGGTTCTGTATCTTTTCGGTCATATAAAAGTGAAGTATGACGCGCTTTTCGATCTCGGACATGACCTGTTTGAACTGCTCGTTGTCGTCGAATTTCTTCTCGGCGATCTCCATTTCGAGCATTTTATCGTCGACCATCTGTTCTAAAAATCTTTCTTTGTCGGCTTTTTTTATAGTATTGCGCGGAACGTAAGGCGGTATCTGCTCGTCGAGCTTCGCGTTGAAATCTTTGCCTTTGATCTCGTCAGTTCCTACCTTCGCGAGAACTTCTTCGGGGGCGATCGTGACTATTTCGGCCGTAGAGGCCATTGCGGGACCTTCGGCGTCGGTCACGTTGAATTTCATGTTATCGACGTTGACCTCCTGTGAAGCGCCGACTTCGGTCGTCGAGCCGTCAGCGGCCTCCGAGCGGGCCGGAAGGGACATCGATATAAGTACCATTGAAGCGATTAAAAGGCTTAATTTTACAAGATCCATAAAAACTCCTTAATTTATTTGATGACCGCTTGATTATATTTGTAAACATCTTAAAAGTCAAGATATTTATTTGGGCGGCGCCATGAAATCCGGCCGGTTTGAGGGGCTCGACCGAACCTTCCGGCGAACGCGCGCAAAAAAATAAAAAAGGGCATTAAAAAAATGCCCCTCAGCTCAGAAACGTTTATAGTACGATTTTTCGCGCTTTATTTAACTTTGTTTTCAACCGTGCCCGCCGGGACTTTATCCGGCGCGTTTTTTAAAGCGTTTTCGGCAGTCGCCGGATCGCCGGCATTTACAGGCGGCGTTGCCGGCTGTTTATAAATTTCGAAACCGCTCATTAAAATGCCCTTTTTCCTGTCTTCTTTACTGAGCCGGAGCTGTCCGGCTACGGTAAACTTAAGCGCGCCGTAATCTTTAACCGCCAGTATCTGGTCCACAATGGCCTTCGGGCCTATCAACTTATATTTTTCCCCTTTTTCGTCGACAAGTTCATAAACGGGCCGCGATTCTTTTTTAACGGTTTTTACCTGGCGCACCGCGCCGACCGCGGTAAATAAAACTTTTCCGTCCGCTACACCGCCGGAAGGCTCGGCGTAAACATGCGTCAGCGGCACCTGAGCCGCGAACAGTATGAATATTAAAAACGCATGAAAAATTTTAGAGATCATTTTGCCTTCCTCCCCTTGTCCAGGGTTTTTAGCCTGACCGGCGCCCGCTCCGCTTTAAGCGGAACGGGGACCGGCGAAAAGAGATTTAAATTAATTATTTGCCGGTTTCAGCGGGTTTTTCTTCGGCTTTAGGAGCTTCGACAGCGGGCGTTGCCGGTACTGCCGGCGTCGCGGAAACCGCGGGAGCTTCGGGGGCCTTTACTTCAGCTTTAGGAGCTTCAGCCGCGGGCGTTGCAGGCGTTGCGGGAGCTTCGGGAGCCTTTACTTCAGCGGGAATGGCGGGCGTGCCGACTTCGCTGAATTCATCTATCTTTAAAGAAGGATAGTAGTCTTTTTTGTCTTTGTCTTTCTCAGATACGGGTTTCGAAGTGCCTTTCACTTTGAAGGTTTTGTTAGCGTAATCAGCAACTGCGAATATGCCGGCTTTTTTGCCTTTACCTTTGATTATGAAATATTTCTGGCCGTCTTCGGCTACGAATAAATGTTTCTCTCTACCTTTTGTGTCTTTTTCGCTGAGGATCTTGCCGGTGAGTTCTACTGTAACGAAAGCGCCTTTTTTGTCTTTGCCTTTTTCTTCTTTTTTCGCTTCTTCAGCCGCTATAGCAGTAGCAGCGAAATAAACCGTGACTAATAACATGAACAATACCGCTAAAATTTTTTTCATTATGGGATACACCTCCTAAAAATTAGCCGCGATGAGCGGCAATAATCAGCAAAGCAATTTGCGTGCCATGTAACGCGAAAATTCGCCCGGTCCGCGGATACACAAAAGCCGCCAGCCGTAAAGTTAAAACGTCTGATCGTTTCAGCTCCGCAAAATTTATGCAATAAAAATATCGCTAAGTGATAAAAAATTATCACTTATATCATGCCGGTCATCACATGATTTTTGAAAGGTTGACGCGCGCATCGGCAAACCCGGGATCGACGGCAAGCGCCTTTTTAAAAAGCTCTGCCGCCAGGCCGCTGTCGTTCAATTTTAAATGGAGGATGGCGCAATTGTTTAAAAAAGCCGCGCTGGCCGAAAATTTTTCGTTTTTTTCATCGGCGTATTTTTTCGCCCGCTCGTATTGTTTGAGGCTCAAAAGACATGAAATAAGGTTAATGGCAGTGTCGGCGTCGCCGTCGTCGTGCTTTTCGGCCAGCGAATAAAATTCGACGGCCCTTTCATAATTTTTAACGGCCTGATGACTGAACGCGATCTGAAAATATGCCAGATGCTTCTTTTCATCGTCGCCCGCGGCTTCCAGGGCGGCGTTAAGACACTTCTCCCGCTTTTCGAATTCGGAAAGCGGGACGAGACGGGCATGATAATAAACGGCCTCCCACGGCGCGGTCTTTTCATTCGGTTTACCTGCGATGAAAAGTTTTTCGAACTCGTCCGCGGCCTCCCGCATCGCGGAATCGCCTGCCGCGGCCGCTGACGATGCGGCAGCCCTGCTTTTGAAAATTGAATAGGCCGTCTGATAATAACGCCGGAAATGCTTTTTGTCGGGAGTGAAAGCCGCCAGCAGCGACGCCGCTGCATTATAGTTTTTTGCCGCGATATTTTTAACCGCTTCGTCCATCGCCATCGAATTCGCGCCCAGGACCGCCTCGCTTTCGGCGTCCTCTTCCAGCTTCAGTATTTTATTCAGGCCTATCAGCAGATCGTTTTCGCCTTCGGTTATCTTTCCGTTCAAAAGCATCCGGTAGTATGCTTCGCGGTAGATGGATATCTTGTATTCGCGGCCGTTCTCGTCGAGGTTACAGCCGCCGGCGAATATATTGCCTTTTTCTTTGATCTCCGCGACGGTTTCGGCGAGGACCTCGGAATATTTAGCGTCGCTTATCCCGAATTCTACCTTGAACCCTGCAAACAGGGTTTTTTCGGCGCCGTCGATCTTATTATCGCAAAGAAGTTTTTCGAACAATATCTTAAGCAGGTCTATCCTGTCGATGTCCTTCGTCGTATGTGGCGTAGTCTGTTCGATGGAATTCGTCATATTACAGCGGCTCCTTTACCCAGTAAGTGAATTTTTTCGAAACGCTTACGAAAAAATCGTCCTCGGTTTTCATCTCATGAAAAAGCGGATCGTATTCTATGACCGTGTTTTTCGGGAAAGCGGCCAGATTGAGGTGGTCCGCCGCGAGATTGCCTTTTATCTTCAGGCTGTTCGCGCCGCCGGACCCCGAAGCGGGGCCGCTCACGAACGAAATGAGGTTTTTATCGGGATTATAGAACGGATGCAGCGCGACGAGCGAAGCGTTTATTTCGAGATTGTCGCCGGTTATGGCGATGGTGCCCCAGCTCGAATAAAGGCAGAGCAGGTCGGTCGGGCCGGCCTTGGCGATGCGCGTGCCGATGTATATGTGACGCGGCAGCGGAACCATGCCCGAAGTGTCAGGCGCGACCGTTATGGTGCCGCAGCCTTTATAGACGAAAGGCGCCCCCATGAGATGAAGGTCGCTTTTGACGATAACGTTTCCGTGCAGATTCAAAAAATTCACGGTCGTTCCGCCTATGATAGCCTTCGAGACGCTCTTTTTAAAAAATTCAGTCTCGTTGTCGTATATGACGGCGTTTTTACTTGATATTACCGGCGTGAGCTCCTCGTAGCCGCGCGGCGGCGGAATGAGCGTCTGAACGGCCTCGGGCGCCGCGAGAGGCACTTTCACGGCCGCCGGCACGCCCATATTGTAGGGCCTGACAACGACCTCCGAGTTGTAGTCGATGTTAGAGCTGCCGGCCGCCGTCTGGAACGGTCTTCCAATGGTCTTTCCACCTTCCTCGCGAATGACGGTGGCGCCGGTTATGTATATCGCCGAAAGCTGCGCATCGGTGTACATGGTGTCTAAAAACAGCAGGAACGCCTTGAAATCGACCGCGGGAAGGTTTTTTTGCACGGTGTCCTTCGGAACTGTTTTAAACATGGCCGGTATAACGAAATTGATGTTATAGGTCTTGCTGGCCGGCGCCGGCAGAACGATCTCCATCGCGAGCGTCGAAAGGCTGGAATACCTCTGCCAGACATTGCCTTCGACCAGGCCGAACTGGCGCGCGCCGGGCGCGCCGAAAATGTCGATCCCTCGCCTTGCGGTGTCGGTGCTGTGATTGTAATGGATGAACGTCTTCCGGGCGATCTTCGCGGACGAAGAAACATCGGTGGCGGGCGCGTCCTGGTCGTTGAGCTGGTCGCAATTTACCCATTTATAGGCGCTCGACGGCTTCATTACAGTGTCGGCGAAAAGGAGCATCGAGCCGAGATAATTCGACGTGTGCGCGCCGAAGACCCACTCTTCCTTTGCCAGCTCGTCGAGGTCGGACATGTTCTTAAGCGACGTCTTCGGCTCGGCGTCGGCATTCGCCGGCTTGGATTTCGCGTAAGGCGCAGAGGTGTTCTTGCCGTATATATATTGCGGATTGAAGCCGCAGTTCTTCTTCTTGAATAAAAAGACGGTGTTATTGGTGAGTTCGGTCCACGCCGCATCGGTCAGCGGGTTGCTCGTGTCGTAAAACAGGCTGCGGTAAAGCGCCTCGAGCTCCTTCGCGGGCATCTTCGGATCGCTTCCGGCCTTGGTGGCCGATTTCGAGTTCGGGCCCCATATCTTGTTAACGGCGCCGGCGGCAGGCCATACTTCGTCCATCATGTCGGTGTCTTTATCGGAAAGGTTGATTATCATCTTTTTGTCCGAATCCATCGGGCCGCCGAAAAGCACCCGCCCCGCCGGCAGGCTGGCTTCCGGCTGCGAATTGATCTTAAGGTAGCGGTCTTTCGGGTTATATCCTTCGTGCGAGCCGGGAAGGCTTTTATACGCCGAAGGGTAGCCGGCGTTACCCGCCGACGAATATTCTCCCCAGGCGTCTTTTATGAACAGGGCGTAGTTATTCAGGAACGGGTTCCTGGCGTGAACCACTTTGAAGTCTCTGCGGGCCCTCAGCGATGCGCCCGTTTCCATGAATTCGGATATACATTTGAACTCGATCGAGCCGCACTTTTCAATATCGCGGAACGATTCGGCGTTTCCGCCCAGATCGTAAAATTTATCGACGGCTGATAAAGTGGCCCTCAGTTCCTTTATTTTGGCGCCACGGTCCTTGAACTGCAGCAGCAGAGACTTCACGCCCGGAAGGTCGCGCAGGTCCTGCGTCAGTCCCTCCGAAGCGCCCACGCCCTTGCGCAGGCTGGAATACCAGAAGTTCTTGCCAGCGTTGTAATTCACGTCGTTCATTTCGTTGTTCACGTGCAGAATAGCCAGCTGCATTGCCGCTTCGGCCAGGTTCATGGCGGAGCTTGCGAAGAATAGTTTGTGCGCCTGGCGCGAGCGCGTCTGGGCGTTGTAGATATGCTGGAAGGCGTAAAAAGCGACCAGGAAAAGCACTATCAAAACCAGCAGCAGTATCGAAAACCCGCGCCGGTTTTCAAAATATTGAAAAATACGGGACGGCAAGCCGCTTCTTTTGCCGCTGGTCTTTAAAATTTTCATATCGTTTACCGCCGTTTGTGAAGTTATTTTCGTTAGACGTTTTTCGTTATTATAAAATCATTTTATTTTTGGTTTATTCCTCGCGTTACCTTATTTAATTCTAACACAAACCCGGCAAGTTTTCAACAACATATAAATTTTGCCGATAAAATTTATTCCGGATAAAAAAAAATCCCGCTGCGCGCTGCGCTGCGGAACGGTTTCCTGCTT
>MGFH01000153.1:47871-51484 GCA_001791795.1 Candidatus Wallbacteria bacterium GWC2_49_35
CAAACGCGCCCCGCCCCGGCCGCGAAAATTTTACCTTATCATGCCGATACGCGACAGCGGCCAGTAAATGACCAGCGCCTTGCCCTTGAGGCCGGAGTATGAAAGGAAACCCCAGAAACGTGAATCCTGGCTGTTATTGCGGTTATCGCCCATGACGAAATATTTGCCTGAGGGCACGGTGATCTTCGTCTGCGCCGCGACGCTCACGATCGAATTTCCTTCGCCCTTTTCTATGTGGGCGTGAAGTATCATGTCGTCGGCGGCCTTGTCTTTGGTGTATTTTTCCTCGTAGAGCTTGTCGTTGACGTAAACGTCGCCGTTCTTCAGCTCGAGCGAGTCGCCGGGAAGGCCCACCACGCGCTTGATGTAATCTTTCGAAGGGTCGTTGGGGTATTTGAAGACTATTATATCGCCGCGCTTGATGTCGGTGAAATAATATATGAATTTATTGACCAGAATCATATCGCCCGGAAGCAGGGTGTTTTCCATCGAGCCCGAGGGTATATAGAAGGCCTGAACCACGAAGGTGCGCAGCGCGAACGCCAGTATGAGCGCCAGAACTATAGTTTCGACTACCTCGCGCACAAGTGACTTCTCGCTTTCTCCGCCATCGATATCTTTTTTTTCTTTTTCGTTCGGTTGAATGGTTTCCGCTTCGCCTGTGGCCATTGTTACCTGTCCATTCCGTTTATTCGAGCGATACCGGCACATCAACATATTCAAGTATTAATGCGCCGGTACCAGTTGGATGTTATCTATAAAAATTCTTAAACTTTGGCCGCCTGAACGAGTTTGGGCTTACGTTCTTCGATGCGGGCGGATTTGCCGAATCTTTCGCGCAGGTAGTACAGTTTCGCGCGTCTGACCTTACCGTGTTTGACGACGGTGAGTTTGCCTATCATAGGCGAGTGAATGAAGAAACTTCTTTCGATGCCGATACCATAGGAGACCTTCCTGACGGTGATGGTTTCACGGGCGCCTACGCCCTTTCTGGCTATGATGACGCCTTCGAACGCCTGAAGTCTTTCACTGTCGTCTTCGACAATACGCACGTCTACGCGGACGGTGTCGCCGACGATGAAGTGCGGAACGTCTTTTTTCAAAAAGCCTGATTCGATTGATTTGATTAAGTCCATTTTATTCCTCCTGGTTGATTCATTATTTTTTTATTAAATCAAATATTATTTTACATTAAAATAAACTTTTAGTTAAAAATGTTCTCTCCCACGACGCGGTCTATAATTATGGCCGCCGCGGCCCTTACCGATAAGTGATTGTATTTATGAACCGTAAGCGGCCTTATCGGTTCGAGTATAAAATCGGCCTTTGCGACGACTGCTTCGGCCAGTCCCCAGCCGGTGCCGAATAGCAACAAAAAATTAGAATCAGATAATTTTAACATATTTTGCATAGAATTGCAAGTAATATTTCGCGGATCGCTGTAAGTTTTAGCGTCGGTTATTACGACGCTGGTTTCCCGTCCTGTTTCCGCGCTTATCGCGTCCCTGACATCGTCGATGGTGCGGGCCATTTTGACCAGCCGCAGCGCCTCGCTCCTGTCGGCGTTATATTCGAGGCCGAATCCGCTCGACCAGTGGCCGATAATCTTTTCAACGAGCCCGCTCTGGCATTCGGGCGGCGCGATCAGGTAATAGCCGGCCAGATTATACGTTCTCGCCGTGCGCGCGATATCGTGGACGTCGAGGTTGGTGACCGAGGTCTGCACTATGGCGCGGTCCTTGCCCTTTATGGGATAATGGACGAGCCCTATGTAAAGCCTCGCCTTTAAGCTGTTGTCTCCGCCGCCCGCGGCCTTAGAGGAGTCTGCGGCGCCCGGATGCTTTTCATGGCTCATAAAGCGTCAATCCCCGATATCGTGATAATCAAGAAAATATCTTTTGACGATCTTGAAGTCTTCTTCGCTCAGCCGCTCGATCTTCAGTAAATCGGGGCGGACCCTCATCGTGTTTATGAGCGCCCGCGCGCGCCTGTACTCGGTTATCTTTTTATGATCGCCGTTCAAAAGAACGTCTGGAACGCGCTTCCCTTCCCACTCCGGCGGCCTGGTGTAATGCGGGCAGTCGAAGAGTCCCTCTTCTTTAGAGAACGAATCTTCGGTCGAAGACTCGGGATTTCCCAGCGCGCCCGGAATTTTTCTGACAAGCGCGTCGGCGATCAGCGCCGCCGCCGGCTCGCCCCCCGAAAGCACATAGTCGCCCACCGATATTTCGCGGTCGAACAGAGAGCGCGCCCGGCAGTCGATGTCTTCATAGTGCCCGCAGAAAAGCAGTATATGCTCCCTCTCCGAAAACTCTACGACCGTCTTCTGCTTTAAAAGCTCGCCCTGGGGCGTAAGATACACCGTCAGGGGAGGTTCCGCGCCCGCCGCGGCGCACCTTTGCTTTACAAAATCGAGGGCCGATTTGACGGGCCCCGGCTTCATGACCATTCCGCAGCCGCCGCCGTAGGGGTAATCGTCCACCGTGCGGTGCCTGTCGGCCGTGAAATCCCTGGGATCGACGAAATCGAATTCGACGAGCCCGCCCTTTTTAGCCCTGGCGATAATGCTGGTAGCGAAAGGGGTTTCGAAATAGCCGGGAAAGAGGGTCACGACGGTGATTTTTATAAAAGCCCCTCCAGAACCTCGATATATACGGCCCCGCCCTTGATATCGATTTTTTTAACGAACTGCTTCACGAAAGGCACGAGCGCGGTCTTTGCGTCTCCCCCGGCGTCTCCTGCGATCGAGATCTCGATCATGTCGTTTCCCGAGCCGCTGTAGACGTTTATGATCTCGCCCAGGCGGCGGCCCGTTGCGTTCTCGATGACCGCGAGGCCGACCAGGTCGAACGCGTAAAAGTTGTCTTCGCCGGCGTCCATTATATCTTTTTTCTCGATATAGATGTACTGCTCGCGAAGCGCCTCGGCGCGCTCGATGGTGAAGCCCTCCGCGCCGACTATGACGTAGCGCGGAGTGAATTTAACGGAAACGACGGAGCATTTAACCGCTCCGTCATTTTCGTTAAATATAAAAAAATCTTTAAGGTTCGAAAACCTTTCTTCAATAAAATCAGTCAGCGGCAATACTTTGAACTCGCCATGAACGCCGTGAGGCTTTATGATCTGTCCTATCGCCACGAAGTTTGATTTATCGGGCATTTATATCATACAACTACTTTACTGCAAAACTTCAAGGATGACTTTTTTGTTATCCTTGCTCATGGACGAGCGAAGAAGAGTCCTGATGGCGTTGATAGTGCGGCCGTGTTTGCCGATTATCTTGCCGACGTCTTCGGTGGCTACCTTGACTTCGTACATTAAAGTTTTTTCGCCTGAAATCTCTTTTATTTCAATCTGATCGGTATGATCGACTAAAGATTTAATTATGAGAGTGATCAATTCTTTCATTGGTGCGTTAACCTCCAAAGTTAATTCAAAAAAACGAATTTTTTAAATTCGATCGGACTGAAATAAACGGACGCCTTTCAGGCGCCAAAACTGTCCGGAGTCATATTCGGCGGTTATTAAGCCTTCGCCTTTTTCGCTTTTTCCACTTTTTCTTCATGGAATTCTTTCAATATTCCAAGAGGTTTTACGAGTCCTTTTACGGTGT
>MGFH01000154.1 GCA_001791795.1 Candidatus Wallbacteria bacterium GWC2_49_35
AAATCCTCAACTATGCACTATTCACTGTTCACTATTCACTATTAATTGTTCCGCCTGTCCCCGAACAGCCTCAGCATGTATAAAAACAGGTTGATGAAATCGAGGTACAGTATAAGCGCGCCCATTATGGCTTCTTTCTGGTCTTCTTCGGTGCCCTCGTTGCCGATGACGTTCATTTCTTTTATGCGCTGAGTGTCGTATGCGGTCAGACCGACG
This sequence comes from Candidatus Wallbacteria bacterium GWC2_49_35, assembly GCA_001791795.1. Lineage (GTDB taxonomy): Bacteria > Muiribacteriota > UBA9980 > UBA9980 > UBA9980 > UBA9980. The sequence continues at coordinate 217 of MGFH01000154.1, forward strand.
AAAACGAAGATGCCGAGATAGGTCGTTACCCAGTATATCGTGCTGCTGGCCATGAAAATATTGAATATGGAAGCGATTATAAGGCCTATCAGAAGCATGAAGCAGAGATTGCCCAGCGATGTAAGGTCGGCCTTGGTGAAATACCCGTAAGCGCTCATAATGGCGAAAGTGGCCGCCGTCAGAAAGAAGGTCGAGGCTATCGACGAAGCGGTGTAAACTAAAAACACCACCGAAAGCGTGAGACCGTTTACGAACGCGTACAGAAAAAACATCGAAGTGGCGCCGGTCGCGGTCATTTTATCGACCCTCGCCGAAAGATACCACACCAGAGCCAGTTCGCCGATAAGAAGCCCGAAAAATATTGGCTTGTTCAAAAGAATGAGTTTCAGAAGCGGCACGCTCGAAGAGACGTACATCGCCGTGAGTCCCGTAAGAGTGAGAGCCGCCGCCATCCACATATAAACCTTGTTCATAAAGCTGAGCTGTTCCGCCGCTATCGCCGATGCGCTCATCGGACCGCGCGCCTGCTGCTGAAAATAATTGAACTGTTGATCCATGAAAGTTCCTCCTTGTTTTCTTGTTTTTTATAAATTCTTATATGTTTTTTAAAGCCTCGCCGAATGCCTTTACCGTCTTTTCAAGGCACATTCCGTCGTGGGCGTAGGATATGAAATTCGCCTCGAACTGGGACGGCGCCATGTAAACGCCCCTGTTTAACATTTCGTGAAAAAATCTGGAAAATTTAGCGGTATCGGATTTTTTCGCGCAGTCGGCGCAGTTTATCTCCCGGTCGGTGAAAAAGATCGTGAACATGGAGCCCATGCGGTTGACCCTTATTTTTTCACCGGCTTTCTTTATGATATCGCCCATGGCGCCTTCTAAAAACGCGCCCTTCTCCTCCAGCGCGGGATAGACCTTGCTCCTCGTCTTCACGAGCGTTCTGAGCATCGCAAGCCCGGCCGCCACCGCGAGCGGGTTGCCAGAAAGCGTTCCAGCCTGATAGACGCCGCCTTCGGGAGCGACGTTTTTCATCACGTCTAATTTGCCGCCGTAGGCGCCGATAGGAAGGCCGCCGCCTATGATCTTGCCGAGCGTAACTATGTCGGGGACCACTCCGTAAATTTCGCACGCGCCGCCGAGCGCGAGGCGGAAGCCCGTCATCACTTCGTCGAAGATCAGGAGCGCGCCGTGCTTTTCGGTTATCTCTCTCAAAAACTCCAGAAAACCTTCGTTCGGCTTGATAAGGCCCATATTGCCTATGACCGGTTCGAGAATGACCGCCGCGATAGCGCCGCCGTGCTTTTCAAAAAGCCTTTCGACGTCTTTTTTATCGTTAAAGCGGGCCGTGAGCGTAAGTTTTGCCAGGTCAGCCGGGACGCCCTTGGAGTTAGGCACGCCGAGTGTCTGGGCGCCGGATCCCGCCGCCACCAGCATAGAATCGCAATGGCCGTGATAGCAGCCGTCGAATTTCAATATCATGTCGCGGCCTGTATGCCCGCGCGCCAGGCGTATCGCGCTCATGACAGCCTCCGTGCCCGAGTTTACCAGCCTGACCTTCTCCATGGCAGGATATATCGAGGATACAAGTTTTGCCAGCTCATATTCGGCTACGGTCGGCGCCCCGAACGACGCGCCCGATTTCAGAGTCTTCTGAACGGCGAGCCGGACATTTTTGTGCGAATGGCCGAGGATCATCGGCCCCCACGACATTACGTAATCGATATATTTATTGCCGTCGATATCCTTTATGAAAGGGCCTTTCGCGCTTTTAATATAACGCGGGAAGCCGCCGACCGACAAAAACGCGCGCGCCGGAGAATTTACGCCGCCGGGTATGATCTGCTTCGCTTTATGATGGTATCTTTCGGATAATTTAGTTTTTTTCAAGCGTTAACGCTCCCTTCTTTAAGCCAGCGCGCGTAATCGTTCGCGTGGTAGGTGATTATGATATCGGCGCCGGCCCTTTTAATGGATGTCAGGATCTCGGCGACGATCTTTTTTTCGTCCAGCCAGCCGTTCGCTGCGGCCGCCTTGACCATCGAATATTCGCCTGACACGTTATAGGCGCAGACGGGCATTTTCGCGTCAGCTTTGACGCGGCAAATAACGTCGAGATATGAAAGCGCGGGCTTGACCATCACGATATCGGCGCCTTCCTCGATGTCCTGGGCGGCCTCGCGCAGCGCTTCCGCGGAGTTCCTGCAGTCCATCTGGTAGGTTTTGCGGTCGCCGAATTTAGGCGCACAGTCGGCGGCCTCCCTGAACGGGCCGTAAAACGCGGAAGCGTATTTGGCCGAATATGACAGAATCGGAATATTGGTAAAACCTTCCTCGTCGAGCGCCTGCCTGATATAGCCGACGCGGCCGTCCATCATGTCGGATGGCGCCACCATATCGGCGCCGGCCCTCGCGTATGCCAGCGCGGCCTGCCCGAGAAGTTCTATCGTGCGGTCGTTATCGACTTCGTCGTTGAGTATTATTCCGCAATGGCCGTGCGATGTGTACTCGCAAAAGCACACGTCGGTTATGAGCATTACGTCGGGCGCTGCGTCTTTAAGCGCCATAAGCGCCTTCGGAATGAGGCCGTTCTCGTCGTAAGCGGCCGAGGCGACGTCATCTTTTTCGCAGCCGACGCCGAAGAGCAGTACGGCTTTTATACCGAGCTCGCGGCCCTTTTTAACCTCTTCGACGAGGTTGTCTATCGAATATCGGAAAATGCCCGGCATCGAACCTATCGCCTCTTTGATATTTTCGCCGTTGACGACGAAATAAGGCATTATTAGATTTTGCAGGCCGAAAGACGTTTCGCTGACCATATCGCGGATATTCTGATTATTTCTTAGCCTTCTCATACGAAGCGCCGGATAGAACATAAAATCACGCCCTTACAAATTATTTGACGATTCCATTTATTCTATTAAAAAGAATCATAGCCGCATAAAATGAACTTTTGTTCATTTATCTTTTTCTTTATTTCCGGGGAGGTAAGCGCTAAAAATTCTTCGCGCCACAGATATTTTTCGAACGCGCCGTCACATATTCCGATATTCTTATATTCATCCGCGGCGCCGGGATGCGTCATTATTTCGCAGACGAGCTCGCCTTTATCGAAGCGGTCCGCCATGACCCGCGCACGGCCGAGAAACTTCATCATGTTTCCCGCCGTCATTGCCCCCGAAAAGAACTGGCCGAAAAACATATCAGGACAAGCGAGTCCGTAGGCCGAAAGTTTTCGACCGAACCACTTTTTATATAACGGATTCATATATGCTATTTTAATGATATTTCCGGCCGAAAATTTTATCGGCCTGTGAAGCCTGTAATCATAAACCTCTACGGGATTGCGTATCCTTCTTATGCCCGCCTCGCGCATCACCCGGGCAACGACGGCCATCACGCCGGGATGCATGTGAACGTGCTGGTGAGAGTCGGCGTGGGTCAATTTAACGCCCAGCGCCATGGCCTTTTTGACCTGGTTCATAAGTTCTATTTTCATCTGGTTTTTATCGATCGATCCGGCGTGCAGCCTCTTGAAAAAATCCATGAAATTAGCCGGAAACATGCCGTTTTCATCGACGAGCGTCCGCACGCGCGAAATATCGGGCGTGACCGGCTTTCCGGCCACCAGCTGGAAATGTATCCCCACCGAAAGCCCGGGATTCGCGGCTGCGAGCCCCGCCGCGTATGGCGCGTACTCTTCGCCCGAAAGAAGCGTCGCCGAGGTCAGGACCCCGTCCCGGTAAGCGCCGATAACGGCGTCCGAAACGCTCTTTGTCAGGCCAAAATCGTCGGCGTTGAATATAATGCTGATCTTTTTCAAAAATTTACCCGCCAGTATAAATATTTATGCGCGTTTTTGAATATATTGTTTCAACATTCAATCACGACGAACGCGACCGCGTAATCGGTGTCGTGTGAAATGCTGACGTGCGCGGTTTTAAGTTTTTTTTCGTCGAAAAGTTTTTTCGTCGCGCCGCCGAGTTCGATAAAAGGCCTGCCGTCGTCATAATGGCGCAGGGCAAAATCATGGAACCGCATTCCTGGCGCGCTGGAAATTCCGAAAGCCTTTATAAACGCTTCTTTCATAGCGAAATTAGCCGCGAAATGCTGGGCGGGATACGCTTTCGAAGCGCAGTATTCTATTTCACCGCTCACAAAAATTTTCTCCGCGAAGCCTTCGGTTCTCTGAAGGCTTCTTTCTATGCGCGATATTTTGACGATATCGGTACCTATACCGTGTATCAACTTCATCACCTCACGGCGGTCATTACGCTGAAAATGATACCAGACAACGGCCGTAAAGTCAATCAGTTCTTTACCGCGTCCCCCGCCGGCAAATTTTTGACGATCGGCGCGCCGGGTATATTTGATTCAAATAAATGCTTGAATTTAACGATGTATTTTGCTATAATGCTACGATGATTATATGGACCCTGAACAGACCGGGGGCCTGCATAAATCGGCGGAGGAATTTTTTGGAAGATCTTATATTAGAGATGGACCTCGGGCAATTCGCGAAACGCATATCTTCGCAGAACCCGAAAGACCGCATAGAAACTATAGAAAGCGTGCGCGACCTGTCGAAAAAATCGATAAAGGCCAAAGAGATACTCAGCATGCTTATCTCCGCGCTCGACACAGAGGAAGATCCTCAGATAATCTCGCGCCTCACAAAATTGATCGGCAAGCTCGGCGATTCGACCGTGCTCACTCTTCTGAAAAAGTTTTTATGGCATCCCGACTCGCGCGTCGTCGCCAACACACTCGAAGGCCTCGGGCAAATATATTCGCTCGACGTTATCCCGATTGTACTCCCCTTTCTCAATTCATCCGACAACAGGATAAAGGCCAACGCAGCGCGCGCGCTTTACGGCCTCAACCCGACCACCGCGCTCGGCAAACTTTCGGAAATGATCAACTCCGAAGAGGTCTTTTTCCGCGATTCGGCCGCCTACATCCTGGCCTCCATCGCCGATCCGCCCTGCCAGGACATGCTCATAGAACTCATTATGAACGAAAGTGACATGGAGATCCTGAAAAAATCCATATCGACGCTGTGCAATAAGGGCGACGAACTCACGATCGAAAAAATACGCAAAGTAAACCAGCAGTACGCCGATCATCCGAAGCTCAAAATATTCAACGAGATAGTCGAATCGATAGAACAGCGCCTTCAGGCACAGATGGCCAACGTGCAGAACATCGGCAAGATAAGCGACCTGGTGAAACTGACGGAAATATTCAACAACGGCTCCAACAAGGAAAAAGAGCAGGTCTGTCTGCGCCTGTTCGACATAGGCGACGAAGGCTCTCTTCCGCTGCTCAAGCGAGCGACCAACGACGAGGACAACGCCATCAGATATGCCGCCAAAAAGGCCATCAACAACGTTTTTTGCAAAATTTCCCAGAAGAACCGCACTTCCGCCGCGAGTCCTTTCGGCCCGCCGCCCGCCGTTCCGCCGGGACCGAAATTACGCGACGCGCGCTCGGCCCGACCGCCTTCGGTCGTAACAGGCGGCCTCGATTTTTCAGACATACTCGACATCGTCGAAAAAAGCGACCCCGCGCCGGCCGCGCCTAAAACCGACGAAGCTCCCCGCCAGCTCGAAGAAATAGACATGGCGTTCCTGGTGCTTGATCTGAGCAACAACAGCGCGGCCTTACGCGCCGAGGCGGTTTCGAAGCTCCTCTACGCCACCCGCGAAACAAGGGGCGTAAAAGAAGCTGTCAAATACCTTGTCGAAAGGCTCCACGTCGAAAGCGAGCCGCAGGTAAAATCGCAGATATTAAGGGTCGTAGGCACGCTCGGCTCGAAATCCGAGATCGCCATATTAAAAAAATACGCGGAAGACGAAACGCTCGACTACAGGATCCGCGCGAACGCCCTCGAGGGGCTCGGCTTCATAGACGCTCCCGAAGTTTTCGACATTATCTGCCCTTTTTTAAAGCACTCGGACAACCGCATCAAGGCGAACGCCGTAATAGCAGCCTGGAAGCGCAACCCCGACCTGACTTTCAACGCCATCTCCGACATGATAAAATCGTCGAACGTCGCAATGCGCGATTCGGCCGCTTACGGCCTTTTGATGCTCAAATCACACGACAGAAAAATTATCAATCTGATGCTAGAGCTTTTTATCAGGGAAACGACCACCGATATTATCCTGAAACTGACGCAGGGCCTGTCGATACTCGGCGACGAGCAGATACTGCTCGACATGCAGAAGATGCTCGCGAACGCGTCCGCGCTTAAAAAGCCTTACATACAGACGATTATAGACAAGATAAAACACAAGATCGACAGCCTCAAAAACTTCAACACCCTCGAAGCGGCCCGCGAAAAAGGCCACGAAATGACCGATTTCGACGCACAGTTCGAGGAATACGTATCAAAGCAGCCGCGCCACGAGCCCAAAGCCGAACACCCGGCCCCCGAAACCGGCCGCAAAAAAGAAATAACGCACAACATGCAGGGCCCCGGCGAAAACGGCCAGAATTTCTACGAAAAGGCCGACGGCACACACGCGCCGCTTAAAAGCGCGGAGGCGCACCTGTTCGAATTCAACCATCCCGACGAAAAGGTAAGACTCAACGCCATCATGGCTATCCAGAGGTATCTATCCATCGGCCTGCCGCATGAAAATTTCAACCAGGTAGAAATGATGCTCACGCTGTCGCTGAACGACGCGTCCCTCAGGGTCAGAAAAGAGGCGTTTGACGCTTACCAGCTGATACAGACGCACCGCGCCGTGATAATAAAAACCAAAAAAGGCCCACAGGACGGTGATATTTAGTGAACATCCTCGTTTGCGACG
>MGFH01000155.1:0-273 GCA_001791795.1 Candidatus Wallbacteria bacterium GWC2_49_35
TACCCCCTCAAGAGCAAGCATCAGAAGACACCCTGCAAGGCATGCCATCCTCCAGAAAAGCCACTTTATGGGCAAAAGCTGGAAACGACATGTATTTCATGCCACCGCAAGGATGATTTACACAAGAATCAACTGGGTTCCAAGTGCGAATCCTGCCACAAGGAAACCAGTTGGAAGGAAGCTCCCTACGATCACGCCAAGGCAAAATTCATCCTGACCGGCAGCCATGTGAAGCTGGAATGCAAAAAATGCCATGAAACACCGGCCTTCCGC
>MGFH01000155.1:298-6142 GCA_001791795.1 Candidatus Wallbacteria bacterium GWC2_49_35
GTGTGAGGATTGCCATAACGCCCGCACCTGGAAGTCATGGAACTTTGACCATGATCGCCGCACCAAGTACAAGCTTGATGGCGCCCACTTGAAAACCGGCTGTCTGGATTGCCACAAGACGCCAGTGGAAAAGAAATTTGACGTGCCGCTTATGTGTGGTGGTTGCCATGCCAACAGGGATGTCCATGATGGCGGATTCGGCCAGAAGTGTGAACGCTGCCACGTTACCGATGACTTCACCAAGCTCAAGGGAGATTCGGAAATTTTCTCGCGTTAACCGGGTGTTGAAAAACTGCCACAGAATTCGCATGGGACAATGGGGGCGGATAGCTTCACTATAAAATATGCGGACTTGAGAATTTGATTTGCCTTAAGTATCTTTTAAGGTTGCTTTGTGTAGGATATAAACGTTTGCTCCGCAGTGGCTTTAATCCAGTTCGGATATTGCGATCGCGCAACCTGATACCGGGCAGGTGGGCTGGGATGGGCTAATCAGCATCAAACCAAAAATGGTTAGGGGAATTGCAATGCCAATTAATCACGATGATCTAAACTATGGACAACGCATGGTTGTCATTGCAATTCACTGGCTTGCCGGTTTCATGCTGGCATTCGGATGTTTGGCTGCGCAGGCCGCTCCATCGGATGAAGGGCGTAAATCCATCCGTTTGGATCCGTCAAGTCACATTACAACCGGATTTTCACTTTCTGGCGCTCACGCCAAGGTCCGTTGTGAGTCTTGCCATATTCAGGGGGTTTTTAAGGGAACCCCGCGTGATTGCAACTACTGCCATATTTCAGGCAACCGGATGGGGGCATCCACCAAACCCGTGAATCACATTCCGACAACCGCGAGTTGTGATACTTGTCATCGCACCGGCGGTTGGACGCCGACTATTTTCAGCCATAGCAGCGTGGCACCAAGTACTTGCAATTCCTGCCATAACGGCACCACCGCCCAAGGCAAGAACTCTGGCCATACTTCTACTACTGCTTCATGCGACACCTGTCACAAAACAACCGCCTGGACGCCGACTACAATGAAACACAGCAGTGTGGCGCCAGGCACCTGCGCTTCTTGCCACAACGGCACTACTGCGACAGGCAAGAACTCGAGCCACATTTCCACCACCGCCTCGTGCGACACCTGCCACAAAACCACCGCCTGGACACCGGCGACCATGAGCCACAGCAGCGTGGCTGCGGGTACGTGCAACACCTGCCACAACGGCACCACCGCCACGGGCAAGAACTCAACTCATGTGTCCACCACCTCTTCGTGCGACACCTGTCACAAGACGACCGCCTGGACCCCTGCGACCATGAGTCACACCGGTGTGGCTGCGGGTACGTGCAACACCTGCCACAACGGCACCACCGCCACGGGCAAGAACTCAACTCATGTGTCCACCACCTCTTCGTGCGACACCTGCCACAAAACGACCGCCTGGACCCCGGCGACCTTTAGTCACAGCAGCGTGGCAACGGGTACATGCAACACTTGCCACAACGGCACCACCGCCACGGGCAAGAACTCAACTCATGTGTCCACCACCTCTTCGTGCGACACCTGCCACAAAACGACCGCCTGGACCCCGGCGACCTTTAGTCACAGCAGCGTGGCAACGGGTACATGCAACACTTGCCACAACGGCACGACAGCGACCGGAAAGCCGTCCAATCATATCCCCGAGGCCCAGTTGGGCGGGAGCATGGGATGCGATGCGTGTCATACAAGCACGACAAGCTGGTCTACCATCAAGATGAATCACAACGGCAGTTCTGGGAATGGTATTGGATGGTGTAAGGCCTGCCATGAAAAAGGAACAAGCTACTTGGGCAATATGGAAAAGAAATCGCTGAACCACGAAGCGGAAGGTGGCAAGGTGCCGACCGACTGCTCCATGTCCGGTTGCCACAGGCCGTTAGGAACCGTCGGATCATCTTATTCGGCATGGGATTGACCTGAAACAGATGACACGTTCCGGTTGGTTTTATTACTTTTCAAACGCACAAAATACTGGCTTTTTGTGGCCAAAAGCCTGCTAAAATGCGCAACCGTTCGATAGCGCTTGCGGTTGTGGCGTTACCGAAGAAATTGAAAAGCGACTGAGGGAACGTGATCTCAGCCGCATCGATGAGATTAGAATTTTTTATTTGGATTACTGGTTTGTAAGCTATGCATTACGCGGCAATAGGTCAGGTTGTTGCAAAATTCTTTAACAGGGGAAATTCATGAGAACTGAAATTAAATCGGATCGCTTGCCGACAGCCATGTCGATGCGACTCTTGGGTGTGATGTTGTTGGCACTATGCTTACCCGTGAGCGCGCTGGCGCATATCATCAATCGGGTTGATGTGCAGCGTGCCGGCGATGAGGCTGAAATCGTCATCCAGTTTGATACGACGGTTCAGTATCAGCGCCACTCGCCGCTCAACGAGGGCAGCAGGCTGAATATTTATTTCGTTGTAACTGGAATCGATCCGGATGCCACGTCGTCTCTCGAGGAGCCCATGCTCCCTAAAGACGAGGTGTTTGCCGGAGCAACCTTCCGCTATCCTGAGCCAGATTCCTCAATGTTGGTGACGTTTCCAGAATCGACTAAATTTCGCGTGCGGCAAGGTGGCGATGCTCGCAGTCTCAGTATTTTCATTCCCATCACGGCAGCCGCGAGCGCAATGCTGACGCCGTCACCCGCAGAGACCGAAAGCATGGCTCGCAGCTATCTGGAAAAAGCAAAAAGCGCCCTGAGCAGTAAAGAGCCATCTGTGGCCATTGAGGCGTTAAATTCACTGCTGAATCTGCCCGCCAACGCAAGTTCCCAGGAAGCGCAGGAAATGATTGGTATGGCATATGAGCAAAACGGCGAAAACGCCAAAGCGCGCACCGAATACGAGTTCTATGTCAAGACTTACCCGAAAGGCGAGGGATTGGAGCGGGTTAACGAGCGCCTGGCCAAACTTGCAGCTATACCTGCCGCGGAGCCTACCGTGCGTCTAGAGCGCCGCCAGGAAGATACAGGCTGGCAGGTTACCGGTGGCTTTGGTCAGACACGCTACTATGGCAATTCAAGCACGATATTAGAGCCACTGCGCGTTATCATTTGCTCCCAGGATCAACTGGATAACCCTGCATTAGTGCCAGCAAACGAGCAGTGTTCCCAGACAGCGAACGCGAATGCAGTCAATCCTCAGAGTACTGCGCGTACCGACCAGAGTGCACTCGTTTCCAGCCTGGATTTGATGGCGCGAAGCCGCTCAGGGTCGTCGGATACCCGTTTTGTGGTTCGCGATGTGGATACGCGCTATTTTCTGCATGGTGATAGTTATAGGTCTGATAAAAACCGCCTCAATGCAGCCTATTACGAAAATAGCGATCGCGAGTTGGGCTATATGATGCGTCTGGGCCGGCAAACCGCCTCCGGCGGCGGCGTGTTGGGAAGATTCGACGGCGCTTTTGCCGGTTACAAATTCTCGCAGGATTGGCGCTTGAATGGCGTTGCAGGCAACGTGGTCGAGTTTGGCAGCCCCCACAACAAGACATTCTATGGTGCCGGCATTGACCTGTTGTCCTTGCCTGCGAACTGGAGCGGCAATGCGTTCGTCATCCAGCAAGATGTCGGCAGCATGACGGACAGGCAGGCGGTTGGGTTTGAAGCGCGTTACTTTGACCCGAAGCAGAACTATTTCGCCATGGTCGATTACGACACATCCTTCGCTGCACTCAATATCGCCATGTTCCAGGCAAACTGGAACGCCGATGCCGGTACAACCTACTACCTGACTCTCGATTACCGCCGTTCGCCGGTACTGATGCTGACTTCGGTTAGCGATGTAACGGGAATGGATATCGGCACTTTAGTCAATACCATCGGCGACCGCGCCGCGCGTGAGGATATCAAGCGCATCACGCCGATGATGACCATGCTTTCGGCGGGCTTGATGCATCCTTATTCTGAACAATGGCAGTTGGGTGGCGATATCCAGGTCAGCAACATGGGTGCGACCGATGCATCGCAGAACCTGCCGCTGACTGCGCAGATGCCAACGCAGTATGCGGCGCAAAAAAGCACGGGCAATACATACGTTTATTCTGCGCGCGCCATTGGCAGCGGGTTGTTTTTCTCCAACGACATGACCGTTTTCAGCGGCAGTTACATTGACGCCAAGAGTACGACCGGGCCGACAACCTACAGCGCGCAGTCCTACGCTGTAACCCATGTGGCAAGGCCGTTTGAAGGATGGCAGTTTGATACTTCGCTGCGGCTTTATTACCAGGACAAGAGCGATGGCGAGAAACTTGAACGTATCAACCCGTCATTCAGGGCGCTTTATCGCCTGGGGAATAACTTGAGCTTTGAGGCCGAGATAAACCAGGAGGATGAAACCATAAAGGACGGCATCTCTCCTGGCAACTCCAACAGGCGCTATTACTATGCTGGTTACCGCTGGGATCTTTGAGTGACTCGATGATCGGGGTGCCAACAGTTCGCGCATCCTGACTCGTGGCTAGCACAATCGATATAACTTATGGATTGCGCGGGCACATCGCGGTGAAGGCGTAGAAGCTTTCCAAAATAAAATACCCTGCCGCTTGCGGCGGGGTATTTTATTTGGAGAAGCTGAACAGTTCTACTTTCCGATAGTTCGCACACTGAAATAAAGCGCTAAAGTGCATGGCTATTGGAGTTTAGGAACCGCTGCTGGTCAACCATGCATGCGCACGATGCGGTCTCCCGCCAGCATGAGCCGGTCAGTCATGGAGAGCAGCAGGGTCTTGGTAAAACGCGATTCGCAGCTTGGGCTGAGTTTTTTCAGCGCAGTAAACGGGAATTCGGCAACGGTTACATCTGATAGCGCTTCCAGTGTGGCTTGCCGGTTTGTTTCGCGGCGGATGTAGGCCATTTCGCCGAAGTATTCGCCAGCCTTGATGACGTTTAGCAATCGACCGTGTTTGGTGACCTTCATCTGCCCGGAGACCAGGAAGTACATGCTCTGACCTGGCTCGTCTTCACGCAGAAGGACGGTTCTATCAGGAAATTTAGTCCACACGCTGGCCTGAACGAGTTCCCAGATTTCCGGGTCGGAAAATTCACGCAGCGTATCGCTTGTGCGTAGCATGTTGAATTTATCGCTGTCGGAGAAGCCCTGCTGGAATTTGCTGAAGCGGCCTGTTTCGGCAATCTCGAGCGCAAGGTCCGCCCAACTAAGATAGCGGTCATCCGGGTTCTTGGTGATCATCCGCATCACCATCCTGTCAAGCTTCGCGGGAAGCTCCGGCCGGTGCGTACTCGGCGGCAACGCTTCCTGCTTGGTGATGGCATCGAATAATTCGAGTATGTCCCGGCCATGGAACGGCAACACGCCAGTGAGAAGCTCATATGCCACGATCCCGAGCGAATACATGTCGCTGAGATGAGTCAGGCGGTGGCCATTGAGCTGTTCCGGGGACATATAAGAGGGGGTGCCGACAGTCAGTTTTTGTGTGACCTGCGCCTGATAGAACACGGCTGCGCCGAAGTCCGCGATTTTCACGTTGGTACCGGACACAACCATAATGTTGGCAGGTTTGATGTCCCGATGGATGACGCCACGACGGAACGCATAGTCGAGGGCGCCGCAACACTTGAAGATTATCTGAAGTACCTCTCCGACCGGCAGCAGCGCATCCGGGTAGGTGTAGCGCGAAAGATTACCTTCCGGCACATATTCCATCACGACGTACCCGGCATCCTCCGTGACGGAGGCTTCCAGAATAGCGGCGATGTGCGGGTGCGCCAGCCGGCCTGCGAGCGAGGCTTCGTTGAGAAATTGCTTGCGGCATTCTTCGCTGAATTCAGCATC
>MGFH01000156.1 GCA_001791795.1 Candidatus Wallbacteria bacterium GWC2_49_35
CGGACGAAGAAGGCTTCCGTAAGAAAAGCCTTATGTCTTCAGGCGATAAGTCTTCGAAATATTACGGGGGCGGCATCGATCTGATGAAAAAGCGCGAGAAAAAAGAGATCGTCGAAAAACTTCAGATCGACGGGCGCAAGGCGTTAAAGAACAAAAGTTTTTTGGAGGCCGAAAAACTCTTCTCGGAAGGCAATTATCAGGAAGCGCTTAAATCATACGATACCGCGGGTACGGCGGGGAAAAATATTTATATCGAAAGGCGCGCGCTGGCGTGCAAGGTTTCTATCGACAGGGTCCAGACCCGCGAAAATGAAGATCTGAAAAAGGCCACGTCTCTTCTGATCGACGGGCGAAATTCCGAGGCCATAAGCCTGCTCGAAAATCTTGAAAAGCAGAGCGCCTCTTCGAAAGACAACACGTATTTAAAGCAGAGCGTAAGTTCGCTCAAGATAATGGCTTACGATCAGGCGAGCGACGGCAGAAAATTGATCGAGGAACATATCAGGCAGGAAAAGATATCAGAAGAACTCAGCGAACGGCTCTCCCGTTCGTGGACGGTACCGATCGAATAGGAAGGTAAAGTGAAGATATGAGCACCCGCAGCCCCGAAAAAATAACGCCTTCGTGCCGGCCGGACGGCGTTCGAAAACGCGGCGTAACCATGATAGAACTTATGATAGCAATGATGCTTTTCACGCTGCTTATGTGGCCGCTGTATCAGATATTCCAGTGGTCGGCCAGCAGCACTATGAAGACGGGCGATCTGACGATCGCCGCCAATATCGCGTCTCAACTTATCGAGCTTCTTAAAAACAAGCCTTTCGACGTGCTGGTAAAACTCGACCCGAAATCAGGACTCAAGGCCAAAATGGATGAAAAAGACGTCCAGGACTTCCTCAGTAAATCTTTTAACGGTAAATTTCCAACCACCGCGGGACGCTTTATCAGGTCAGTCGATATCGCGCCGGCCAAACCCATAAAAACATCGCGCGGCGACGATTATGCTTACATCCAGATCGTGGTCTCCGTTTACTGGACCGACCGCACTGGCGCGCAGAAGGGGCCGAAAAAACTCTTCACGCTGGTGGCAAACGAGAACGCGCCTCTTATAGTGCAGTAGTTTTTGAGCGGCGGCGACTGAAAAAATGCGAAGAGAGAATTTATACATTATGATAAAAAATCGAATTTTATTCAACGCGAAAATTGTTTCACCGGCCCGCGGCGGCCGCGGCTTCACGCTGGTCGAGGTCATGGTCGTTATGGGCCTGTCGATAATGCTTCTTATATCCGTATGGCAGCTTTTCCGCATGGTCACGCGCACGCAGGTCTACACCCAGGATGAAATATCCGCCCAGCGCGCGGTGCGCGTAATAGTCGAGCGTATAAAAAACGACCTTCGCGCCGCCGTTTTTCCGGACGGCCTTATCGGCGATAAATTCATAATCCAGGACCCCCTGGAAATGGACGGCAAACAGGTAGGCGGCGCACGCATACGTTTCGCCCGCTTTCACGGTTTCGACGACAAGGGAAAACCGATCGTGGAAAAGGTGGTTTATATATTCGATAAAGGCAACGGCCGCGTGAAGCGGGCCAACTGGTCGGGGGAGTGGGAACAGAAGAACGATTCGATCGAAAACGAAAAACCAGTCGACTCGCTCAGTTCGCTGCCCAGCGGCACCAACGGCAGTTATCTTTACTTCAACACTTTTTATACCGATACCGACCGCGAGGGTTTCAAGGGCCGCCTTTTCGTCTTCGTCGGTCTTAAAGCCTCATACGGCAACGACGTGAAGATAAAACATGAAATAAAACTCGATCTTGTCGTCGGCCCGCGTTTTATCACTTCGAAAGACCGCGAGCCTTTCTGGAACCTGAATCCGATGTCCCGCCTCGACGTAGAGGCGTTCCAAAAGTAATAAGGTTTACAACTGTATCGGCACCGGAGGCGTCTGATAAAAAGGAACGTTGACGCCCGAAGGCGGCTGGCGCAGAAGATTTTCAGGACCGCCGGGCTGCAGCTGCATGGCTGGAACAGCTTTTGACGGCCTTTTCTTTTTATAAAAAGGCGATTTAACGTCGGTATAGCCAAGGCGCTCTACTTCCGCGCTCGTCAGTCCTGTTTTGACCAGCCAGGAAGCGTATTCGTCCGACTCCGGAAATATCTTCAGAAGTTCCTTCAAAACTACACGGGCCCTTTCATATTGTTTCGACATTACGAACGATTTGGCCATTTTCAGCCTGATCTCGTACTCCGCCGCCATGTATTCTCCCGCTATGTTATAATGGAAGCCCGCTTCCCGGAACATTCCTTTTTTGTAAAATATTTCTCCAAGGACGAAATGGGCCCTGGGATTGCTTTTAAAGTATGAAAGGCCGTAAAGTATAGAAATTCTTGCCTGATCGAATTTTTCTGCGAGATAGCTCTGATAGCCGATCTCCTGGTGATAATCTGCGTAAGTGCGGTTGTACTTGCGCATGTCGAGACCGCCGCCGCCGTCATAACCGTATTGCTTTATTTCGGAAAGGTTGAAACCGTTATAGGCCAGCAGATAGACCATGGCCGTGTCGTTCGAGGCGAGAGCGAAGAAATTTTTGACCTCCGTGACTGCCGGACTCTTTTTCCCTTCTTTTAAAAATAGCCTTATTTTAGCGTATTTCGAACTTTTCAGTCCTTCGGAAAGGCTGTCGGCGTACTCATACTGAGCGGCCGCCCGGTCTCCCGCGCCGAACCGTTCGAAAGTGTGCCCCAGCCGCAAAACTCTGTTTACGCTTTCGGGGTTTTTCATTACCGAGGCGGCCGACCGCTGAATGCCGAGATTTTTGATCTTTTCGTTAAGCGAGCTCAGCCGCGTCACGGCATCTTTTTTCAGGCGATCGTTGGGCGAGTGCTCGATGACGTATTCAAGCGAATAAGCTTCGCTTTTAAGATCGCCCGATGCCTTGTAGATGTCGGCGAGAAGAAGATACGAGTCGTACCGGTCGCAGCCGCCGTCGACGGCGTATGTGGCGTTGTAAAGCGCCTCTTTTACGTTGCCTTTGTCGAGGAATTTTCTGCCCTCGGCTACGAAATTTATCTTCGATTTAAAATCGATATTCAGCCTGCCGCGTCTTCCTTCAATTTCACTTTCGCCTGCCGCGGCGACGGCGGCGGCCGATGCCGCCAGGAAGCACAAGGAAATGATGAAGGCCTTTAAAAAAAGCCTGAAATGGGTTGTTGAATGTTTCATGCCGGGTCGATTACCGCCTTTTCTTCGATTTTATTGCTGTTCAGACTCGTTATGTAGACGCCGCCGATAATGAAAGCGGCTCCGATGAAAGTGCCGCTTCCTGCCGGTTCGTTTAAAAGCGCGACGCCGAGGAAGATGCCTACCAGGGGCTGCAGATTGAGGAAGTTTCCCATGAACGACGCGTCCAGGCGTTCGAGCAGGAGATACCAGATGAAGTAAGCGAAGCTCGTCGCGACCGCCGCCAGATAAAAAACGCAGAGCCACGATTTCATCGAGGCCGTCGCGATCGCCGGAAGGCCTTTTTCATAGAAAGCGGCGAACGGGAAGAGAAAGATCGTTCCGGTTATGACCGCGTAGGATGTGACCACGAAACTCGGAAGCCGTTTTATGGCTTCGTTGCCGATTATAGTGTAAAGCGCGCAGCAGAGAGCGGAAAGCAGTACCAGGACGTCGCCGAGCACGGAAAATCCCTCCGTGCCGGCGGCCGCCGAAGCGGTTTCGGGCGGAAGTATTAAAATGAGCACGCCGATAGTTGAAAGCGCTATGCCGCCGATTATCTTCCCGGTTATTTTTTCCTTGAGGAACAGCGCGGCGAGAATTATCATCATGACGGGCTCGGACGATATTTCGATCGCGGCGTTCATGGTCTTTGTCAGTTTAACCCCTATGTTCTGGAAAATATAGGCGAGCGTGAAGCCTATGGCGCCGAGCGTCGAGCAGGTCAAAAAATCTTTTTTATCCATCCTTATATGGCGGTATTTGGTCACCAGAAAAGGAAGCATTATAAGGGAGGCCGCCGCGAATCGAACGAAAGCGAGCGTGATGGGCATGAATTCTGCCATGGCGATCTTCGATGCCACGTAAGTGCCGCCCCAGATTATATTGAGGAAGATAAGGACTGCTATATAAAAGAGTTTAAGGCCGGAAGGCAAATAGATTATTCCTTTCTTTTTGAGCGTAAAAACTGGATTCTCGGGACTTTTAACCGGGCGATTTCATCTGATCCGAATATTTTTTTCTGAGCGCGTTGAAAAATGGGATATAACTCTGTCTGTAATCGGGAAATGTCCATTCGAAAGCGTTAAAGGTTCCGTCTTTATAGAAAAGCGTGATCTCCTCGTATATTCCGTTATTCATATATATTCGCTGTATGTTGTCTTTGGCGGATGCCAGGATCACCTTCGCCGGCGTCAGATATCCGGGATCGAGGTTAACGTTGCGCCGGCCTTCGCCGGACATATAAATTCGCTCCAGGTCGTTACTTTTGAGTTTTATGTGTGAAAGTTCTTCCGGCTCGATCGGTTCGCTGAAGGAGTAGAAGATCCTTTTGATTGTTTCGCCCATTTCCTTCCGGTAATAGCCGGTGAAATTAAAATCGAATATTTCGCTTTCCGAGTCGATCTCTCCGTGCTCTTCGGCCAGCCTTTCCCTGACGCAGGGAAGCGTTTCGATGTCGTTGAAAAGTATCCCGTAAAAAAGTTTCACCGGCTGGTGTATTTTAGGAGTTCCCATCAGACGTCCCCCTTGCTTTTATTATATCCGTTCTTCGCAGGCCTTCACGCAGACTCCGCATATTCCCTTGGCGACGAACATGAGCCGCTGGAACTTCGAGATCTGTTCGACGCATTTTGCGAGGCAGAATTGCCCGGGCGTCTCGCCGATAGCGCCGGCCGGACAGGCGGAAACGCATTTATAGCATTCGCCGCAGCCGTCTTCGGCCGGGCCGCATAATTTGAGCGGCGCGTCGGTAAGCACCGTTACCAGCCTCACGCGCGAACCGTATTCGCGGGTGACCAGCAGGTTGTTGCGCCCTATGAAACCAGCGCCCGCGGCTCTTGCGATTATTTTATGGTTGAGATAGCCCCGCTGCGAGCTTTTATCTATGATCTGCGAGGCCGGCACGGGCATGGCGTTAAAACCGCTGTTCTGGATTATGGCCGTTATTTTGAGCGCGGCGTCGTCCAGCAGTGAATTCACGCGGTTGTAATGCATGGCGTAATGCGGCGTCGGCTGGTTGAAGATGCCTTCAAGTATCGCGTCCGACAGGTGGAAAGCCATGGAGACGGCCGCCGTCATTTTGACCGTGAAAGGGTTCTCCATCAGCGCGGGATGGAAAGAGTCCGTTAGCCCCTCGAGGGAGCAGGTTTTAAATATGCTTATTCCGGTATTTTTCGCGTAACGCTCGAGCGCGTCGAAATTTTTATTGCCGTCGCTTCCGAGCCGAATTTCTGTTATCATATAAAGTTGAAGCCTTTTCATTATTATTTTTATGGTTATAGTATAATTTTTTTAGCCTGAAAAGTCAATAAATTTAAGATAATAAAGGCAAAAATATCAGCCTCCCCGGCCTGGCTTGAATTGTTTCGAAATAACGGCGCCGATAAAAAAATAGGCTTTATTTATAAAAAAATCTATGTTATAATGATTCCGCATTGTTTTACGGCACGGCCGGATTTTTTGAGGCCCGGGCGGGGACCGCCTGGCGGCTGACATTGTTTCCGGCATATTTTAACGATAAACGGCCGCCGTTTGTTACGGAGTGTAAGCAGTAAATGAAAATAAGCGCAAGATTCCTCCTTATGACGGCTTCGATCGAACTTAGCTGCATTCTCGGTCTGCTGATCGTTTTCCATTTTCTGATAATTCCCTGGCACGTGGAAACCGTCAAAGAAAAAGCCGTCGAGATAGCCGGCGCGATGCGGGCCGCCTCTTCGCATACCGAACTGTCTACAGTTTCGGTACAGATCCGGGCCGAAGAGTTTGCGGCCGCCAGCCTTGGCGACATCAAGTCCAAGTATTACCTGGTCGTGCTCGTTTTTTTTATAGTGCTCACTTTTCTTGTAATGCTTGTTTCCCTTAATATTTACCGCAGGATAATATCTCCGGTAAGCCTTATCGCGGCGGCTTTCACCGGCGCGGGCCCCGGCCGGGCGGAACTGCTTTCCCCCCTTGCCGAGCATGACGATGAAATAGGCGGGCTCGCCCGCGAATATATGCTGCTTAGCGAAAAGACCGAGCGCGCCATAAACGAAATGCGGGAGAACGAAAAAAAATCCGCGGCGGGTGAAATGGAAGAAAAAAACGCGCTGATAGCGGAATTGAACGAAAAAAACCGCGAGCTGTCAGCCCTTAACGAAAAACTTCTTTCGGAGGTCGAAGAAGTAAATAAAGCCCGCCAGGCGATGCTTGAAAATGAGTCCAGGCACAGGGCGCTTGCTGAAAGCACGTTCGAGGTTTCCTGCGAGACCGACATCGGCGGCAATTATCTGTACGTCAGTCCCAATAACGAAAAAATGCTGGGATTCAAGCCCGAAGATTTTATCGGCAGAAATTTCAGCGAGTTCGTGCATCCGGATGACATTCCGGCGGCTTTCGGTGCTTTCCAGAAAGGCCTGCAGGGATTGAAAGCCGATGCGGTCCTGCGGTTCCGCCACCGCGACGGGCATTACGTCTGGATCGAAAGCACCGGCGCCTATTATCAGACAGCTTCCGGGGAGGTTCGCGCCATAATCGTTTCGCGCGATATCACCGCCCGGCGAAGGCTGGAAGAAGAAACGATCAGGGCCGAAAAACTCGACGCGATAAATAAGCTCGCCGGCGGCATCGCCCACGATTTCAACAATATAATAACCTGCCTTACCGGCAACATGATCCTTTTGCGCAAGAACGCCGGCGACGCGAAAAAATTCGAAGAAATAACGGAGCGGATCGAAAAGATCATAAAAAGGGCCGCGGGATTGACCCGGGAGCTGGCGGCCGATTCGGAGGGCGGTTCGATCGCGACGGCGTCCATGGACCTTAATCTCCTTCTCAGGAGCGTCGCGGAGGGCCTTCCTGATTTGAAGGAACGCGGGATCCGTTACAATCTCGAACTTAAAGACGGATTGTGGCCGGCCTTTGTCGACGGCGAGCAGGTTTTACGGATGATCGCCGGCATAATCGGAAACGCGTGTTCGGCGATGCCGGACGGCGGAGACATAGAGGTTAAAACCGACAACCTGATGGTTTTTGAAAACGACCGGTCGCTGATGATGGCAGGCAGATACGTAAAAATTTCCTTTAAAGACACCCGCCGAGGCGTCGACAATGCCTCGGCCGCGAAGATTTTCGATCCTTATTATTGCCGGGAGGGCCAGAAGGACGGCCTCGAGCTTTTTAACGCGTACGCCATAGTCAAAAAGCACCAGGGATACATGACGGCTTCCGCCGACGCCGACAGAGGCCTGGTCTTTGATATTTATTTCGCAGCCTCCGGCGAGGCGAAGAACGCAGCCGCGGAAGATACTCCTGGCGGGAGCCGCGCGGCGCTGAAAAAAGCGAAAGTTCTTCTGATGGACGACGACGAAGAAATACTTCAGTCGCTGAGCGAAAATCTCGCCGAAGAAGGGTATCAGGTCGGCGTCAGTCTGAGCGGCGAAGAGGCTTTTGAAACCTATAAGGCGCATTTCGAAAGCGGCGACCCTTTCGATGTGGTCGTTCTCGATCTGATAGTTCCCGGCGGCGCGGGCGGCGCCGAAACGGTAAAAAAATTATTTGAAATAGATTCGAAGGTACGCGCGATAGTTTCGAGCGGCTATTCGAACGATCCGGTGATGGCCGAGTACCGGAAATTCGGGTTCTCGGGCGTCATAGCAAAACCCTATGAAATAAGGTCGCTTTGCGAAATAATCGATTCGCTGGCGAAAAAAATATAAAGTTCAGGAAATTTTATGAGCGAAAAAACGATCGATCTCTTATTAATCGAAGACAACCCCGGCGATATGCTTATCTTTAAGAGTTACCTGATGGATTCCGCCGCCGAGACGGGGTTCGATTTCAATATAGTCAACGCCGCAACACTGGCGCGTTCGCTTGAAATTCTGTCCGGCCGCGAATTCGGCGTGATATTGCTCGATCTTACGCTTCCCGACAGCGAAGGTATCGACACGCTGTTTTCGGTAAGGACGGCCGTGCCCGAAGTTCCGATAGTCGTTCTTACCGGCGTTTGCGACGAGGGATTCGGGTTGCGGGCGGTGCAGGCCGGCGCTCAGGATTACCTTATCAAAGGGCAGTTCGACGCAAAGATGCTTATAAAAAGCATCCGCTATTCGACCGAGCGCCACGGCCTGTTAATGGAACTTGAAAAAACGAGAAAAAAAGAGGCGGAGATCAGCGAATCGCGTTACCAGGCCATAAAAAAACTCGAAGCCGAGATAAACGAGCGAAAGATCGCGGAAAATAAACTGTCGCTTATAACCAGGGAACTGCAGACCATCTTCATGGCCCTGCCGGATCTGTACTTTAAAACGGACTCCGACGGCGTTATACTCGATTATAAATCCGGCCGTGAGCAGGACCTGTTCGCCCCTCCGGAAATTTTTATCGGCAAAAGTTTTACGGCGGTACTTCCACCCGCGGTGGCCGATCTTTTTGCGAAGGCCTATAAAAACATCAAAATTTCTTCCCCCATGGAAACCGTCGAATACAAACTCGAGATGAAAGACGGGATGCAATACTACGAGGCTCGCATACTCCCGCTGGTCGAGAACCAGTGCGTCACTTTCGTGCGCAATATCACCGAAAGAAAAAAAGCGGTCGAAGCCATAATGGCGAGCGAAAAAAAATATCGCGATCTCGCCGATTCCCTGCCGCAGGTAGTTTTTGAAACCGATATAAACGGCCGCGTCAAATTCGTCAATAAAATAGCGCACGATTATTTCAGATACACCCCGGAAGAACTGGAAAGCGGTCTCAACGTTTTCGACATGCTCGCCCCCGGTTCCAGGGAGGCAGCCGTCGCGGTTATAAAGAACGCGGTGGCGGATAAAAAATCCCTTTATGACACCGGTTCCGAATATGTCGCGATCCGCAAAGACGGCACGACATTTCCGGTCATCATCCATTCCAATCTCATAATGAGCGACGGCGTCCCGGCCGGCATAAGAGGCATACTCATCGACATCACCGAACAGAAGCGCACAGAAGAGGCCCTGCGCCTTAAGGAACAGCGCGACAAGGAGATCCTCGAAAGCAGGGTCAGCGAACGCACTCTCGAATTAAGGCAGTCGAACGAAAAACTCCAGGTTGAAATCAACGAGCGCCAGAAGATACAGCATACGCTCCGCGAGCGCGAGGAACGCTACAGGGCGCTCGCCGAGAACACCTACGACCTTATCACCGAGGTTGACATCGAATCGCGTTTTCTATACCTGAGCCCGAATATCAAAGATATGCTCGGCTATAACATTTTCGAACTGGTAGGAAGGTATTATTACGATTTCGTGCACAAGGACGACCTGGACAAGGTAAAGCAGATATTCAAGCGCGGTTTCAGAAATTACAAGGGAGAGGAAATTTCTTACCGCTTCAGGCATAAGAACGGTTCTTACGTCATGTTCGAAAGCACCGGAAAGATATACCAGACGGCGGCGAACCAGCTGCGCGCGGTCATAGTTTCCAGGGACATCACTCTGAGAAAGCAGATGGAGCGCGAAATGATGAAATCCTCCAAGCTGGAGGCGCTCGGAATACTTGCCGGCGGCATCGCTCACGATTTCAACAATATTTTAATGGGTATAGCGGGAAATCTCAATCTAGCCAAAAAGCGGCTGGAAGTGCCAGAAAAGGCCATGGAAGTTATTTTGCGCGCCGAAAAAGTGGCGTATAAGGCTAAAAACCTCACCGAGCAATTGATAACTTTTTCGAAGGGCGGCATGCCCATAAAAAAAATACTGTCGCTTAAAGATATTATAATCGATTCCGTGCAGTTTTCAATAACCGGTTCCAACGTCGCCTGCAGGTTCTCTTTCGACGAGGCCCTTTATTTCATCGAGGCCGACGAGGGCCAGATAACCCAGGTTATAACGAATTTCGCCATCAACGCCAAACAGGCCATGCCCGAAGGCGGAACGCTCGAAGTGAGCGCGGTGAACGTGACCCTGCCGCCGGACGACAAACTATCCAAGTCCGGCGGAAGATACGCTAAAATACTTATAAAAGACAGCGGAGTCGGCATAGCCGAAGAAAATATATCCAAGATCTTCGACCCGTATTTTACTACCAAGCCGGACGGAACGGGGCTGGGCCTCGCCACGGCTTATTCGATAATAAGCAACCACAACGGTTTTATCACGGTTGATTCGAAGGTGAACGAGGGCACCTCCTTCCTGATTTATTTTCCTGCCCATGAAGGCGCCGTGGAGGCCCCTAAGGCAGCTCTGCGCAAGGACGGCAATTACAAGGGAAAGTCGGTCCTTTTGATGGACGACGATGAAACGGTTCTGCTTCCCGTTTCGGAAATGCTCGCCGACCTTGGATACAAGGTCAAAATAGCCCGCAATGGCGACGAGGCCCTGACGTTTTACGGCATGGCGATGGACGAAGGCCATAAGTTCGACGTGGTGATCGTCGATCTGGTCGTACAGGGCGGGATGGGCGGTAAAGAAACGATGGAGAGGCTTCTTAATAGCGATCCCGCGGTCTGCGCGATAGTTTCGAGCGGTTATTCGAACGATCCGGTCATGGCCGATCACGCGAAATACGGCTTTAAGGGAGTGTTGGCCAAACCTTATCAGATCGAGGAAATGCATGAGATATTAAAGCACGTGTTCGGGGAAGCGAAAATATAATTCGAGGATGGGAGAAAAAGGCTGAAATGACTAAAATAGTTACGGTAGCGGGCAACCGGCCGCAATTTATAAAACTAGCGCCGGTTTCGGCCGAGATCAGAAAAAGATTCAGAGAGGTTCTGGTCCACAGCGGCCAGCATTACGATTACAACATGAGCGATATTTTTTTCAGGGAACTTGAAATATCAGCCCCGGACTACAACCTGAACGTCAACGAAAAATCCCACGCGGCGCAGACCGCGAAGATCCTCGTTGAAATGGAAAAAATCCTTGTAAAAGAAAAACCTTCGCTGATAATAGTTTTCGGCGATACCAACACGACGCTCGGCGCCGCGCTCGCGGCCGTTAAACTCCATATTCCCATAGCGCACGTAGAAGCGGGGCCGCGCATGCGCGATAGATGCGAAAGCCCGGAGGAAGCCAACCGCATAATGACCGATCACATTTCGCATCTGCTTTTCGCGCCGACTGCGGCTTGCGCGCAAAATCTCAAAAACGAATCTGTTTTCGGCGGAGTATATTTTTCCGGCGACACTATGTACGACACGTTCGTCAGAATGAAAAAGGCTTTTACCAGGCCCGCGGTCACGGCTAAATTCGAAGGCGTCAAAAATTTTGGAGACGGCGGTTACGTGCTGCTTACGCTTCACCGGCCGCTCAACGTCGACGATCCCGACAGGCTCGAGCGTATCATGAACGCCGTCATGGATTCAGGGGAAAACTTCATTTTTCCGGCCCATCCGCGCACCCGCGAAATGATGAAAAAATGCCCTTCCTACGCCTGTTTCGCGAAGCATCCCGACATCAGTATCATCGAGCCTCAGGGATATATAGAGCTCGGCGCCCTTCAGACCTTTTGCCAAAAGATCGTAACCGATTCGGGCGGAGTCGCCAAAGAGGCTTATTTCAATAAAAAACCATGCGTGACGGTATATCCAATGACGCCGTGGCCCGAAACTGCCGCGGCCGGATGCAATATCGTTATGAAAAAATTCAGTTCAGAATCGCTTGCGCGCGCGATCGCTAAAAAATGTGATAAACTTGATTTTTCAGCGAATTTTTTCGGCGGCGGGAAAAGCGCCGCGTATATCGCGGAAAAAATAGAAAAATTCATCCGTTCCTGAGTTCGGGACTTTCCAGAAATTTAAATCGATCGCGCCGGTCCGGATGAAATGTCCGGCCGGCGTTTTTAATAAAAAAAGACGCCCATTTATTGAAATTAATCGCTATTTCTGGTATAACTAAATTAGGACCGTAATTTTCGCGAATTAAACGCGTTTTTTCGGACTGGTGTGTTTATGAAAAATAACATAAAGGCTTTCATGCCGGGTTTAGTTCTGATAACGGCGGCGGCCGCGCTGTGGCTTTTTTGCGGCCGTGCATTCGCTGCGCCCGGTTCCGTGCGGGACATAGGGCAGAATTTTTTTGCGGCTTCCGCCGCCGCTTACGAGGCGTCCGCGAGCGCGGAGATAAGGCTTGTCCGTGCCGTTATCGACGGACTTGCCGTGGCATCCGGCCTGCCCGAGCCGCTTGAAAGGCTCGAAAAACTTTCCGGGCTCTCCAACATGTCGGCCGCGGGCCGGCCGGCCGGAAACATAGATCTTGCTATCGCTTCGGAGTTCCTCGAATTTATCAGGGCCTCTTTCCGGAACAGTGGCGCCTTTGAATTCAAAGTGAGAGTCATAGGCGAGCGCGCCGCCGTTTATCTGCGCCGCTCCGGAGCTTCCGGCGGCTTCAAAGCGGGCAGGTTTCTGCCGGCGCTGTATATAACCAAAATTTCCGGCCGATGGATTTTGGACGCCGATTACATCTTCAAACTTTTGAAAAATCAGACGGGCGATCTTTATCTCGACGCCGAAACTTTTATTCTGGCCGAACAACTCTGGTTTTTGAGCCAGTATGAAAAATTCTCGGGATTCAAATACATCTTTAACGGAGATTTCGTCAGCGGGTTGAGCCCGGCGTCTTCCGGGGGCCGCGATGTCCACGATTATATCGAGAACGCGCTGAAAGGCGAAGCCATGCATTTTTATATGTGCCTTTCAGATTTTAAAGCAGGCCGCTACAAGCAGGCATATTCTCACATAAGCGCCTGCCGCTCGATGTCGCCCGGAAACTTCATCGTCGAGACCGTTTTTAATATGATACTTTCGCAAAGAAAATTTGCCAGGCTCATAGACGAGAATTTCGCCGCGGCCTGCGGCGCCGACCCGTACAACTATCTCGCGCTCATGGTGATCGGCGAATTTTACAACGTCAGAATGCGCTACGACCGCTCGGTTTTAGCTTTCGAAGCAGCCTCGGGCCTGAACGCTTTTCTGACGCCGCATTATCATATAGTTTACGCCAATACTCTCGAAAAACTTCGAAATTATATTGCGGCGGGCGACGAACTGGCGAAATGCTCCGTTTACAGCCGTGATTTCTATTATACCGGATATCTGGCCGGCAAAAAATATATTGAAGGCGGCGCCGGCAAAAAGGCGGCGGAGGAGTTCGAAAAAGTCATCGATTCGCTCAATTTCGCTGAAACGAAAAGGGAGGTAGCTTACTGGCTCATGAATTATCACGCCGGCAGCGGAAATTCCCAAAAGTTTTATCGATACAGGCGCGCCTATTTCAAATCGTTTTTCAACTCGCCAACATTCATCGGCGTTTTAATTCTATTCTGGTTTTTTTACATGATGAGAAAAACCGCCGCGCGCTTTATTATTATTCCAACTTTGAGATTCCTTTCGCGGATCTATAAAAAAGAGGGACTTTTCAATAAAACTTTCAACGCCTACTGCAACTTCGGCGACTGCGAGGCAGGCGTGAAGTATTACGCGGAGTATATCCGAAGCCTGGACAGGAGCCGGGAACCGGGCGCTTTCGAACGCTCCTCCGTCAAGCTGGGCGTGTTCCTGCTTTCGGTCTACAGGCCCGAAGACGCGAAAAAGGTTTTCTGCGAACTGCTTTCCTTCAGACCCGACTGCGGTGACGCTCTGCTGGGGCTCGGTATCGCCGAATACGACCTTAAAAACATCGATATCGCGCTCGAATATTTCATGGGCGCCATAGAGGTGATCCCCGAAAACCACATGCCTTATTACTACGCCGGAATATGCAGCGTGCTCATGGGGTCTAAAAAAGAAGGGATAGAGCTCATAATGATCTCGTATAAGATCGACAATTCCTGCGAATCCGCTCTTAATTTGTGTGAAAGTTACTTTCTGTCGAACAATATGATAGGCGAGCTGGTCTCGTTTTATGACGACATGCTCGTCGTAGGCGAGCTTACGGAAAATTATATTCAGCATTATCTTAAACTGAACGTTTCAAGAATGGACGCGACCCGCGTCGGCAAAATGCTCGAAAAAGCAAATGGGGCGTCGATAACGAAGCCCGAAACGTATCTCGAGCTGGCGGTCGCGGGCAGGGAGCTGAACATGTTTTCCGAGGCCGCCGCAACTATACTCAAAAGCATGCTTATTTCAGGCGGATACGGCTGGCTTTCCGGATCGGGCTCCCTTGCGTTTCTTGAATTTGCGGCTTTCAACCTTCCGCGATACAGGCATTCCCTTCTTTTTAACCTGCAGCTGCTGGAACTGGGCATCACCTACAGGCGCATGGGTGATAACGCCAGGGCCGACAGGGCCTTCCGCCGGATCATAAAAAATTCGCCGGATTACGCTTACGCGCATTTCCTGATGAACGATTTTGACCGTTCGGTCGAACTCATGGCCGGCGAATTGAGCGAAAGCAATTATCCCTGGAATAACGCGTCTATCGTCGAAGCGATTTACCACTGCCTTAAAGAGACCAAAAACAAGCAGCGCCTCGACCGCTACCGCGAATGGGGGCTCCATTACGCCCGCTCGATATCCGACGAATTCGGCATATTTTCATATAAGTATCTGAAATATATCCCCAAAAATTTGTTTTTGAATATTATCAACGGTAATGACCCTGACAGAAAATAAATCATCAAATGAAAATAAAATCATTGACAAAACATACAATATTTTTATAGAATAAACACTTGCAATGAGTTTAAAAGAAGAAGAAAACCAGCTTATAAATAACACTGAAGACGCGCTGAACTTTCTGGAAACGCTCTCATCGAAGCCCGTCATCGTTAACGGCGGCAATGACGGCGCCGAAGATCCGAACGCGCGCAACGCTTTTTCCAGTTTTGAAACGGCCCCGCCGCCTCCCGCGGCGTCATTTTCCGATGAAACTAATTCCGGTGTTCCGGTGGTTGAAAACGCTCCCGGCGGATCAGTTCCGCCCGAAGCGACCCCTTTTCAGAGGCAGGAAATCGAAGAGGAAGGCGCAGTTTCGACCTATGAGCAGGCCGTCAGAAAGATAGTCATTCTCGAGGACCGCCTTAAAAGAAAGGACGGCGAGCTGGCCGAGACCCAGAAACAGATAGAATCCGCGCTTTCAGAAAACGGCGACGCGCTGGAATCACTTGAAAAGGCTGGAGCCCTCGCGCGCCGTTATGAGGCCGAACTGGCTGAAGCCCAAACTAGCGTTCTTCATTACCGGGCCGAACTTGATAAGACCGATAAAACCATAAGGCACGAACACGAAAAACGCAGGCTGCACCTTCTTCACGTGCGCGATCTGAAACACGCCATCGCCGAGCGCGACGCCAGAATAAAACAGCTCGAGTCCGGCGCGGACGCTTCGCGTTACGAGCCTGGCACGCCGGCGGACGCTTCGGCCGAAATAAAAAAACTGCAGTCCGATATCTTTTATAAAGAGATCGAGATCGAAAAGATCAACGCCCAGATGTTTTCGGCCCAGAGTGAAACACTTTCCCTTAAATCGCAGAACGACGATCTGAAAAGCGATATAGAATCGCTCAAACTCGAGATCGTCTACAGGGAAAACTCCATCGCCGAACTCAACGGCGCGGTGTTCTCCCTCGAATCCGAGCTTAAAGGCATCAGCGTAAAATACGCCGCCCTCGCGCAGCTTAATATCAGCGTCGAAGACATTGAAAAACTCAGGCTCGCTTCTGAAATGAAAGAATTTTTAGAGGACGAGCTCGATAAAATGCCTGCGGCTGAAGACGCAGACGAAGCCGAAGAAGAAAAAGTTTCCGGATCCGAAGAAGCCGAAGGCGAAGCTGAAGGGGCGGAAGGCGGCCAGAAACAGCTGAGCGAATTCGACGAGATAAAAGAAAAATTCAAATCTCTTATGGCTGAACGCGATAAGGCCATAGAGCTTCTCGATAAATTCGAGGTCGAATCGAAATTGAAGGAGCGCGAACTTAACGAGCTCAAAACCAAGCATTCCGCTATAGTCCTGGAAAAGGAAACCGCCGAAACGAGTCTGAAAGAAAAAGAGATCGAACTTCAGGGCATATATAACGCTTTCAGCAGCTACAAAGAAGAAAGCGGCTTCATGTCTCGCGAGAACAAAGAATTGAAGGAAGAGCGCGAAGCCCTTAGCACCGACATTTCGAAACTCAGGCAGCTGATGGTAAAATTCGAACAGACCATCTCCGATAAAGACGGGGAGATAGCCCGCTTGCTATCCGAAAGCGAAGAAAAGCTGAAAGCCGCCGCCGAAGAATATGAAACTAAGGCGCGCGCGATTACCGAAGAAAAAGACGAAGCCGTTCAGCAGATGAAAACCGCCTGCGACACCGAAACGGGCGCCTGCAGGGCCGAGGCTGAAAAATGCAGGGCCGACCTGGAGGCGTTAAAGGTCGAGTTCGCCGCTTTCGAAGCAAAATATCAGAGCGCGCTCGCCGATTATCAGGGATTGAAACTCAATGTGGAAGGGCTTCTTGAAAATATAACCGAAACTCTCGACCGCGACCTTAACGTAATTCGGGACGAAACCGTGAGCGCCGGCGCGCGCGTCGAGAACGATCTGGCGGTCATAAGTTGCCTGACTGGTGATGAAACCGATGAAATTATATCTTCGTTCGAGCGGTTCGCCGCTAACTGTGAACTGAAGATCACTAAAACGGAATACGCCGCGGCCGAGGGCGCCGAAGATGCCGTTCGTCCTTTTTTATGTGTTCTGCTCATCGAAGGTGAAAAAGAACTTCTGAAAGCTATCGAACTTAAAAGAACCGTCGCCGCCCCCTTCCTGCTGTACTCTAAAAAAAGGGTGGCTGTGCAGAAGATCACCGAACTTATTTCAAGGGGCGTTATCGACGATTATCTGGATTCTGAAACGGGCGCCGACCTCGTAGACACCGTCATGACAAGGGCGGTCGAAGAAAGGCTCGCCAGGCTGCGTAGGGTCAATATAAAAAAAGACGGCGACGAGATCAAGCTCAGGGAAAGCGTAGCGCTCACCATCGATAACAAGGTGAAATCCGGAAGGATCGAAGCGCTTAACGAGCGCATAGAATACCTCAAAGACGCTAACCGCCGTATGAGAGCGAATATAAACGAAATGCAGGGACTGTTCGATCAGATCATATCCCGTATAACCGCTTTGAGTCTTCAGGAAATCCCGCAGAACATAAGCGAAGGTTTCAACGAGATCACCGCGATACTTCTCAGGATAACCTCCATAAAATTATAACTCCCGCCGCCGTAAAGGTTTTTGGGCCTGCATGCTAATCAAAAAAAGCTTGCTTTTCAAATTCTAATATGATAAAATAAACACACCTACATAAAACAATAGGCGTTAATAAAAATCCGCGACGCCGAATCAAATTATGTTTAGCTTAAAGGATGGTGGATGATTTGAACATTACAGAAGTAAGGGTCAGAAAAGTTAGCGGTGACGGTAAACTTAAGGCATTCGCGTCTATTACGATAGATAACGCTTTCGTGGTACACGATTTAAAGGTCATTGAAGGAAAAAAAGGCTTTTTTGTGGCTATGCCCTCGCGCAAAACCACGAACGGCGATTATAAAGACACAGCGCACCCCATTATAACCGAAACACGCGAAAAAATACAGAGCGCGGTATTGTCGGAGTTCGACAAAGTTAAAGATTTGATCGACGCGCCGGTTATCACCGCAGCGGCTATGTAATTATCATGGATAAGTTGGGGCGTCGCCAAGCGGTAAGGCAGCGGATTTTGGTTCCGCCATCCGTGGGTTCGAATCCTCCCGCCCCAGCCAATTAATAAAAAATACGAATTGGGTAGATGGTGCTGCATCTACCCAATTCGTATTTTAAAGTGCGGTTTTTCATTTTAATTTATCGGCAGGGGCTTAAAGTTTTATCTGTCAGGAGAAGTGTAATAAAATATGAACATTTGCGCAGTCATTCTCGCTGCCGGGCTCGGCACGCGCATGAAGTCGAAATATTCGAAGGTCCTCTTCGACGTGGCGGGCGAGCCCATGATATCCCACGTCATAAGGGCGGCGAGAAAAATCGGGCCGTCTAAAATAATAGCGGTCGTAGGCCACTCGAAAGAGCTCGTCGTCGAATGCGTGAAGAAATCGCACGCCGATTACAGCGGGTTCGAATTCGTAACGCAGAGCGAGCAGAAGGGCACAGGGCACGCCGTAATGCAGGCCCGTGAAGCGCTCGCGGCGAGCGGCGGCGGCGTGACGTTCGTTTTGTGCGGCGACACTCCGCTTCTGACGCCGGAACTTTTTCAAAATCTTCTGGCCGCCCATACCGGCGGCGATTTCGCCGCGACGGTGCTTACGACTACCGTCGCCGATCCGAAGGGATATGGCAGGATCGTCCGCGGTGCGAGCGGCGGAGTTAAGGCGATAGTCGAAGAGCGCGACGCCGATGCCGAAACTAAAAGGATCGCCGAGATAAATACAGGCGTGTACGCGTTTTCGACCGAAAAGCTGATCGATGCGCTTTCGATGCTCGATAACGATAACGACCAGCACGAATACTACCTTACCGACACGGTAAAGATCTTCAATTCACTCGGCCTTTCGGTCGCGGCCTGCCACGAGGTCGATTCGAGCCTTATGATGGGCATCAACAACCGCTTCGAGCTTTCGGCCGCGAACCGCATAATGCGCTCTCATATCAACAAACGCCACATGATAGCGGGCGTCACGATAGTAGATCCCGATTCCACCTATATCGACGCCTGCGTCGAAATAGAAAACGACGTCACGATCTATCCGGGAACTTATCTGCACGGCGGAACGAAGATCGCGACCGGCGCTAAAATAGGCCCCATGACATATGTCGTCGATTCGATCGTCGCAGAGAACGCGAAAATTTTTCACAGCGTCGTCGAAAATTCCGAGATCGGGCGCGACGCTTCGGTCGGCCCCTATTCGCACCTGAGGCCGCAAACGAAATTGTGCGACAGGGTCAATATCGGAAACTACGTCGAGGTCAAAAAATCCTTGATAGGCGAAGGTTCCAAGGCGAACCATCTGACCTATATCGGCGACGCCGAAATCGGGACGGGATGCAATATCGGCGCCGGAACCATAACGTGTAATTATGACGGGGTAAATAAGCACAAAACGGTAATAGGCAGCGGCGCTTTCATCGGTTCGAACACATCGCTCGTCGCTCCGGTCGAAATCGGCGAAGGCGCTCTGGTGGCCGCCGGGTCGGTAGTGAATAAAAGCGTGCCGGCCGGGGCTCTGGCGATCGCGAGAAGCCCGCTGTGCATCAAAGAAGGATACGTGAAAAAAAGAACGGTCAAAAAGGCGGAAAAAAATAATACAACGACAGGAGCGTAATAAATGACTGACGGCAAAAGAAAATTAAGGGTATTCGACGGCACGGCCAATTCGCCTCTAGCCCTTGAAGTGTGCAGGCATCTGGGCGTCGACAGCGGCGACGTCGTCGTTTCTAATTTCCTGGACGGCGAAACCCACGTTAAAATCGGAGAAAGCGTAAGAGGCGCGCATGTTTTCATTATCCAGCCGACGGCGCCTCCCGTCAACGAGTCACTGATGAAACTTCTTATTATCATCGACGCGCTCAAGCGCGCATCCGCGTCTAAAATAACCGCGGTTGTGCCCTATTACGGCTACAGCCGGCAGGAAAAAAAGACATCCGGCCGCGAACCCATCACCGCCAAGCTCGTGGCGAACCTTCTGACCGTCGCGGGCGCCGACCGCATTATGACATTCGACCTGCATGCCTGGGCCATTCAGGGGTTCTTCGACATTCCCGTCGACCACCTCACATCGCTTCCGATCATCTGCGATTATATAAGGGCCAAGGCCGACGACCCGAACGAATTCGTCGTCGTCTCGCCCGACGCGGGCGGCGTGGGAAGAGCGAGGGCTTATGGAAAGCGCCTCGACACCACTATCGCCATCATCGATAAAAGAAGGCCGAAGCCGAACGTCGCCGAAAGCATGAACCTGATAGGCGACGTGAAGAACAAGAGGGCCATTCTGGTGGACGATATAATCGACACGGCCGGCACTATTTCGGCCTCGGCGGCGATGCTTGCCGAGCACGGCGCGAAAGAAATATACGTCGCGGCGACGCACCCGATCTTTTCCGGGCCGGCGTATGAGCGCCTGAAAAAAGCCCCCGTCAAGGAAATAATCGTGACCAATTCCATAATCATTCCCGGGGAAAAGCGGTTTTCGAACCTCACGGTCCTTTCGATCGCGCCGCTTATCTCAGAGGTAATTTACAGGATACACAACGAGGTTCCCGTTTCGAGCCTTTTTGAATAAAATACGCAAGTATGGCCGGGTGAACGTTTAAAATGGATATCATGAACAGAACAATATTCGGAATATTGAATTTATTAACGCTTTTTTTCGTGCTGACGTGTGTTTCGTCCGCTTCGGCTTTCGCCTCCGAAACGCCCGCCGCCGCGGAGGGCATCCTCGCCGAAATAACGGCCGCGGCGCCTGAAAGGCGGGCCGCGGCTTATGAAAAGCTGGGCCGCTATATAGCCGCGAAAGACCTTATCGCCCCGGAGGAAAACGCCGCGCTGGAAGGCGTTCTGAACCTTTTGATCGAAAGCGATATCAGGGACGCCGGGGCGCACTCGGCCGCGGGTGAACTTTGCTTAAAAAACGGCAACCTCAGCAAGGCTTATTATCATTTCGAAATGGCCGTCATGGCCGATCCTTATAATTTTCACGCCAGAAGAAAAATGAACGAGGTCAGAACGGCGCTCGCGCCGGAGGCACCGCGGGCGTCCGTTTCGAACGTTCCCGTTCCCGCCGGGCCGATTCCGCTGCCGTTAAGCTCCGCGGCCGCGCCGGCCGACGAAGATGACGGCGAAATAACTGCCGATGACGGCGAAAAATTGTCGTCCACGATCAAAAGCAATCTGCCGGCCGCGCCGGTCCGCGAAATAGAACGCGGCGCATCGGAAACCGCCGGGGCGCAGGAATGCAAAAAAACCGCGTGCTACTATATTACGAAAAAGGAATATTCTCGCGCTGAAGGGTTTGCTTTAAAGGCGCTGGAGCAGGAGCCGGCCGACAACGAAGCGAACTATCTGATGGCGTATATCAAAAACAAAAGAAAGAAGAACGCAGACGCTTTCAGCTATCTGAATATGATAAATCCCGAAACGCTCAATGACGCCAGGCTTCTGCACGACGCCGGCATGCTTCTGGTCAGGCTGAAAAAAAACGAAGAGGCGGTGGCGTTTTTTACCAACGGCATCGCCTGCGACCGCGCTTATCTTGAAAACTACATATCGCTGGCCGTTCATTACACCCAGATCAAAGACCACGAATCGGCGGCGAAATACTTTAAAGAGGCTATGAGCGTCGAGCCGAAAGACCTGAAACTTCTTTATTATTACGCGCTCGCCTGTAATAAGGCCGGAAGGTACGAAGAGTTCATAGCGCTCGCCGACAAACTTCTTCAGATATCGCCCGACGGCGCGTACGCGAAGATGATAAAAAGGCGCCTCGGCCTTATACCCACCGACAGGCTCATAAGCGGCGACAATGAAAAAACTCTGCTGAACGTGGCTATCGAGTATTTCAATTCGGGCGAATACGGGCGCGCAGAGTCAAAACTGAAGGAAATAATCAGGATAAATCCGGATTCTTTTGACGCGAACCTTTATCTGGCCAAAAGCGCTAAGAACAGCGGTAAAACCGTCGAGTACGCCTATTACCTGTCGCGGCTCGAGTCGGTGAAACCCAACATTGCCATAGAACTCGAATTGGGGCGCGCTTTCGCCGCTCTCGGCCTGAATATACTTTCACGCGAATATTACCTTAAATACGTCAACAGGAACTCCCGCGACGTCGCCGTAAGACTCGAGTACGCAGGGATGCTCAAAGAAAAGGGCGCTTTCGTCAGCGCCAGGGTGATGGGCGAATCAATAATCAGGAACGCGAAAAGCGCCGAAGAGGCGGACGCCGCCAACCTCGCTCTTGCCGAAATAAACGGCGGCGGCGAAGGCGACACGGACGAAAGCGGGTTCAACTCCGTCAGCGCCGGGGCCGCCGAAAATTTATATAAGCTGTGCCTAATGCTGCACGAAAATGAGATGTACAATGCCGTCGAGTCGATAGGAGATATCCTGTCGGCGAATAAATCCCCCATAGACGCGCGCGTGCTTGAAATGTATGCCGTTTCGCTGGCCGCGCTGAAAAAATATAACAGGGCCGTAGACGCCTACAAACTTATAATTTCGAGGGACCGCGCCAATTATAACGCCTATGTCCAGCTCGGAAAGGTATATCTGAAGAGGAACAATTTCGTAAGGGCGGAAGAATATTTCAGGGCGGCGAGCATTTTCAGGCCCGGCGACGCCGAGATACTCATGCTGCTCGGCGATTCGTGCTACTATCAAAAAAACTCCGACGATGCTGAGATCGCTTATCAGGAGGCGCTCGAACGTGCTCCTAACGCCGTCGTCAGAGAAGAAGTTAAATTGAAACTTGAAAAAATAAAATTCAGCAGAAGGGCGCGATAGAATTGCATTTGATATGCGGGCTCGGAAATCCCGGGCGAAAATACTCCAGAACCAGGCACAATATAGGTTTTATGGTGGTCGACAGACTTGTCGCCGAACTTGGCTACTCTGAAAGCAGTTTCGGTAATAAATTCAAGGGCGAATTTTTGCAGGTGCGAAAAGACGGTCTCGACTTTATCGCACTGAAGCCGCAGACATATATGAACCTTTCCGGCGACTGTGTCAGGGATATCGTCAATTATTTCAAGATCGAGCCTGAAAATGTGATCATAATATGCGACGACGTCAACCTGCCGTTCGCGAAGCTAAGGCTGCGTAACGAAGGTTCTGACGGCGGCCACAACGGGCTTAAATCCATATTCTGCCATCTTCAGACCAATAAAATAACGCGCCTGCGCGTGGGAGTCAATTCGAGGCCCGACACCAGAGATCTTGCCGATTACGTACTGGAAAATTTTTCGAAGGACGAGCAGGCGAAAATGGACGAGGTCCTTAAATACTGCGCGGAGGCCGTCACGGCTTTCATGCGCAGGGGGAGCGGGTTCGCGATGAACAATTACAACAATAAACTTGGCTACAAAATCGACGAGCCTCCTGAAGTTTCAGAAAAGAAGGACGTCGTCGGGCCCGCCGGCAGGCCGCTTGATAAATAATATTTAAAATAATATAATTATACAATTGACAAATCGTGAAAATTGATGTAAACTGTGTATAGTGAAATATCATCTTTAAGGGGGTTTCCGAGTTTGTGTGAAGTCGATAAGGATTATGAGCTCTGGCAAAAATACAAACATTCTCACGATCCTAAAATCAGGGAACAACTTATACTCAAGTATACGCCCTATGTAAAATATATCGCTAACCGCGTAGCGATGGGACTTCCGCCTAATGTAGAGGTCGAAGATCTGTACGGCTACGGCATATTCGGCCTGATCGACGCGATCGAAAAATTCGAACCCCAGCGCCAGATCCAGTTTAAAACATACGCCCAGACAAGGATACGCGGCTCGATCCTCGACGAATTGAGAAAACTCGACTGGACCCCGCGTTCGGTTCGCCAGAAGGCCCGCCAGCTTGAAAAAGCTTACGTGCATCTCGAAAATACTCTCGGAAGAGCGGCGACCGACGAAGAGATAGCCGAATACATGAAAATATCGCTCGAAGAGCTTTACGACTGGTATAAAGACACCCGCGGCTCATTCCTGCTTTCGCTCGACGATCTTCTTTATTCGGAGGATGACGGTGTTACGGTAGGCGACAGCGTTCCCGCCAGCGACAATGACAATCCGCAGAACCAGATCGAGCAGAAAGAACTCAAATTGATGCTCGTAAAGGCGATCAACGCTCTGGCCGAGCGCGAAAAGCTCGTGCTGACCCTTTATTATTACGAAGAAATGACGCTCAAAGAGATCGGCGCTATTCTGAATGTTTCCGATTCCCGCGTATCTCAGCTTCACACCAAGGCCATTCTGAAACTGCGCGCCAAACTTTCCGCCACCAAAAAAGGTTCCAGGACGACCGGCGAAAAATAAACTCGAGTTCGGATTATTCGGCCTGTAAGGCCTGATCGATAAGCCGCGGCTGCGGCCCGGCCGTTTCAGAGGCCGGCAAATTTGTGAAAAATGATTGCGGTTGTTTGTTATGGCAGAAGGAAAAAAAATATTCGAAGGCGAAACCAAACAGAAGGCGATCGACAAGGGGCTTAACGCTCTTGGCGTTTCGCTTTCCGATGTCGAGATCATAGTCGTCCAGGAAGGCACTTCCTCGTTCATGGGTCTTTTCAACAAGCCTTTCAAGGTCGAGCTGAAACTTCTGTTTCAGAAAGATTCGCCAGCCGTTGAAACCGCCGGCGTGCCTGAACCGGAAACCGTGGAAAAAAACGTCGCGCCTGAAAAGCCCCGCGCCGAATCAGAGCAGACCAAAGAACCGCCGGTAGACGCGTTTTACAGGCTTTCGCTTATAGAAGAATGTCTTTACATAGTTGTTACCGGCCCTCAGGGCGCCGGAAGGCATATAAAACCCGACAGAATTATTGAAGAATTAAAAAAAGCAGGCCTTAAGCAGTACGAAAGCGACGCCATAAAACAGGCCGTCATGCCCGCTTATCACGGAACTCCCATCAAAATTTGCACCCCCGCTTCGATCCCCGGAAACTTCAAACTCATGCGCGACTGCGAAGTCAAGATCGTCATCGACAAAACGAGGATGACCGCTTCCGCCGTGTGTGAACCGCCTTTCAACGGCGGCGAAGAATTATCCGTCGCCAGAATCCAGACTGCCCTTTCAAACAGCAACATCAAGGTCGCTCCCGATTACGCGGCCATAAATAATTTGATCAGCTCGAAAAAATACGGCGATCCGGTTGTCGTGGCCTGTGGAAAGCAGCCCATGGCAGGCGAGGACGGCTATATTAAATGGTACTTTGAAACCGAATCGAAAAAGATCGAGATCGAAATCGATGACAAGGGCAACGTCGATTATCATAAAATTTTAAAGATCAATACGGTCAACGCCGGCGAAACGATCGGCGAAAAGATCGAGTCCGTTCCCGGCGTCGACGGATACAACGTTTTCAACGAGCCTATAACGGCGAAAATTCCAAGGGTCGCGAAAATGGTCAAGGGAAAGAACGTCGATATAACCGCCGACGGCGTCTTTTTTCAGGCCATCATCAGCGGCCAGCTGATAATTAAGAATGAAATTCCTTCCGTGGTGCCGTTGTTCGAAGTGAAAGGCGACGTGGACTATTCTACCGGAAATATCGAATTCAACGGTTCGGTCATCGTCCATGGCACGGTTTTAGACGGATTTATCGTAAAGTCCGAAGGCAATATCGAAATAAAGAAAACTGTCAACGCGGCCGTCCTGGAAGCTAAGGGCAACGTCATACTCGCCGGGGGGTTCATCGGCAAGGACAGCGGCTCTATAAAGGCCGGCGGTAAAATAGGCGCTAAATTCATTCAGGGCGGAGTCATTTATTCCGACGACGAAATCATCGTCGAAAACAATATCATGCATTCGAACGTCACGTCGGGAAAGCAGGTTGTCGTAAAAGGTAAAAAAGCCGCTATCGTCGGCGGGCGGATATTCGCTTCGGAATACGTCGAGGCCCAGACCATTGGCGCGCCGGCCGGCACCAGAACGCAGATCGACGTCGGCGTCGAAATATTGAAAGAGCAGGAAATTATCCGCATCGACGCTGAAGTGAACCAGACCACCGAATATATACAAAAAATAGTCATATCCATAGACACATTGAACAATTTGAAATTTAAAAATCCTCAGAAGTTTTCCGCAGCCCAGGAGCAGATTCTGCAGAAGAGCATCGCCACGAAAGAAACGCTGAACGCCAAGCTGGCCGAACTCAACGAACAGAAAACCATGCTGTGCAACGAGATCGTCAGCAGCCAGAAAGGCAAAGTGGTAGCGCTCAACGCCTTCTATCCCGGAGTTTTCATAACCATCAGAAAACATTTCAAATACGACATTAAAGACACGATAAAATGCTCTGCCATAGGCATATCAGACGGCGATATCAGGATATTGCCGATATGAGGGCGATTTAACCCGTACGGAGGTGCAGACATGACGATCAGGCCGATAGACATGCAGGTGAACGTTATGAAAGAGGGCGATCAGGCCAAGAACGCAGAGAAAGATAAGCTCCAGCAGGACGGTCAGGCGCGTTTCGGCGCGACGATCCAGAAGGAGCAGGACGAAAAAAAAGAGACCGTCCAGAATTTCGAGAATGCCTCGTTCAACACCATCGATGAGCAGAAGCGCGAGAGAGGCCGCCATGGCGGCGATAATAAAAAAGACGAGCGTCAGGAAAGCGAAAAAAAAAAGGACGCCGCCGAAGTGAAAGATCCGAACCGCGGCAATTTGATCGATATCAAGTCATAAAAACTCTTCAACTTGGCTGTTTCTTAAGAGTCAGATACTTAATGATGTCTACCACGGGCAATTCTTTATCGCAAGCCGGCCGGGCGCCGGAAACCGATTGTTTTTTTTATACAATTATATAACCTGAAAAGTGGTGATATTCTATGCGATTTACTAAAAGACGTTTATTTTACGGCTTATTGGCCACGCTGGCCGTTTTTTATTTGATAATGCCATCCGGAACGGCCGTTGCGCAAAGCGGCGGCGAGGCATCAGACCGCGCGGGCGCGGTGTCGCTGAACGAAGAGGCGTTAAAACTTGTAGCGGCCCGCGATTATGAAGCGGCGGTCACGAAATTCGAAGAGGCGGCCGCGATGGATCCGTCTAATAAAACTATAAAAAACAATCTGGCGCTGACCATCAACAGTTACGCCGTTGCGGTGTCGAAATCCGACCCGCGCCTTGCCGAGGAATTATATCAAAAAGGCTCGGACCTCGAAGACGCGCCGTACAATATTTTCATGAACTACGGGGTTTTCCTGTCGAACAACGCGCGCTACGAAGAGGCGGGCAATATACTCGACAAAGCTCTTAACGCAGGTAAATTTGAAAAAAACGACGAGCTGAACATCCGCGTGAATCTTGGCATGGTTTACTTCAAACGCGGTTTCTTCGACGAAGCGATAGTGGTCTTAGACCCCGCTGCAGAGAATTTCAAAAGCGCTGAAGCTTATTATTTAAAAGGAAGGATCTGCTATACGCAGGGCAAGTTCGACGAGGCCGTCGAAAACCTGGAGGCCGCGGTCAAATATGGCAAGAGCGGCGAATACGGCAAAGCCGCGTCGGAACTTCTGGCCAAGGTAAAAAAAGAGTCGAAGGTCGAATCGAATTTCCAGTCGCAGAGTCTTTATCACTTCAAGATACAGTTCGACGGCGAAAAGCGTAACGACGTTAAGGTCGATAAGGTATCGCAGTTTTTAGAAGAAGCTTATAATGAGGTCGGCTCTTATTTCAATCATTATCCGGAGGCGCCGACCCAGGTCATTATTTATTCGAAGAGCCAGTTCAAGCAGGCCTCAGATTCGCCCGTTTGGGTGGCGGGGCTTTACGACGGAAAAATCAGGCTTCCGCTCAACGACATTCTTACGAGCGCTGACGAGTTGAAGCGTCTGATACTTCACGAATATACGCATGCGGTGATATTCAATCTTACGCGCGGTTATTGCCCTGTATGGCTTAATGAAGGTTTCGCGCAGACGCTCGAAGGCGAAGGTTTGAGCGAAAAGCAGATCGCGAACCTTAAAAAGCAGATATCCAGAAAGCAGATCTTCGACATGAAAAGCCTTGAAGGCTCGTTCATGGGCATATCGCCGGAATCTTCGGTGGTGCTGGCTTACGATCAGTCGCTTTCATTCACGGCTTTTTTGATCGAAAAGATCGGTCAGTCACAGCTGGTGGATATCCTGCCCGAGTTTTCTCAGGGAAAATCCATGTCACAGATATTTACGGAAAATTTTTATTCTTCGTATGAAAAATATCAGACGGATTGGCTTGAAAACCTGGCGAAATAAATTGAAAATTCCCGAAAAATATAGAAGGGGCTGGTATATATCACTTACAGTTACAACAGCGAATCGGTAAAGATCGAAAAGTTAAAAGCTGGCGGAGCGCCCGTGATGCTGGTTTACAAAGAAAACAGGGCGGCCGCGTCCAAAAATGGCGTCGTGATCTTTTATCACGGTCTGGGCGTGTGCAAGGAAGAAAACGAAAAGGAACTCATCAGCTTCGCCAACGCCGGAATGCTGGCGGTAGGCGTAGATAATTACGGTCACGGCGAAAGGCGCTATCCCGATTTCGACAGGCGCTTCGGCGTTTACGGAACGCAAAATTTTGAAAAGGAATTGTATGTCGCGATAGACCATTGCGCCGATGAAATAAGCCTTATAATCGACGATCTTATAGCCAACCACGGCGTTTGCGCGAATAAGATCGGCGTATGCGGAATTTCGATGGGCGCCCATATCGCTTATGCCGCCGCCATTCGCGACAGGCGCATAAAAGCGGCCGTGCCGATACTCGGAACTCCCAGCTGGAAGGCGTTTTATGATAAATCCCCCGCGCTGAGGGCGGCCGAGTTTTTCCCATGCGCGGTCCTTTCCCAGACGGGCGGAGCGGACGAAGTCGTCCCGCCAGGGCCGGCGCGTGAGTTTCATGCGGAACTTAAAAAATATTATTCGGTAATTCCGGAGCGCGAAATGTATATCGAATTCGACGGCGCGGGGCATCAGGTGCCGGAGCAGGATTGGTATATGCTGTGGGACAACGTTATAAGCTGGTTCGACAAGTTTTTGATATGCGGATAAGCTTCGGTAAACAGTGGAGAGTTGAGAACGGAGAGTGGAGAGTTAAGG
>MGFH01000157.1 GCA_001791795.1 Candidatus Wallbacteria bacterium GWC2_49_35
AACATGGTCACCGGAAGGGCCATAGCGCTTCTTGTCGACTCGGGCTACACGGTCGATTTTTCTCCGCCGACTTTATTCATGGGGCGCGAGATACAGATACCAGAATCCGACGTTCCGGCTATTTTAATACCTTTTCAAACTCAGTTCGGATTGCTGCACATTAACGTAGCTATTAAAGAAGTAGAAAAATAATGGATAATGCAGGAATATAAATCATTAAAAGGAAGGCCATATCCCTTAGGGAGTTCGTTCGACAAAAAAGGCGGATTGAATTTCGCCGTCTTATCCAAAAATTCTCAGGGCGTGACGCTTGAGTTTTATAAGCTGAACGATCTGGGTTCTCCATTCGTATCATTCGAATTAAACCCTAAAAAAAACAAAACCGGCGATATCTGGCATATACACATTATAGGCCTTGATTTCAGCTTACTCTGCTACGCCTATAGGTTCAGCGGCGAGTACTCGCCTGAAAAGACGGGCGACCGTTTCAACCGCAACAAACTTTTGATCGACCCTTATGCGAGGGCTCTGGTCAGTTTTGATAACCGCTGGCATTTCGACGCAGCCTACGGATACGACAAGGCGCAGAAAAAAGACGTCGACCTTTATCCATCACCGGTCGATAATTCCGGTCCCGGAATGAAATGCGTCCTGGTCGACGATTCTCATTACGACTGGCAGGACGACCATCATCCGCGTATCCCCCTGAATAAAACCATCATTTATGAAACCCACGCCCGCGGCACGACGATGCACCAGTCTTCGCGGGTCGCTTCACGCGGTACTTTCGCCGGTATCGCTGAAAAAATACCATATTTCAGGGAACTCGGCATTACGGCCATAGAGTTCCTGCCGGTGCATGAATTCAACGAGGACGAGATAATCCGCGTCAATCCGAAAACCGGCGAGCGCCTTAAAAATTACTGGGGCTATAATTCCCTGTCTTTTTTCGCGCTGAACTCACTGTATTCATCTTCTAAAGAACCCGGCGGGGTAGTCGTGGAATTTAAGGACATGGTCAGACAGCTGCACTACGCGGACATC
The DNA here is from genome assembly GCA_001791795.1 of Candidatus Wallbacteria bacterium GWC2_49_35. Lineage (GTDB taxonomy): Bacteria > Muiribacteriota > UBA9980 > UBA9980 > UBA9980 > UBA9980. The sequence continues at coordinate 1,045 of MGFH01000157.1, forward strand.
GAGGTCATTCTCGACGTGGTGTACAACCATACGGGCGAGGGTAACGAAGTCGGCCCCAGCGTGGCTTTCCGGGGCATAGATAACCGCCTTTACTACCATCTCGACGCTAACAGGTTCTATAAGAATTATTCCGGATGCGGCAATACCCTTAACTGCAACCACTCCGCGGTCAAGCAGATGATACTTGACAGCCTCCGTTATTTCGTTTCCGAAATGCACGTCGACGGTTTTCGCTTCGATCTGGCCGCCATACTCGGCCGCGACGCCAGCGGCGCCTGGATCGGCGTAAACAGCCTTCTGCGCGACATCGAAGAAGACCCGATCCTTGCCGGCACCAAACTTATCGCCGAAGGCTGGGACGCCGCGGGCTGCTACAAGGTCGGCGAATTTCCTCCGGGCTGGGCCGAGTGGAACGGAAAATTCAGAGACGATATAAGGAGTTTCATGAAGGGCGACGATGGCTTCGTTTCGGCCCTGGCTACGCGCATCTGCGGAAGCCCCGATCTTTACGGCAACGGCCGCGCCCCCTACCACAGCATCAATTTCATCACTTCTCACGACGGTTTTACCCTCAGGGACCTGGTCACCTACAACAATAAAAACAATTTTGAGAACGGCGAATACAACGCCGACGGGACCGATGACAACCGCAGCTATAATTACGGCGCGGAAGGCGAAACGGGCGATATAGAAATAAACCGCACCCGTATCCGGCAGGCGAAAAATTTTGTGACGCTTCTGATGATATCGCAGGGAACGCCCATGATACTCGGCGGCGACGAGTTTTACCGGACCCAGAGGGGCAACAATAACTGCTACTGTCAGGACAACAAACTTTCATGGTTCGACTGGGATTTTATCGAAAAATATCGTGAGGTCTTCGACTATTTCAAAAAAATAATCGCGTTCAGAAGGGAAAATCCTATATTCTGTCTTGAAACTTTCCTTAATAAAAGCGACGCCCACAACCCCGAGATTTCGGCGAAATTTATCGACTGGCACGGCGTTAAATTGAATCAGCCCGACTGGTCGAACATTTCGCATTCGCTGGCGTTCACGATCAACGGGCTTTCAAAGATCACTTCGATCAAAAATTACGATAAAAGGTTTTACATCGCCATCAACGCGTTTTCGCAGCCGCTCATTTTCGAACTGCCTCCCGCGCGCCCTAAAATGCACTGGCGCCTCAAGGCCGATACCTTCGAAAAAAGCGGAAAGGACATATTCGCGGACGACGAAATGCCGGCGCGCGTCGAAGGCAGCATTAAAGTGCGCCCCCGCTCTATCGTCATATTGGCGGAAAAATAACGCAGGAGAAAGTAAAAGTGCCTTTATACAACCGCGTGTTATTTGCCATATCGGTTTTAATATCAGCGCTCGTCATTTTAAACGGCTGCGGCGGCGGGGGCGGAGGAGGAAGCTCCGCTTCGGCGCCCGGCGTGAACTATGAAAGTTTTTTTTACTTCGAGGGCGCGATTCCGCAGGCCCACCAGAGCGGTTCGCCGGCCGGCGCCCCCGCGATGCGGGCGTCGGATTTCACTTCCGGCAGATACTCTCTGGTAGCGACCGACCGTTATCTCAACAACGAACTTGTAGCGGCGGCCATCTCGGACGATAAATTTTCGCTCCGCTTCGCGCCGGCCGAAAAAGATTCGTTCATAATGCTCACCGTCAAAGAAAATTCGACAGGCCGTTTTTTATACCGCAACCTCATCGGCCGGATCCCGAAATACTCTGAAATTCCTTCGGGTTTGAAGAGCGTAAGCGTAAAAAATATAGAAATAAACGATTTCTCGACGGCGCTAGCACTTTTTTCCACCGAGAAGAATATCGCCCCCCCGGCTTTTATAGATCTCAGCGTCTACAGCGGCGAAACGGTCATCACGAAAAATTACGACGAAATAAAAAATATATCGCAAGCCATGATAGTGAACGGTTCAGGGGGACTTCTCAACGTTGCCGAACTCGCGAAGTCCGCCAGAACCGTTATTTACGTCTTGAGCGCCGATGCGCTCGATGCGTCCGTTAAAAACGTGATCCTTCCTCCGCCGAGAAATTTCATCGAGGCGAGCGAAGCGCTGAGATCGTTCGTTTACGCCGCGGGTTCTGCCGCTGCTCTGGCGGAAATAAAATCGAAAGGGCTCGCCGAATCGGTCGTCATAAATAAAACGGCCGTCGATTCGAATACGGCCCCCGAGAGCATTAAATCCATTATCGACGGCATCGTGCCTCTCGAAAAGGTCGCCGACCCCGTATTGACTCCCGCCGGCGGAACTTATGACAGGACGCTGGAGGTTTCCGTATCGTGCGCGACCGGGGGCGCGAAGATCTACTACACGCTTGACGGCAAAACGCCGAATTCTTCGAGCGCTCTATATCAGTCTCCCATAGAGGTTTCCGGCACGCTGAAAATTTCGGCTATGGCCGTAAAAACCGAAATGGTAGAGTCTGATATCGTTTCCGCTTCGTACACGCTCAATATAGTTGTTCCGCCCCAGACGGCCGCGGCCCCCGTTTTCGACCCGCCGCCCGGAACTTACGCGCCCGGCGAGCGGATTAAGATGAGCACCGCCACGGCCGGAGCGGACATATATTACACGACCGGTTCCAGCCCGCCTGCGCCGGAAACGTCTATTCTATACGGCGATACGAATCCCGTTACGCTTTCCGAAACGGCGTTCTTAAAGGCCGTCGCCGTAAAGCAGGGATTTATAAATTCCGAAATAACTTCCGGCACTTACGAGATCGTCGACGTTCCTCTCAAGGTCGCGACGCCTGTTTTCAGCATCACGCCCGGCGTGTACAACTCCACCCGCGAGGTCGCTCTAACCGTCGCGACGCCTGGCGCTTCCATATATTACACGCTTGACGGAACCGAGCCGAATCTCAATTCCATTTTATACTCCGGGCCGCTGGTCGCCTGGAGGGCCGTCACTATAAAAGCTTTTGCGGTTAAAAGCGGCTATGTGAATTCCGACGCCGTTTCCGGCACTTACGAAATACAGTTATCGACGACCGCAGCCTCCGCGCCGCGTTTCAATTATGAATCGGGCATTTACGATACCACACTGGAAGTGTTATTGACCTGCGACACTCCCGGCGCCGAAATTTTTTATACCCTCGACCACACCGTTCCGACGCTTGAAAGTCCTAAATTCACAGGCACGATAGAAATCGCCATTACTACCACCATCAGAGCCGTCGCGATCGCCGCCGGATACGCCAATTCCGAAGACGCGTCGGCCGAATATACGATAAATCTTCACGACCAGGCGTCTATAACCAAGCCGGCGGGGTTGTTCTATTACTCGGTCGACAAGGTCATAAAGTGGAAACCGGTCACGCTCGAGGGCCGACAGATAGAATACGCCGTCAGGATCGACGGCAGCCTCATTCAGTATTACGTTCCGAAGCCCGAGTTTTCGGTCGCCATGTTCCTGACCGGCTGGCGGACCGTACAGGTACAGGCGAAGATCGCCGGAAGCTCTCATCCGCTCGATTTCGGTCCGCTTTCGGATATATTGCGTTTCAATATAAAGTCGGTTTCTACTTTGCCCCTGGTCCTGATCGTCGACATATTCATGAGTTCCGGCTATGTCAGCTGGTCCCCTTACGGCGAAGCGGGCGACATGTATAGTTACCGCGTCATGTTCGACGACGACATCGGCGGCATTTATATAACGAAGCCTGCCTGCTATGGCATTCCTCCGGGAATGGTCAAAGGAAGCCACAAACTAAGGGTGCAGACCGTTATGATCGATTCGTCCGACATACAGATAACGGTCCTCGACGAAGGCCCCTGGAGCGCCGAATATCTTTTCGAGCTCGAAGACGATAACCGCCCCTACGAATCCATCCCGTATCCGGAGAATTTTGGTTACGAGCCTCTGGCCGACGAACTGAAATGGTCTCTGGCGCAGCCGGTGTCAAACTACGTTTACAAAATTTACGCCAATTACAGCCGGCCGGGCGGAAGCGTTTACACTAAAATACTCGATGTCGTTTCGACTGATTCGGTGGCCCTTGCCACGGTCAAAAGCAAACTGCCTTCGGATTCCTCGAACTGCATCCTGGAGGTAACCGCTTTCGACGGTTTCAATCAGAGTTTGAAATCTTCGCCTATATGGCTGCCGGTCGGCGAGCTTCCCGAGATCGCGAAAGTGGGCGGCCTCAAATTTAATCCGACATCTAAATTAATAAACTGGGACAGTGTTTACGCCGACGACCAGCCCTGCGTTTACAGGATCAAAATAGACGATGAGGCCAAGTACAATGTGCTCGGCAAGAACGAATACAACGCCGCGGCAGTTCCCAGCGGCACGCACGAAATTATGATCCAGGCGCTTTTGCAGAATTATAACCCCGAATTGAGCGGACCGTATTCAGATCCTCTCGAAATTTTCGTCGACACGAACGTTCCTCAGGTTTCCGGGCTCGCTTATGTTCATTCGCGCAAGATCGTCAGGTGGCTGCCGGTCGTCATAAGCGATCAGATATGCTATTACAGGGTCAAAGTGGACGGCACGGAACGCCCGGACCTGTATATACGGCCTGAATTTTCCTCCGACTATCTTAGTCAGGGCACTCACGAGGTAGCCGTAAAGGCCGTTCTAGCCAATGTTACGCCGGAATTAACCGGACCGTATTCCGAGCTCTATGTTTTTGACACGCGCGTCGGTGAAGAGTCGAGCGAACTCGGGAAAATAACGCAGTTGAACTTCGACGCTTATAACAATATCATAAGATGGCAACCGGTGCTGGTCGAAAAACTTCCGGTCGCGAGCTATATGGTCGAACTGGACGGGGTCATAATGTCGCACGCCGAAAATCGAAATTACACGACGAGCGCGAGTTACGGAATCAATGAAAACGTTTCTTCCGGTTCCCACACTTTAAGAGTAAAGCCGATTTTAGCGAATAAGGTCCCCCCAGTCGAAGGAGCGTTCTCCGAGATTTTCAATTTTTACGTACAGCGCACGGACGCGCTTTACAAAAAAATAAAAGAGCCGGCCAGCTCGCGTTTCGACGAAGACAACCAGACGCTTTCCTGGGACAAGGCCGTTACTTCGCTCGGCATTGCGTCGTACAACGTTATAGGGTATTTCAACACCGGCGCCAACGTTTCCGAACAGAGTTTTCCGATACAGGAAACGCGCCTGAATCTGGGCGTATTGAAATTCGACCCGAGGTTTTTGTCGATGCCTTCGGGAAAATACTCCATTGAGATACAGGGCGCCGTAATCGAGAACAGCAAGGCGAAAAGTCTTAAAACTCCAGCGCTTATACTTGAACTGACCGACGATCGAAAATGGCTGAATATTAAATAAAAAGGTGATTTGAGTGAACATTACCATAGTGAACAGCAACAGGGAATTCAACACCGTCGAACTCGATGAAACCAAAGAGTACACTCTGGGCCGCAGTCCCGAATGCTCCGTCATGGTAAAATCCACTATCGCATCAAGGCTTCACGCCAGGCTTTTTTTCCGGGACGGCTCTTGGCGGGTTTCCGACAACCAGTCGACGAACGGCACATGGCTCAACGGAAAAAAGATCAGAGAAAGCGCCATAGCCAACTACGACGTCGTCAGGATCGGCGACGTGCTGGTTGAATTCAACGACGAGGAACTTCTGCAGTCGATAATCGTCAACAAAAGCGAGATCAGCGAATACACCAGCGAGAAGGCGGCGGCACAGAATCTCGTTCTGAACGAATTTTCCGTTAAAGTGGGCGAACTTCTTAAGGACTTCAACGAAAAAACTAACGAACGCAACTTCCGCGAGGAGACCGCCAGGTTTCAGACCAGACTTACCGAGATGGTGAACTCCTACGCCAGCGACAACGCCCGGATCAACTCTGAAATGAAAATACTTTTCGAACTTACGAAATCCATCTCTGAAATACTCAACCTCAAGCAGCTTCTTAATATAGCACTCGACCTGGTACACCAGATAAAAAAAGTGGACAGAGGCCTGGTCCTGCTTTACGAAAAAAAGTCGGACAGATTCGTTCCCTACGTGGCGCGCAAGATGAGTTTGAGCGACCTCAAGGTCGACGAAAACCTGGTGTCGAAATCGATACTCGCCTACATGAAAAATAACCCCGGTCCGGTCCTTATCAAAAACAGCCTCATGGACGAGCGTTTCGCATCCGCGGAAAGCGTGGTGGCCCTGAGTGCGAAGTCGATATTGTGCATACCCCTGGTCTCGCAGCAGGGCCTGCAGGGGTCGTTTTATCTTGAAAAAGACGCGGCGCAGCCGTTCGACGAATCGGACGCCGAATTTCTGAAAAACTTTGCCAGCGCCGTTTCCGTGGCCGTTGAAAATACCAAGCTTATAATGGCGATCAAGCGCGAAAGAAGCATCCGCAACAATATGGAGCGCTACCTTTCACCGAACCTTATCGACCAGCTCACGCAGACTTCCGGCGAACTCAAACTCGACGGAGAAAAGCGCGAGATCAGCGTCATGTTCGCCGACATCAAGAATTTCACTAAAATGTCCGAGCAGCTCAAGGTTGAGGAAGTCTTTTCGATGCTTAACAAAACATTTTCGGAGATCACGCAGATAATATTCAAGCACGACGGCACGCTCGATAAATTTATAGGAGACGCCGTGATGGCTTTCTTCGGCGCTCCCATGAAACACGACGACGATCCCGTGCGTTCGGTCATGACCGCCGTCGAGATCATAGAAACGGTCAAACGAATGGCTGACGAATACAGGAGCGAATTCGGCGTGGAAGTGAGTTTCAGCATTGGCATCAATACGGGCGAAGCCATAGTCGGAAACGTCGGCTCGCTCGACCGTATGGAATATACCGCGATAGGCGACACGGTTAATCTGGCCGCGCGCCTTCAGGCGAAGGCCGGCTACAATGAAATAGTCATAAACGAAAGCGTTTATAACCTGGTGAAAGACAGGTTTCGTTGCGAGCCGCTTCCGCCTTTTTTCGTAAAGGGAAAAGAGCAGGCCATAAACGCTTACTTGATTATAATATAAATTAAATTTTAAAGCGGGTGAGTTATGCCGTTATATGAATACAAGGCCTCCGATCGTGAAAACAAGGTGCAGACTTCGTTCGCCGAGGCGGCGAGCGAAGAGGCGCTGATCGACTCCCTGATCGAAAAGGGCCTTTATGTAGTGGAAATCCGCGAAGTGAAGAAGAAGATAAAGCCTTACTTTACTCTTTTCGGCGCCATGTTCGGAAGGATCTCGCAGAAGGAGATCACTTATTTTTACATACAGCTTTCTACGCTGATATCGGCTGGCGTCACGCTCATCGAAAGCCTTGAATCGCTTGTCGATCAGACGCAGAATCCGCATTTGAAAAGCGTTATCGTCGATATCAAGACCCGCATCGCGACGGGTCAGACTTTTTTTGAAGCCGTTTCACGCCATCCGCAGGTTTTCGACGACGTCGCCGCCAATATGATAAAGGCCGGTGAAACCGGCGCGGGGCTTGACGAAGTTCTGGAGCGCATCGCCAAATTTTCCGAGCGCGACACCAAAATCCGCTCCAAGGTCAAGTCGGCCATGATATATCCGCTGACGCTCAGCGCGATCGCCGCGAGCGTCATATTTTTTCTGGTAGCTTACGTCTTTCCGAAATTCACCAAGGTCTTCGCGAAATCAAAAGCGGCGCTTCCGGCGCCTACCGTACTGCTCATGAAGGCCAGCGAATTCATGCAGAACCATTATCTTCTGATAATTACCGCCATTATTGCTTCCGTTTTCGCTTTCAGGTGGCTTATCAATACTAACGAAAGAGCGAGGGCGTCATACGATTCGTTTCTTCTCAAAATGCCTATATTCGGCGACCTTATATCGAAGGCAACGGTCGCCAGGTTTATAAGGACGCTCGCAACTCTTCTCAACAGCGGCGTTCCGATAATAAGGAGCCTCGAGGTCTGCGAAAATATAGTTGAAAACACCGTGCTTAAAAGGGTAGTGATGTCACTCAAAGGCGGCGTTTCGCAAGGTCTTACTCTTTACGACATCCTGAAGGGTAAGCAGGAGTTCCCGGCTATCGTTACCAAAATGATCCAGACCGGCGAAAAAACAGGAACGCTGCCGAAACTGCTTATAAAGGCTTCAGATTTCTTCGAATACGAGGTCGAAATATCCATCGACGGAATAATATCGCTTATAGAGCCCGCGCTGATAATTACCATGGGTCTTTTTATAGGCTTTATTTCCATCGCGATGTTCCTGCCGATATTCGATCTCACCACGGCGATAAAATAGAGTGAAATCTTCTCCGGGAGAGTTTTTATTTGCTTTGACAACGGTTGGAATTTATTTTATAATTCAGTCGGTACGGAAAGGAAAGGATAAATAATGAAATCAGCTAAAGAAGTGTCGCTTGACGCGAAAATACTCGGCATGGTGTCGGGCAGGGTGCATAAGGCGGCGGAGATAATAGTCGCCGACGACGAGTTACAACAGCTGCAGGACTACGCGAACGCGGTTTCTATAAAAAGGCTCGAATTCAACGATCACGGTCCCGTTCATATGCGCAAGGTAGCCATTAATGCCCTCAAAATGCTCTCTCTTTTGAAAGATGCGGGCATAATCCTCAACGTGGAAAAAGACGCCGGCGGCGATTTCGAAGACAGCATGATAGTGGTCCTGATAGCGGGGTTCATACACGATATCGGCATGAGCATCGGCCGCGAGAACCACGAGCAGATGGGCGCTTTACTCGCCGGAAATATCCTGGACCGCATTTTAGGGCAGATCTACCCTGATGACATGCGTAAAAAAGTGGTGGCAAAAGCGATGATAACCGAATGCGTCGTCGGGCACATGGCCACGCAGAAGGTTTATTCTCTCGAAGCCGGCGTGATACTCGTGGCCGACGGCTGCGACATGGAAAAAGGACGCGCCCGGATACCAATGATGCTTCATCCCGACGCGAAGGTCGGCGATATCCATAAATACTCATCGGCGGCGGTCGAAACGGTTAAAATAAGCAGGGGCGAGAGCCGGCCGGTCAGGATCACCGTTGAAATGAAAGAATCCGTGGGGTTTTTCCAGATCGAGGAGGTCCTTTTCAGAAAGATCAACTCGAGCTCCATAAAGCCTTATATAGAACTTTATGCCGGCGTCATCGGCCAGGAAATGAAATGCTATCTGTGAGCTGGAGGGCTTGAATGTATTTTGAAAAACTTGCACGCAGGGGAGCGGAATTCCTGGGGGTCAAATATCCCGTCATATCGGGCGGCATGACCTGGATAAGCAATTTCGAACTGATGCGGGCCGTTTCGGAGAACGGGGCGTTCGCGGTGCTCGCGGGCGGCAATATGCCTCCGGATGTTTTCGAACGTGAAATCGACCGCTGCATCCAAAATATGAGGGCGCCCTTCGCCGTGAATCTTGTCACCATTGCTCCGAACTATAAATCGCAGTACGAGATGCTGTTATCTAAAAAGGCGCCTTTCGTGGTTTTTGCCGGCGGCATACCGCGCAGGTCCGAAATAGAGCGCATGAAGAAGTCCGGAAAAAAGACCATGTCGTTCGCGGCCGAGGAGTCGATCGCCGAACAGCAGATAAAATACGGCATCGACGCTCTGATACTCGAAGGCAGCGAAGCGGGCGGCCATATAGGGCACGTCTCTCTGACCATACTCCTGCAGCAGGTACTTTTTGAATTCGGGACGAGCGTCCCGATATTCGTCGGAGGTGGTATAGCTAGAGGCTCTATGATGGCGCATCTTATGCTTATGGGCGCGGCCGGATGTCAGTTGGGGACGCGTTTTGTCATGAGCGAGGAATGCACGGCGCACGATAATTTTAAAAAGGCATTTCTCAAGGCGCGCGCGCGTCATGCAGTGGCCACGCCGCAATATGATTCTAAACTGCCTGTGGTGGCGGTACGCGCGATTCGCAACCGCGGCCATGAAGAATTCGGGAAGCTCCAGTTAAAGCTGCTCGGCGAGCTGGCCGAAGGCTCCATAACCCGTGAAAAGGCGCAATTCGAAGTCGAGAATTTCTGGACCGGCTCGCTCAGGCGCGCCGCGGTGGACGGTGACGTCGAATACGGTTCACTAATGGCCGGGCAGAGCGTCGGACTCATCGACGAGATAAGGCCCATGAAAGAAATTATTGAAAAACTTGTGGAAGAGGCCGAGAGCGAACTCGAAAGGGTCGCCGGAAGGCTTGCTTGAACGGCTCGAAGCGCCGACGGCGCTGGAAAACAATAAAATGACGGATGAGGCATATGGCTTTTAATTTTAATTCATACGCGAGAAATAAAAAAGGAATATCCAGACTCACGTTCGTGCTGTTTATGCTCGTGATTACAGGGGCCGTGCTGGGCATTCTGGCTTTCGTCATGAAACATTCGAAGAATATCGAGCTGGCCGACCTTACGTCTTTCGAACGCCTGAAGAGGCTTTTTGCGGGTCGCAAACCCGTTATATCGGCCGAGGAGGCAGCTAAAATTAAATCGATCGTTTCCGGCGGGGAAAGCGGCGGGCTGGTCGTCGAGCCGGGAAGCGTCAATGCGGCGGCTCGATCAGCCGGCCGGCCGGGAGCGCCGACGTGGCAGGGCGTCAAAGGCGACGAAATAATCCTGCGCAACGGCGATGTCATAACGGGCGAAATAATCAGCGAAAAACTTTCGCTTAAAACGGAACACGGCTTCATAGGATTCAGGTTCACCGATATCGTGGCGGCCTATTCGGTTTATGATACGCAGAAACCCTATGATAAAGTCATATCTAAAAACGGCGACAAAGTGAGCGGTGTTATCGCCGACGCGCATGTAGAGCTGAAAACGGCAGCGGGTGACGTTATTAAAATTGCCGTACCCGCGATAAAAATCATAAATAAAAACATAGGAAGCAAATAATTATGGAGGCTAAAAATGGGCATTAACACACACGATTCTTTGATATCCGACTCCCTTCTGCAGTCGGCCGCGGACGGCGACGTGGCCAAAATGGCCTTCATTTACGCGGCTTCTTATGGAAACTGCGACATTATCAGGCAGCTCGTCTCGAACGGCATCGAAGTCGACACCAGGGACAACGCGGTTGGAATGAGCGCGCTAATGATCGCCGCTTCGGCCGGGCAGAGCGAGGCCGTCAAACTTCTGCTCAAGTACGGCGCGAATATAAACGCGGTCGACGGTCTCGGAAACACGGCGTTCTTTTACGCTTCGCGAATGGGGCACGTCGAGATAGTGAAACTTTTGATAGAAAGAGGAATGGACGTAAATATAAAGCAGACCATATTCGGCATGAGCGCACTCACCCTGACCGCGGTTTCGAACGACACGGGAATCGCGAAACTGCTCATCGACCACGGCGCGGACGTGAACGCCTCCGACAATAACGGCGTGAGCCCCCTTATACAGGCCGTAGCTTCGGGAAATTTTGAAATGGCGGAACTTCTCGTCAGGCGAGGCGCGGACGTGAACGCCGAAAACAAAGCCGGTTGGACGGTTTTAAGGCTCGCGACCGAAAAAGGGAACGAAAATATAATAAAACTGCTCCAGAATGCCGGCGCTAAATTATAAGACCGATGCTCCGGGCGGTTAGTCTTCGGACGCGCAGTCATGCAGTATTGAATTTTTTCAATATAAGTTCTTTAAGAATTTCCTTTGAATTAAGAGTTTTATCTTTTATAACGGCGCGCTGGACGTATTTTAGCGCCTCGCCGATCTTCGCGCCAGCGCCGATGCCGAGCAGCGGCATTATGTCGTTTCCGTTTATAGCGAGGTCTTCGATGTAGACGGGGTCTTTTTCTTTTATCACCACGTCCGCGGTTTTTATTGCTTCGAAATATTTCCGGGAGTTTTCCATTTCGGAAACGGCTTCGTAAAAAGTACCCGCCAGAAGAAATATCTCGCGGATATCGATCTTTTGTTTCGTTAATTCTCTGTGTTCGGCCATCATTTCCCTAACTTTTACTTCGCGCCGGGAGTCCGTCGACGCGTCTGAATCGTTATGAAGCCGGTAAAACGTAAGAAATACGAGCGCTGAAATTTTGTCGAAATCGGGCCTGGAGAATTTAAGATCGAACAGGGCCTTTATCAGTTTCTTAAATTCATAAACCGTTACTTTATTCCCCGAAACGCGGTACAGGCTGAAAATTATAAGAAATGCGAGTTTTATATCGTAGCCTTTATCGGCGATTACGCGGAACGCATCGTAAAATCCTGCTCCGAACTCGAAAAAATTTTCGGCGCAGCCGGGCTGTATCAGACTCCGGTAATACTTTTGGAAAATTTCATGCCACGCGTTCATGTCTGTTAAATATCGCAGATATTTTTCGCCGCGGCCGTTTTTTATTTCGAAAAGTTTCACCAATTCGCTCATGATACGCTCGGGGGCGGAAGCGAGTATTGAAGATGACATTTCCCGGGCTTTTTCAAATGTCCCGGTCTCGATATCGAATCCGAATTTCGCCGCCTGGCGGACCGCCCTCAAAATGCGGAGCGGGTCTTTGGCGAATCGAGCCTCGGGCGAAATCACGCATTTTATCTCTTTTTTCGAGTAGTCTTCCATGCCGCCGAAAAGGTCTATCAGATCGAGTTCCTTAAGGTCGCACGCCATGGCGTTGATAGTAAAATCGCGAATAGCCAGGTCGTTTTCAAGACTGCCCGGGGCAGGATCGCCCTCGTTATAAGAGGTCACGTCGTAAGGCGTTTTATTCATGACGACGATGACCGTGCCGTGTTTCATGCCGTATGGCACGACGTTTCTGAAGATGCGCGAGATGTCGACGCATTTCGCATCGGTCAGTATATCGTAATCTTTCGGCTCGTTGCCGAAGATAATGTCCCTGACGGCGCCGCCCACCAGATATGCTTCGAAGCCTGCCTCCGATAGTTTTGCCGATATTTTAAAAATTTCGGGTCTTATTTTATTTCCGTCGATCTTCATCGGTTTTAAATGCTCTTTCTTATTTTTTCGTCCAGAAAGGTTCATTATATCAAAAAAAAGGATTATCGGCAATATAAATAAGCGTAAATAAACCTTAAAATTAAGGCGAAATCATTTATGCGTATCAGTGAAAACTTCAGCGTGCATAATCTCTGAACGGTTCGTATCTTAAAGAATAATTGACTTATTCTTTTATTTATAGTATATTAACGCCGATGGAAAAAAAAATAATTAAAATAATCATAATAGTTTTTTCGGTTCTGATCTTGCTGATAATTCTCAGCACATGCTTTTCGTCGACTGACAGATATTACGAAGATATCTCTATTGGCGCAGATAAACTTCCCCGCGGCATTAACGAAATAGCCGAACTCGACGGCAATAAAAGATACTACAGGATCAGGAGTTATGGCGGAAAGATATTGACGCTTTCGTCACACGATTACGACGGCACTCTCAGGGTGATCGATTTCGAAGAATTTAACGCCGCCAGGCTCGAATACGAATATAACGACGACGGATATTTAATTAAAATTACCAAATATAACACAAGTTCAAAGGTCGTAAAGACCGAAAATTACAAACCCGGCAGAAAGAAAAAATGATCTTCGCCGGATGGAGGTTTCAATGAAAAAAGTAGCTGTAATACTTTCAGGATGCGGAAAACTGGATGGTTCGGAAGTCCACGAGGCGACGCTCACACTTTTAAATATAGACGCGTGCGGCGCAAAATACCAGTGCGCGTCCATCGACACCCCGCAGTCGCGCGTCATGGACCACCTGTCATCGAAAGAAAGCCATGAGAAAAGAAATATGATGATAGAATCCGCCCGTATCGCCCGCGGCGAGATCGTCGATGCCGGCGGGATATCGCCGAAAGATTACGACGCCGTAATATTTCCGGGCGGTTTCGGAGCCGCGCTTAACCTGTGCGATTTCGGCATGAACGGCGGCGAAGGCACGAAGGTGAATCCGGTTATTGAAAAAATCATCCGCGATTTTCACGCCGCTAAAAAGCCAATCGGCGCCATCTGCATCGCGCCGGTGATCGTCGCGCGCGTGCTCGCCTCGAACAAGGCGAAGATCACAATCGGCAACGATGCCGGCACGGCGGCAGCCATCAACAAATGGGGCGCCGAACACGTCAACTGCTCCGCCGAGGAAATATGCTTCGATCCAAATAATCTCCTGGTCACGACCCCCGCTTATATGCTCGCGGAAAATATCGCGCCGGTCAACCGCGGGATCGAAAAACTTGTCAAAAAGATATTGTCGCTTTAATTTGAATCAGGGCTGCTGAAAGGCTATATGAACAAACATATCGAATCGCTTATAAAAACAGCCGTGGCGGAGATTGAAGAGCCTCTGCAGGCCCGCGGTTTCATCGACGGGCTGAAAAAACTGTTGTCAGGTGCCGGCGAAGAGCTCTCCGGTGCGGTTTTTGAACTGATAGGCATCAGAAATAAAAGCGCGGAAAAGATCGCGTCGTATGAATCCATAACCAGTTTCATACGCGCCAACGATTTCGTCGTCGCCCGTAACCTTATCGTTTTCGGGCTTATCGGCGCCGCGGCTTTCTTTTCTATGCGTTTTTGCAGGCCCGAAGATATGATTTTCGCTCTGTACGGCGCCACGGCGTTTTATATTTTCATGATTTTGCTCACGCCGCAGAAAATAAAAAAATACAGACTGCTTAAAGCCTGTGCCATAAGAGAATATCGCGAAAATCTGATATCGTTTTCGATCGTGCTTGTGAAGAAATATTCCCTCGATCCGGCCGGTTTTGCCATAAAGCTCAAGGGCGGGCATAGTTTCGCGGAGCTCGTGGAAAATAACGGCGTCCATTATTTTAAAATCAACTGAAAATAAAAGATTTCAGACAGAAAATCAACAAAGGAGTACTTATGTCGTTCCCGCTTATCGTTTTGCTGACATTAGTTTTCATACTCGCTTTTCCCCGCAGGGGAATCTGCGAAGTCGATAACTACAACGTGCAGATAATCGTAAAAGTACCGAAGAACACGCCGGCGAAAGATAAAGTCTATATCAGCGGCAACCACAGGCTGCTGGGCGCCTGGAAGCCCGACAGGGCGCTTATGACGAAGACCGCGCCTTATACTTACGAGTTCAACGCTTACATCCCCAAAGCTAAGCGTATAGAGTTCAAGTTCATCAGGGGCGATTTTAAAAAGATCGAAAAATCGTTCGAAGGTTTCGACACTCCGAACCGGTTCATCAACCTCGAATGCGGCGGGCAGAGCATAGTGAAATGCCGCCTTGAGTGCGAGGTCGAGGCATGGAAGGACCTGCTGCCTAAAAACGCCGCTGTTCACAGTTACAAACTCAATCTCATCGGCGATTATGAACTTTATAAAAACGTCGATTCAAAATACCTCGAGTTGGCACGCGACGTCATCGTCTGGATGCCCGAAGGATACGCCGACCCGAAAAACCGCAACAAACGATATCCCGCACTTTATATGCACGATGGAAACAACCTCTTCGACGCGCGTCTTTCGTTTCAGGGTGTCGATTGGGGCGTCGACGAGGCTGTCGAGCGCCTTGTAAAACTCAAAAAAATGAATGAAATAATAGTCGTGGGCATTTATAACACCGAAGCGCGCCTCGACGAATACGCGCCCATGCGCGACGAAAAGCGAGGCGGCGGAGGGCTGGGATCGGATTACGCCCGATTCGTGGTCGAAGAACTCAAGCCGTTCATAGACGAAAATTTCCGCACTCTCGCCGACGCGCAGAACACGGCGGTCGGCGGCTCGTCGCTCGGCGGGCTGATGTCGCTTTACATGGGCCTCGAATATCCCGATGTTTTCAGCGGCATGTTCGTCATATCGCCGGCGCTTTACTGGGATAATTATTCGATAATACCCTGGGCGATGTCTAAAGGATTTGACAATTCACGCAACAGGCTGTGGATGGACATGGGGCTTCTGGAGGGACGCACGGCGCTTCGCTCTTCAAGGATGCTCGACGCCGAGATACGCAAAAATTACCCGGATTTTAAAAATTATAAATACCGCGAATTCAAGGACGCCCAGCACAACGAAGCCGCGTGGCGCGCGCGAATGCATCTGGCGCTCGCCTTTATGTACGGCATATGACGCGCCGGTATAGTTATTAATAGTTTAACTTAAAATAAAGCGGAGATGGATATGGCGAAAAAATTCGACGATAAACATGCCTGTAAGCTCAATGATCCCGAGCGCCTTAAATGGCAGAACCCTGACCTGCTCGCCGGGGTTTTCGGCGATCTGGACGGCAAAACCATAGTCGAGCTAGGCGTCGGCACCGGATACTTCGCGGTCGCCCTGGCTAAAATATACAAAAAAGCCCGCGTCGTCGGCGTCGACATAAGTTTTGAAATGATCAGCAAATTCAAGGAAAACGCCGAAGCCAGCGGCATCACTAACGTGCTTTGCGTCAAATCCGAAGAGAACGACACTCTCCTGCGCGATGAATTCGCCGATATAGTTTACCTTATCAACGTGTATCACGAGTTATCCGATCAGCGGCTGTTTTTAGAAGAAACTTACCGCATTCTCAAGAAGGGCGGTACCATGCTCCTCATCGACTGGAAGGCGGAAGATACTCCGCATGGCCCTCCGCTGTACGAAAGGGTGGGCCCTTCCGAGATCGCCGCTACGCTGAAAAAAGCCGGATTTAAAAATATCGATTGTTCAACCGAAATTTATCCCTATCATTACGCCATAAAAGCCTCAAAATAATCGACGGAATCCACTTGAAAAAAAGGCTTTAATTTTATATAATGAAACGGTGAATATCCTTAGATGAAAATCAGAAATTAAATAGTTTCTATAAGTCAGTAAAGCAATAAGTCAATACGCGAGCCGTGACAAGCGGGAAAAGAAAAAACACCATGGAATTTAAAGTCAAAGCGTCGACCCGGACGGGAAAGATCGAAAGCCTCGATATCACTGCGCCTTCAGCCGAAGCGGTCGTGTCGCTGCTTAAAAAGCAGGACATGTTCGCCGTCGAGATCGAAAAGGTGCCCTTCGACCTGGGCCGCTATTTCAGCGCCGGCAATTTCAGGCGGATAAGGTTTTTATTCAACCGCACGAAATATCTCATCGAGTTTTCCAGGGTAGTCGCGATGCTTCTTAAATCCGGCATGCCGCTTAACGAGGCCCTGGCGGTGCTCACAGAAAAACGCGCCGCGTCGGATTACTTCACCGACATCATTACCGGCGTCAAATCGTCCGTCGATCACGGCATTTCATTTTCACTCGCTCTGGCCCGCCATTCCGATGTGTTCGAAGACCTTTACGTCAAATCGGTCGCCAGCGGAGAAACCTCCGGAAACCTCTGCGGCGTGCTCGCTAACCTCAGCGATTATTATCAGAAAAAGCAGGCGCTTTTCAAAAAACTGCTTGCGGCCGCCGCGTATCCCGCCGTCATACTGGTTTTAAGCACTATCGGCGTCGCTTATCTTTTTTTGAACGTAGTTCCGATCTACACGAAAATGTTCCGCGAAATGGGGGCGTCGCTTCCGCCCGTGTCGCAGGTGGTTTTTTTCATAGGCGATTTCGTCGGCTCTTTTTACCTGCCGCTGGCCCTGCTCGCCGCCGCTTTCGCATTCACCCTCTATAACTGGCTCGGCACGCCGGACGGAAAAGACGCGGGCGACAGATTGTCGCTTAAAGTGCCGCTGGTGAGCTCTTTCGTCGAAAAAACGATGTACTCTATCTTTTACAGGACGAGCGGACTTTTGATCAAATCCGGCATCAATATTATCAACGCCCTCGAGGTCAGCTCGAACGTTGTCACCAACGGCGTGCTCAACGCCAGAATCAGGCACGCGGTCAAACTTATCAAAGAAGGAAATACGATCAGTTTTTCCTTCGAAAAAAGCGGTTTCGCCGACGGCATCATCCCCAGATTAATTAAAACCGGCGAAGAGTCCGGAACCATTTCAGAAATTTTCAACAACATTTCCAATACGATGGACGAGGAGCTCGACTCGCTCACGACTGCCTTCGAATCGCTTTTCGGGCCGCTGATACTGATATTCGTGCTTGCCGTTTTCGGCACCATAATAATCGCGATACTGCTTCCGATGATCACCGCGGCTACGATAGTCAGCTGAGCACAACCTTAAAAAGGAGGCCTTGCATGGCCGTTTGGGAAAAGATATTATACGAGCTTAAGAACCGCAATAAAATCGATAAAGCGCGCTTCGACGCGCTCGTCTCGAAAACTCCGGCGGACGGCATAAAAGAACTTATCGCGCTCGGCGCCGTCGAAAGCGAGCAGGCGGCCTATAAATTTTATTTTTCTTCGCTGCGGGCGAGAACCCTCGAAGACGTGCTCATATCCGAAGGCACTCTTTCCGCGGCCGACCTGGAGCGCATTATAGACGAGTTCAAGGGCGTTCCCGGCAACCTCAAAGACATACTCATCGAGCGCAACATCGTCTATCCGCTGGCGGTTTACAAGGCCATAGCCGTTCAGCACCACGCCGATTTCGTAGACCTTAATACCGAAAAGATCGACGACGCGCTATTTTCGAAATTCGACATAAATATCGTCAGGCGCTACCAGTTCATCCCGCATAAAATGGAAGGCGACAAACTCGTTATCATCATCGACGATCCGTCCGACGTCGAACGGATAGAAGAGATCGAATCGGTTATCGGCTTTCCTACGGCCGCGTGCGTCGCGGTTAAAAGCGATATAAGCCGCATAATAAACCTGATGATCGAAACCTCACTCAGCGAGACCGCACTCTTTTCAGACACCGACGACACTCCGCTGCTTAAAGTAGTTAACGAGGACGCCGACGATACCGCGGCCGATGCCGAATTTTTAAAGACCATGTCCGATTCGTCGATCGTCAAGACCGTCGATTCGGTTATTTTAAAGGCGATACGTAAAAAAGCCTCAGACATACATTTCGAAGTGTATCCCGAAGGGCTCAAAGTCAAATACCGTATCGACGGCGCGCTTTACGTAGTAAAAACCATCGACGTCAAATCGAAGAATTTCGTTATTTCACGCCTTAAAAATATGGCGAGCCTCGATATTTCCGAAAAACGCATACCGCAGGACGGCCGGTTCAAACGCTTTATCGACGACCGCGCCATCGATTTTCGCGTGTCGGTGCTGCCTTCGGTTTTCGGCGAGACCGTCGTAATAAGGGTTCTCGACCAGAACGCCCTCGGGCTCGACCTTAACAGGCTCGGGTTTCCCGATCACGACCTTGTCAGGTTCAAAAAGAATATTTTCAAGCCTTACGGCATGATCCTGGTCGCCGGCCCCACCGGCTCGGGCAAGACAACCACGCTTTATTCGGCCATACGCGCCATTAAAACGCCGGAAGATAAATTCATAACCATCGAAGATCCCGTGGAATACCAGATCCCCGATATCGTTCAGATAAACGTTAACGAAAAAAAAGGCCTCACGTTCGCCTCCGGCCTTCGCTCGATTGTCAGACAGGATCCCGACGAGATAATGGTCGGCGAGATACGCGACTTTGAAACCGCAAATATCGCAATAAACGCCGCCCTGACAGGGCACCTGGTATTATCCACCATACACGCAAATAACGTCATCGACGCCATAGGGCGTCTCGTTAACATGGGCGTCGATCCTTACCAGTTCGCCGCATCGTTCAATCTCATAATGTCGCAGAGGCTTATCCGCAAGATATGCGCCAGCTGCCGTAAAGAGCACACGCCTGACGGCGAAATGATCAAACTGATGGGCGATTTTGAAGCGTATAAAGACAATAAGTTTTTCAGGGGCGAAGGCTGCCGTTTCTGCCATAATACCGGTTACTCCGGGCGCACCGGAATTTACGAGACCATGCCGCTTTCCGATACGATCAAGGCGATGGTCATCGGCAGGACTTCTCCGCTCGAAATAAAGAAGCAGGCCGTTTCGGAGGGAATGACAACTCTCCGCCAGTCCGCATGGAAACGCGTCGTGGACGGCGTGAGCACGATCGAAGAAATAAACCGGATGACCTTTGAAGATTAGAAAAAGACGATATATAAAGTAAAAACTTAAAGCAGGAAACGCATACACATTAATTTTTTTTGAAAGTAATATTAAAAAGCGGGTGTTATAGTGGCTGTTATTGACATAGGCGGATACAGCATAAAAGTATTGAATAAAAATAAAACCTGCGATTTCGTACTGCCTGAAAATACGGTCGGCGGCACGTTCACGCTTCCGTTCGTCGACGGGCCGAAGCTGTCGCATGTTCTCAGGCGCGTCAAAAAAGAGACGCGAGTGTCGGAGTGCGCCCTGGTCATGCCCGATCAGTGGGCGCGCCAGCTTTTCGTCAAGATCACCAACGATGAGCCGCAGGAGAATATCAGCCGCGATTACGTCATCTGGCGGTCGAAAGATCAGATTAGAGAGGAAGTATATTCGGGCGCAAAGATCGACGCGCACGTGACGGCGGTCGAGACCGGCGAGGACAGAAAACAGCATATAAGCGCCTATCTGTGCCTCGTAAAGTACGAGATATTAAATAAGATAACCGATATTTTCGCGGAAAACGGCATCATAATTAAATCGATCGAACTGTCCAGCCACGCGGTATACAACTATCTTTCGGCCGGCGGCGGGCTCGCGGAGAATTTCGCCATCGTTAACGTCGGCTATGAAGTCTGCACCATCTATTTTTTCATCGGCGGCCAGCCGGTTTACGTGAGAATAATCGAAACCGCCGGAAAGCACTTCGAGAACGAATTGAAAAGGGCTGCCGGAAAAGCTGCGGACACATGCGCCGCCGGCAAGACTCCCGAAGCGGGCCCGGCGCCTGAAACCGCGGCGGCTTACGACGCCGCGATCGTCGAAAAGCAAAGATACGCGAGCGAACTCGCGGTTTTAAAACTCTTCCCCGAAAAGGCCGACCTTGAATCGCTCGACGCTTTTGAAAAGAAAAGTTCCGCCGTCAGAGACAATTTCCTGAAGGAGATCCACCTGACCTTCGAGTTCTTCGCGTCCAAATTTCCGCATGCGCGTATTACCAGCGCCGTTTTAACCGGCGGAATGTGCAGATTCGGCGGCCTCGATTTCTTCCTGTCCAACTTTTTATCCATAGAGGCCCGCTACGGGGCGCCTATGGATAAGATACAAAACCTGGCGCTTTACGCAATGAAGGAGCAGTAGCTCATGGATAAAAAGATTTGCATGAATTTTTACGTCGAACGCGAGTCGGCGATGAAATACTCGACCGCCTTCACGGTAGCGCGGGCGGTCATAATTTCTCTGCCGCTGCTTTATTTCGCATATATCGCGTATTTTTATTACTTATACTCCAGCCAGTACGGCGAGGCTAACGCCGAGATCGAGTCCATGCAGGAACAGCTCTCTAAATTTCAGCGCGAATTGAAAAATTCGCGGATCGTCTTCGCTGATTTCGATTCTTTAGAGACTGTCTTGAAAAAAGGTTTTTTATTCGACGATGAGGCACCTTTTTCCGACACCGTCGAGGCTGTGTTTTCGCCTGAAATGAATGAAAAGATAGTCAAATTAAGAGACAGTCTCGCCGGGAGCGTTAAAAAAATAAAAACCGGAGAACGCGATATTTTCGAAGGACTTTACCGAAGCGTCGAAGAATTCAAAGGTAAAATCGCCATCACCGACCTTAAACTCGATTTCACCGCCGCGAAGATCGACTTTCATATCAAATGCGCTTCGAAGGACACACTTTTGAAAATGATCGCGAATATCCGCGCGAACCGCTGGGTCGGACAGGTATTCGTGTCGACACTTAAATCCGATGTCAACGATATCAACGCATATATACTTATCTCTCTCAAGGAGGCTGAGCTGTTTGAATGAACGCGAAAAGGCCAGGCTTTTCAATCTGGCCGTGATCAACATCATGGTAATTTTATTCGCCGGATTTTTGCACATGCTGCTGCTTTCGCCTCAGCGCGACGCCGCGGCCGCGCTTGGACCGATAAAAAAGGAACTCGGCGAAAAAAAAGACGCCTCGGCGAAAGATGCCGCCGTATTTAAAAATGCCAGGGAAAAATTTAAAAGCGAAGTGCTCGAACTTAAAGAACATTTCAGGAAAAATTTCGCTGAAAAGAACGTCGAGCGTTTGCAGAATGAACTGACCGTAATGTCGCACGAATTGAAGAACCAGTTCTTCAACATGGAATTCAGCCTCAAAAAAATTTATTTCATCGAAGCGCTCGAAGTGAAGGCGTCCTTTAAATTCGTCGACATGAAAAAATTCCTCGATTTCATCGAACGCGCGCGCGCCAGATTTTATCTCGTTTCCAAAGTTATTTCGCTTAACGAATTCGGCGGCGATGCGGCCGATATTTCTTTCGATTTCTATATACCGTTCAACGCGTTTAAAATCAGAAATATTTTCGAGGGCAATCTATAAAAAAAAGCGGTTCGACCCGCCGCCGATTTCAAAAGGCTGCGGCGTGTAAAGTAAAGTTGTGTATTGGAGTTGGCTTTTAATTGATGAATGATTTTTCGGCCGCGCGCAATGGCGTCAAACGCAGAAATGGTTTCTCGCTCATCGAATTATTCGTCGTGATCTCGATAATCGCGGTGTTGTCGTCGATCGCGGTGGTCAATATTTCCGCGCGCTCGAAACTGGCGAAGGACGTTTCGGTTAAAAATAACCTGATGGTTCTCAGAGGCGCCGTCAGCCGCTATTACGCCGTCAACTCGAAGTTCCCTGAAAGCCTCCGGAAGCTCGACGGCGCCGAACTTAAAAACGCCTACCTGAAATGGGACGCGGCCAACGCCTCCGGCGGCGTTGCCTATGACCCGAAAAAAGGTTTGGTTTATCTCGTCGATAACAACGGCGCTGCGCCTGTAGCGCGCGATCTTAAAGGCGTGAGTTACGCTGAATATTAATTGAAGTTATCTTGCGGATTATTGAATAATTATGAAAAAAAATATAACGGACGCTAAAGACCGCAACTTTATAGCCGCGCCTCATGCCGGCTCCGGCCGGCGCGCTTTTACGATAATAGAAGTGCTGACGGTTGTCGTGTTCCTTTCGATAATCAGCATGGCCGCCATACAGAGTTTTGAATACAGCCTCCGCAAAGAAAAAGAAGAACGCCTCCGCGGCACGCTTAATTCAGTGAGAAGCGCCATAGACCGTTATTATCTCGACCGCCTCGCGGCCGCGCCCGGGACCGCTCATAAAAAACGCTTCCCTGCTTCGCTCGAGGAGCTTGTATCGGCTAAATACCTGCGCGCCGTTCCGGCCGACCCCGTTACGGGCGAGGCCACATGGGAGATAATCCTGGTTTCGAAAGACGAAAAAAGAGTTTTCGACATCAAATCAAAGGCGCGCGGCGCCGGCCTCGATAACTCACTTTACTCCAACTGGTAAATTTAGTGTACAGTTTATAGTGAATAGTGCATTGTTGAAGCTCTAAAATCATTATTTTTATTTTCATTATTTTTATTTGTGAATCTTAAAAGGAATCGTGCAGTATGATCATCATCAATAATGACGCAATCCGTGGCAACACCGCATCCATCAGCCGGCGGGCCTTTACGCTCATCGAGGTGCTCGCCGTCGTTATCATCCTCAGTATTCTTTTCGCCGCCAGCCAGCCGCTTATAGGCGATTCTGCCCGTAAAGCGCGCGAAACGGTCCTTAAGAACAACCTGCGCGCCGTGCGCGAAACCATCGCGCGCTTTTATAAAGACCACGAACGCTATCCCGACGGCCTCAAAGAACTCGTCGATAAAAAATATATAATCTCGCTGCCCGTCGATCCGGTTACCGAAAAGAACGATACCTGGGTCACGCTCCCCTCGAAACCGGGCGCTAAAGACCTCTACGATATCAGATCGGGCGCGGACGGCGAAACTATCGATAAGGTCAAATATGAAAACCTGTAACCACAAACGACATTCCCGATTCCATACATTTACCACGAGCCTTTCTCGAGGCGGCGTGATGATCGTCGTTATCGTTTTTATTATCGTAAGCGCCGTCATGGCCCATAAACTCGTTATCAACCCCGAAGCCGCCGTTAAAAGTTCGCGCGAAGATCAGCTCAGATCCTATGTCGCGCAATATAACATGGCGTTGCTGCGTTATCACCTCAGCGAAAAAAAATGGCCGCGCACCCTCGGCGAGATCTCTTCAAAACCCGGCTTCCTGCGTGAACTCACGCCAGACCCGTTCACTAAAAAAACTGACTACGCTCTCGCCGAGATCAACGGTCAGAAATACGTGACCTCCGCCTCCACCGAATTGAGCGCGGCCGGTAAACCTTACAACACCCTCACCGTCAACGCCGCCCGTAAATTCATCCCGCTCGCGGCCGATAAAACCCCTCCGCTCGCCGAACTCATGGGCTATAAAAGCGACTTAAAATAATTTTTTGATGAGGGGAGGTCAGAGGCCGATGGCCCCTTCCCCTTATCCCTCGCCGGAGGCGAAATACAGCTGAAAATAAATGTAAATAATACTGATTAATTGTTTGCATTTAGGCATTTGGTTTGATATAATTTATAGTGCTGTAAAGCATACGGCAGAGCAATGCCGCCAAAGAAGATTAAACTGGTTATAATTGGATCGTGATATGAGTAGGAAGAATTTCAAAATATTATTGCTGGACGCTCCGCAGTCGATCTGGAAGTGGTTCGACGGCACTCTGCCGTCACCGGCGCTTGCGGTGCTGGCCTCCTACACAAAAACGCTTTATGACATTCAGGTTCTGGATCTGAACGTCGATAAGACACCGTGGAAAACATTGAAGGAGCGGCTGGACGGGTTCGCGCCCGATCTTGTAGCGCTTCCGTGTACGCATACCTGCCATGTCAACGAGGTAAGAGCGGCGCTTTTAATGATACGTAAACTTGCGCCGAAAACGCTTGTATGCGGCGGCGGCATTCACTTCAAGGTGTTCCATAAAGAATTCCTCGAAAGCGGTCTGGTTGATTTTGTAGCCATGGGCGAGGGCGAGCTGACGTTCAGCGAGCTGTGCCGTGAGCTGTCGGAATTCAAGGAGGCGGCCGCGGCGGGAACGCCCGTCGATACTGAAAATAAATACGGCCGGCTGAAGGCGATAGACGGCCTTTCGTTCATTTACGGCGGCGGAGTTCATACGACGGCGCCGCGCGCGCAAATAAAAGACCTCGATAAAATTCCGTTTCCTTCTTATGAGCTATTTCCGATGCAACATTATAAAATCCCGATATACGGCGGCAATGAGACATTCGGCATTACATTCGGCCGCGGCTGCGTCAACAAATGCTGCTTCTGTTCTGAATCTTACGGCTGGGATTACACGATGCGCCGCAATTCGCCCGAGTATGCGGTGAAGCATATCGAGCTGCTGCGCGACAATTACAGGCGCACCACTTTTATATTCGCCGATACCGATTTTCTGGTCAACCGCAAGTGGGTCGAAGGATTCATCGACATAATAAAGCAGCGGAAGGTGAATATTAAATTTCACATCCAGACGGCCTGCACGACGATGATACGCAACGAGTCGCTTGTGCCCGAGCTCAAGAAAATAGGGCTGTTCGAGATAATGCTTGGCACCGAGTCCCCGTTTCAGAGTGTATTGAACAAGCTGAAGAGCTTTCCGTTGAATCAGAAGACGATGATCGACGCGATGCAGCTCGTTAAAAAATATGACGTCCTGTTGATGGCGATGATGTTCTGGGGCACCGAATATGATAACGCCGAAACGCTTCGCGAGGGTTTGAAGTTTTTTGATAAATACGCCGACATCACCTGCCCGAACGTGCTTACGCCGTATCCCGGCACCCCGCTGTATGAGGAACTGAAGGCGAAAGGCAAGATATTCGTCGACGACATGTCGCTTTACGACCAGTCGCACGTTATAGTTCCGGCCGGCGAGATGAGCTATGCCCAAACGCGTTTGACTTATGAAATGGGGCTTTTGAGGCATTACAACCTCAACCCGTTTTATTACAGATGGTTATTTTCAAAAAATAAATTTTTAAGAATCAACTTCTGGCACTTCACCAAACTGATCTGGATGAACGCTCTGGAAGGTTTTATGAACCCGGTCCGTTATCACAAAAAATTATTCGCCGAAGCCGAATACGAAGCGGTTATGGGTGAAAAGTGGGAAGGCGGCTTCTGATGGATGCGAAAAAATATAGAATACTGCTTACAGACGCCCCCGAAAATCTGTCGTTGTGGTTCAACGGCACTATCCCTTCCCCGGCGTTGTCGATACTGGCGGCCTGCGTAAAAAACGATTACGATCTGAAGACGCTGGATCTGAGCATCGAGAAAAATCCATGGGAGAAGCTGAAGAATACGCTGAACGAGTTTAAACCTCATCTGGTGGGCGTTTCGTGTACTCATACCTGCCAGCTGAACGAGGTCGTGGCGGAGTTAAAGATAATACGCAAATTCGCCCCGGGAGCGCTTAAAGTAGCGGGCGGCATAATATTTTCGGTCTTTTACGAAAAATATCTTCGCGAAGGCTCGATCGATCTCGCCGTGATAGGCGAAGGCGAGACGACTTTCAGGCAGCTCACGAAAGTGTTGGCCGGACGGAAGGACGAAGATGAAGGCGCTGGAATGCCCGCGCCGGTTAAAATATCGGCGTCGAAGGCTCTCGCGGACGAACTGCGTGCGATAGACGGTCTTGCTTTTATGGCGAATAACGAACTGGTGAAGGCCGCGCCGCGCGAGCTTTTAAAAAACCTCGACGAAGTGCCTTTCCCGGCTTACGAACTTTACCCGATGGCAAAGTATACCTCCCCCACTTTTTGCGGCAGCAGAGCGTTTGGCGTAATATTCAGCCGCGGCTGCAATAACCGCTGCAAGTTCTGTTCCGAGGCGTACGAATGGAATTATACGATGCGCAAGCATTCGGCGAAATACGCGGTAGACCTTATAGAGCTGCTTTACACAAAATACGGCCGCGACATATTTGTAATAGGCGACACCGATTTTTTATTCGATCGTTCATGGGTCCTCGAATTTATGGAACTGGTCTTCGAAAGAAAATTGAAGATCAAATTTCACATTCAATCCTGCTGCGGCAGCGTCATTAAAAACCAGGACCTGCTGCCTGAATTAAAAAAGGCAGGCCTTTTCGAGATAATGGTAGGCGCGGAATCGCCTTTTTCGGACGTACTGAAAAATCTTAAAAAGCCTTATTCGAACCCCGAAGTGATCGACAGGACGATGAAGATAATAAAGGCAAACGGCCTTCTGCTGATGACGATGCTCGTGTGGGGCACCGAATACGACACTCAGAAGACGCTTCACGAGGGCCTGAAATATTTCGACCGCTTTTCCGATTTCGTATGTCCCAGCCCGCTGACGCCCTATCCGGGCACGCCGCTATTCGACGAGATGAAGGAGAAGGGCAAAATATTTGTGACCGATTACGCGCTATACGATCAGGCGCACGTCATAATGCCTGCGGGAGATCTTGATTACGCTGCCACCAGGCGAGTTTATGAATTCGAATTGTTCAAGTTTTTCAATTTGAATTATAAGTTTTATT
The DNA here is from genome assembly GCA_001791795.1 of Candidatus Wallbacteria bacterium GWC2_49_35. Classification (GTDB taxonomy): domain Bacteria; phylum Muiribacteriota; class UBA9980; order UBA9980; family UBA9980; genus UBA9980. Next base: position 28,433 of record MGFH01000157.1, read on the forward strand.
TGAAGATGTTTTCTAAAAATAAATTTTTAAGGCTGAACCAGCGCGCGTATGTAAAACTTGTATGGATACATGCGTTCGAAAGTTTCGCGTCGCGTTTCGGCTTCTCGAAAAAATTGTTCCGGCACGAAGAATACGGTAAAGTGATGAGCCAAAGGAGTTAAATTATGAAAGTGTTATTTTTAGATCCTATCCATAAAGTGTGGGAGTTTTTCAGGGGCCTGACGGCAAATCCTGCGCTGATCTATCTCACCGCGGTAGCGCGCCGCGATTTCAACATAAAGGTTTATGACGCTTACGGCGAAACCAGCAGGCCGTGGAACAAAACAGCCGAATATCTCGCGAAGGAACGGCCGGACGTCGTCTGCATGCCGGGCTCGCTTCCGAGCTTCTGGTACGACGTTCTTAACGCCGGCCGCCTTATCCGCGAGATACTTCCAGAAGCGAAGATCGTCACCGGCGGCTACATTTCGAATCAACTTTGGCGCGAAGGCCTGAGCAGCGGCTACCTCGATTACATAGTCATGGGCGAAGGCGAGATTACCATGATGGAATTATTGAAGTCCATAAACAGCGGCGCATCTGATATGTCGCAGATCGAAGGCCTGGCTTACCTTAAAGACGGAAAGCCTTTCCTGACGGCCGAGCGCGCATTCATAGACGACCTCGACACGCTGCCGATGCCGGCGTTCGACCTGTTTCCGATGAACCGTTATTCGCTGGCGCCGTTCGGCGGTAATATTGGTTTTACCGCCAATTTTTCGCGCGGCTGCGTCGGCCGGTGCAAATTCTGCTCTGAAACGCTTCTCTGGCGGCACTGCCGTCGCGGCCACAGCGCGGAGTATATGCTGGAGGTTCTTTCGACGCTTCGATATAAATACAACAAGCGCGTGTTTTATATAGGCGACGACGACTTTCTGCACGACCCCGATCGAATCGAAAAATTCACCGAACTTGCGATTAAAACCAAACTCGACGTTAAGATGTGGATCCAGACCACATGCCGCAACGTCGTTAAACACGAGCGGCTTCTGGCCGGCCTTAAAAAGGCGGGCGTATATCAGGTGATGGTCGGCATCGAATCGCCCAAGCCGAAAGCCCTGCAAGTGCTTAACAAACCGCAAGACTTCGACATGGTCATGCGCGCGCTCGAAACACTCAAGCCGCACGAATTTATAATAATGGGCATGATGATGTGGGGAACTCCTTTTGACACGATGCAGGACCTGGTCGACAACCTCGAGTTCCTCAACGAGCACTGCGACATAATCGGCCCTGACGCGGTCACTCCGTGGCCCGGAACGCCTTACTATGACGAGTGCGAGAAGATCGGCGCGATAGAGGTCCGCGATCTTACAAAATACGATATGACCAACTGTATAACGCGCACGGCGGAATTGTCGGCGATCGAAGCCGACTACTATTACAAAAAGACCGTCGGAAAGCATCTTATGTTCAACAAAAAATTCCTTGGCAATTATTTATTTTCAAAAAAACCGCTCTACAGGACCTATGTGAATATGTTCGTTAAGATGGGCTGGAGCTTCTTCACAATGAAACCGTGGACCCAGAAGAACTACCAGAGCTTCGAAGAATTCTTTCCTGAGTACCTGGCTAAAAAAGCGTCTTACCAGATGCAGAAAACCGGTGTTCTTACGAGAACGAAATGAAGATATTATTTATCGATCCGCCTCATAAGCCGTGGGAGTTCTTTCCCGGCATAATGCCCTCGCCCGGTCTTCTTGCGATAATACCGTCGGCGCAAGTTTTGAAATGCGTTGAAATTTCGGTTTTAGACCTGTCGCTCGAACTCGATCCGGTAACGGCGCTTATAATGGCGTGCAAAAAATTCGCGCCCGATGTCGCCGCAATTTCCGGCGCGAAGTCGGCGTTCGCGTATGAAACTTTAAACGCGGCCGCGCTGGTTCGCAAATACGCTCCCAAAGCGGTTCTGATCGGCGGCGGCAATTTTCTTTCGTCTTACGCCGACGAGGTCATCGAGCGCGGATATTTCGACGCTGTGGCTACCGGCGAGGGCGAAAAAGTTTTCGAAGAGCTGCTTTTGGCCATTGATGAAGACCGGATCGGCGATATCGCGAATGTCCCCGGTATAGCCTATATGAAAGAGTTTGCCGCTCAAGGCGGCGGCGCGTACCGCAAAACTTTGCGAAAAGTTTTTTCGGAATTCGCCTTCGACGGCGCGGACGGGTTTTATTCGCCCGGCACGGCTTTCGGCGCCGAAAAAAGTTTCGGCGCCATATATAACCAGCCGGCGCCTCAGATAAAAGACCTTGATTCTCTTCCGATTCCGGCGTTCGAATGTTTCGACATGGATTCATACACGCTTCCTCCGCTCGGCGGCCGGGTGGGCTTCGTCACCAGCTTCAGCCGCGGCTGTGTTAAAAAATGCTCGTTCTGCGCCGATTCGGCATTCTGGGGCCACAAGTGGCGCGGTTACGGCGCGAAACGCTGCGTCGAAATACTTAAGATCCTCAGCAGCGCTTATGGCCGCCGCGTTTTTTACTTCGGCGACGGAGATTTCTGGCAGGACGAAAAACGTAACCTCGAATTTTTAGAGCTGCTTGAAAGCGAGAAAAAGCGAGGTTTCGAGATCAATTTCTGGATTCAGAGTTCCGTCGATAACATACTGGCGAACGGGCATTTGATCAAACGATACCGGGCCGCGGGCCTTTACCAGATAATGTGCGGTTTCGAAAGCGTTTCGGGCGCCGCGCAGCGGTCGTTCAAAAAGATTATCGCCGTCGATAAGATGAAGGCCGTCTCGTCGCTTTTAAAAAAGAATGGTGTGCTTCTTATGGGAATGATGATGTGGGGCGATTATAACGACACCGCCGAAACGCTTGCTGAAAGCCTCGAGTTCATGGTGAAACACTGCGACGTTATCGGCCCTAACACGGTGCTCGCGCATTACAAAACGGCGTATTTCGAAGAGCGCGCCAGACGCCACGGCATAAGCAAATTCGATGTGCTCGAAAACGACCAGTGCGAGATAATATTTCCGACCGCGACCCTCGGCGTTGCGGAAGCCGCGTCGGTGTACCGCAACATGGTGCTGAAAACGCTCATATCCAAAAAGAAATTCATCGCCAATTACCTCGGCGTCAATAACGTGCGCGTAAAGAAGATAATGTCGGAATTGGCTGAAAAGGGTTTTGAAAAATATTGAACATAACTTGCCGTATAATATCGCTTAATGCGGCCAGATCGCGAACGGCGTGCTTTATGAACGGCAAGTGAAAGACGGCGCAATGAACGATAACGAATTCAAAGATAAAAGTATCAACGCCGGAGGCGCTGCCGGCGAGGCCGGAAAACTTCCGCCTGGCGGAGATTCCGGTTATAAGAGCGGATATTATCTTCAGCTGTCCGAAGAGTTTTTCAAATATTCGTTTTTTTTGTTGTTCATAGTTTTTGGCGCGCTGTATTACCGCAATTATATCCTCCCGCCCGATTACTCGCCGGTCAAGGCCGCCGGTCTCTTTTTCCTTATATATTTCGTATTCGGAATATTTTATATACTTCTGCCGCTCAAACGCATGCTTTTTTCGAACCTTCAGATATACCGCAAAAAACTTAACCTGAACTCAAAATATGAACAACTCGTCAGTAAAGCTGTATCCCATACGCTGCAAAACCATGACGCGTCAGCGTTCCAGGCAGGAGCCAAATCTAAAACTGCCGCGCTTATAACCTGCCGGACCGATTATTACGTGGCCTTCGCGCCTTTCTTCCTTTCGCTCTGCCTGTCGGTCGCCGCCTTCTCGGTTTTCTCTGCCGTAAATGAAAACGCTTCAGCCGTTCGTTCTTTTAATTTGATAGCGGCGGCTTACCTTTTGATCGGTTTCGTTGCCGCACTCACGGGGTTCCGGCATTTTATCAACCGGCCCGATTCCACGCACCGTGGCTTTTTGCTGCTGATCCTGGTTTTGAATTCGTTTTTTTCCGTATCGCTGTGCGTGAATTTTCCTTTATTCGCTCATTATAAAAATCTTCTGGCCATCGTAAATTTAATTATGCTCGGATATTTTTTGTATTGCGTCCTTTATAAAGACGATCTGACGGCCTTCGTCAGAACGCCGGACCGCAATATTTACGTGATGTCCTTGAATTCGGCCGGCGGGGCGGTTCACGGTTTTGAAAAGATCGAGTTCGGAACTATCTGCAAATTCGTTCAAACTCCCTTCGCCATAGGCTTCACTATTTACGAGCGGGAGGACGAAACCGGTTTCGGCGGCCTATACTATTGCGATACTTCGAAAGAGGCCCTGGAAAAGGTTTTGGAAGTCTTCTCGGACCGCATCGCGGAAAAAGGCGAAACCCCGGCGGCGGAAGCCGGAGTTCCCAAAAATTCAGTGAATTTCTTCGAGCCTCTGAGCGTAGCCGCACTTGCCAGAAAATATGGTTCCGGCCAGACGCTGGTCCTGCTTGCAATAAATATAGTTTCAGCCGCAATGTTTTATGAAATTTTCATGTTTCTGGCGGCCGGAAAATAGGGAAATTTTTAACTGTTGAAAATCATGAACGCCGGTCAAAATATATTGACAAAGTCCCGTTAATTATATAGTATATAATTTGAGTCCTGCGGCTTAACGTGCTTCTCGCCGAAGACGAGCAGGTTCGAAACCGCTGCCCGTATAAGGGAACTGGAAAAGAACTCCGGCGGTCGTGTGCCGATAATAGCGCTCACCGCTTACGCCATGCCGGGCGACCGCGAGAAATTCATCGCGGCCGGCATGGACGATTATATAACCAAGCCCATAAACGGGCCTCACGACCTGATAAGCGCCGTGGAAAAGCATCTTGGCCGCGGCTAGTCTTTCTGCCCCATTATCCTGGTTTTCGATAAAAATATAGGGTCGTTGCCGATATATGCCGGCTGGCCCGTCGCCTCGATAACGCTCAGCCAGAGGTTGCTTTCGGGATTGATCAGCTTTCTTTCGCGGGTCGCGGTCGCTATCGGCACGTGGGTGAAATGGTAATTCCAGATCCCTACGAGCATGTCGGTCTTGCCAGCCATGGCGGCGTGCACTGCATTCTGCGCGAGCTGAGTGCAGAAGATCGAGTCCGAAGGTATCGGCGGCGCAGAGCGGATAATGTAACTCGGATCGATATATTTGATGTTAGCCTTGAAGTTGATGCTCTTAAAATATTTCGCTATATTGTCTTTCAGGAATATACCGATGTCGCCGAGCTTGGTGTTGCCCGACGAATCCTTGCCGCGCTCCGCCTCGCTGCCGAAGAAATGCTGGCCGGCGCCTTCAGCTACCACTATCACGGCGTGCCGCCTGCGCTCGAGCCTGGTTTTAAGAATGCTGTAAAGGCCGTGCGGGCCTTCCAGTTCGAACGGTATTTCAGGAACCAGCACGTAGTTTACGTCCTGCGATGCCAGGGCGGCGTTGGCGGCGATATAACCCGACTCGCGCCCCATGAGCCTTACGATGCCGATGCCGTTGAGCGAGTCGCGCGCCTCGGTGTGCGCCGACTGGATCGAATTGACCGCTATCGAGAACGCGGTTTCGAATCCGAAGGTCTTTTCGACGAAATTTATGTCGTTGTCTATCGTTTTCGGGACGGCTATTACCGATATAGTGAGCCCGCGGTTGAGGATCTCTTCGGCTATGAGGTGCGCCGCGCGCAGTGTGCCGTCGCCGCCGATGCAGAATAAGACGGATATGCCGAAATTCATCAGCCGGTCGACCATTTTATTGACGTCCTGATGGCCGCGCGACGAACCCAGAAAAGTGCCGCCGGTATTATGGATGTCTTCGACCGTGTCGGGCGTCAGCAGTACAGGATCTATTCCCGATTCCTTGACCATGCCCAGATAACCGTATCTGAAGCCGTAGATAGCGCGGCAGCTGTAACGGTAATATAACTCCATGACTATTCCGCGGATCACGCTGTTGATGCCGGGGCATAATCCGCCGCAGGTGACGATGCCGCATTTGATCTTTTCGGGGTCGAAAAATAATTTTTCGCGAGGCCCGGCAGCTTCGAACGTTATTAGATCAGACCAGCATGCGTTCTCGGCCGGAGTGCCCGATATTATCTGGCTCACTTTTTTAAGCGATATTTCGTGCAGAAACCTTTCGTCGTCGTTGGTGAAGTTGGAGACGAGATCGTCGTTGCTGTGCGACAGCGGGAGCGGGGATGGATGGGTTCTTTCGCCCAGGTTTTTTACTATGAAATCCTCGTTCTTGATCATTTTTTCCTCCAGATTTTGCGAAGTTGCGATTTAACTTCGTAAAGCGCGCCGTTCTTGACGACGAATTTAACGTGGTTGACGCCGTAAGAGTAAGCGGTATAATTATACGACGGACCTTCTAAAACCGCCAGGTCGGCGAATTTTCCCGCCTCTATGGAGCCGCGCTCCGCCGCGATGCCTATGGCGTGGGCGGCGTTGATGGTGGCCATGTTGACCGCGGCCGCCGGCGGGACCTTCATCAGGCATACAGCCTGGTTGATGGCTGTCTGCATATTGATGCACATATTCGAGCCGGGGTTGGCGTCGGTGGCGAGCGCTATGGCTACGCCCTTTTTCATGAGCTTTTCGAAATCGAGGTATGTTTTCGACAGCAGGCTGTAGAGCGTTCCGGGCAGGGCGACCGCCACTACGCCCTTTTCCCTCATCATTTCAAGGCCGCGGTCGCTGGCCATTAGAAGATGATCGGCGGATATCGCGCCGATACGCGCGGCGAGCTCGGCGCCTCCGCAGCATGTGATCTCGTCGGCGTGCACTTTCGGTATAAGCCCGTGCTTTTTGCCGGCGGCAAGTATCTTTTCGCCTTCCTGCGCAGTGAAAACCCCCGATTCGACGAACACATCGTTGAATTTCGCCAGAGCGTGCCTGGCGACGTAAGGTATCACTTTATTAATCATTAAATCGATATATTCGCCGCGCCCGTCTTTATATTCGGGCGGTATGGCGTGCGCGCCCATATACGTAGCCACGATAGTGCACGGTGATTTTCCGGCCAGTTTTCTGCATACTTTAAGCGTCTTGATTTCAGCGTCGAAATCCAGGCCGTAGCCGGACTTGATCTCCATCGAGGTCGTGCCGTGCATGAACGCGCGTTCGACGCGAGCGGCGGTCTGGCTGTAAAGTTCTTTGAAATCTATATTTCTGACATATCTGAGCGTGTTGAGTATTCCGCCGCCGGCGTTTAATATCTCCAGGTACGATCTTCCCTCGACGCGCATCGCGAACTCGTTCTCGCGGCTGCCGGCGAAAGCCATGTGGGTGTGAGGGTCTACGAAGCCCGGCGTTACCGTCATTCCGCTCAGGTCGAGCTCTTTTTCCGGCGCGATTTTATTGTCGGCGAGGTATTTTTCGATAGCCGCCGTAGCGCCGGTTTTAAGTATTTTTCCTTCGCTCACCAGCACCGCGCCGTTTTTAATTTCGCCGGCGTCGAGGAGCGCGGCGCCGGCTTTGGGCCTGCCGTCCGGGTTCGCACAGGTGGCCAGCGATGAGATATTCTTCAGATATAATTCACATTTTACAATTTTACTCATGCATTATGACCTTTCAATTCAATGATTTGACGCCGCTTTCAGTAGTTGTCTCACATGGAGTGATGGAGCTTTCGGCGCGTTTATTTAAGGTTAATAATAACATTTTACTACGCCGTTTTCAATCTTTTTTTATTAATAAAACCGCCGGTTGATGGCATTATTTATCAAATCGTCTTGACTTAACGGCTCCGGTTGTGATAAAATATTTAAAATTCAAATCGATACAAGAGGTGGTTACAGTGGCTAAAATGCCTATGATGGGCGGAATGCAGAACCTGGTCAGACAGGCGCAGTCCATGCAGAACAAGATCGCGAAGATGCAGGAAGAACTCGAAACCTACAGAGTTAACGGCACGGCCGGGGGCGGAATGGTAACCGCGGTAGCTAACGGAAAACAGGAACTCGTCGAGATCCAAATAAATAAAGAAGTCGTCAATCCCGAAGATATAGAAATGCTGCAGGACCTCGTTGTGGCGGCCGTCAAGGAAGCCCAGAAAAAAGCGGCCGAACATTCGCAGCACGAAATGTCCAAAGTGACCGGCGGAATGTCGATTCCCGGACTGTTTTAACCGCGACAGTCCGCTTTTGTAAAAATAAGTGAACGCGAGTTTCATATAAAGAGTAATTATGTCATTGACCCCCAGTTTAGACCGGCTCATACACCAGCTGCAGAAACTACCGGGCGTCGGGCCGAAAAATGCCCAGCGCCTGGCTATTTTCATGTTCAAAAAAGGCGCAGATTTCTCGCGCGACCTTTCGGAGGCTATCGTCGAAATGGCGTCTAGCGTCAGATACTGCGGCGTATGCTTCGGAATATGCGAGTCGGACGTCTGCGAAATTTGCTCTAACAACCTGCGCGATCACGGCAAGATATGCGTGGTTGAAAAGCCCACCGACGTGTTTCATATCGAGGCGACCGGCCAGTATAACGGCGTGTACCACGTGCTCAACGGTCTTATATCACCGCTCGAATACCTTACCATCGATAAACTCAACATCAGGTCGCTTGTTTCAAAACTGAACGCCGACGATTGCACGGTCGGCGAAATAGTGTTCGCGCTTCCGCCTAAAGTTGAAGGCGACGCTACCATGGCTCTTATTAAAAAAATGATAAAGAGGCCGTTTGAAATATCCAGGCTCGCGCAGGGTATACCTACCGGATGCGAGATCGAACACATCGACTCGATGACGCTCGCCCGTGCCCTTAATAACCGGCATCAAATGGACGCGGACAAAAAAGCCGTGAATCCCGCTCCCGGCGACTCCAGCCAGGGCGTCCATCAAACGAAGCTGATCCAATGAACCTTATCTCAGTAGACAATATATCCAGGACACAGGGCGGCAAACCACTCTTCGACGGCGTTTCTTTCGGCGTTGACGAGGGCGATAATCTCGCGCTGATCGGGATAAACGGCTCGGGTAAAACCACGCTGCTCAACCTTATCGCAGGCCGCGACGTTCCCGATTCCGGCCGTATTTCACGCACCAGCGATCTTAAAATCAGCTTTCTCGCCCAGACGCCCGTTTACGATCCGGCGCACACCGTTTTAGAACACGTATTCAGCGGCGGTGGAACCAAGATCGAACTCATCAAAAGATACGAATTTCTCAATTCCAGGGTGAAGACTTCCTACGATCACTTACTGCAGAATGAAATCGACGCGCTAACGCTCAAAATGAACGAATGCGGAGCCTGGCATTTCGAGGGCCAGGTCAAATCCATTCTCGAAAAACTCTCTATATTCGACCTGGACCGGAAAATGACCGAACTATCAGGCGGCATGCTCAAAAAAGTGTCGCTCGCGGCGGCGCTTATTGACGAATGCGACCTGCTAATACTTGACGAGCCGACCAACCACCTTGACATCGGCACCGTCGAATGGCTCGAGCAGTACCTGAAAAAAGCCGCCCGCGCCCTTATAATGGTTACACACGACCGCTATTTTTTAGACCGCGTCTGCTCCCGAATCATCGAGATCGAAAAACGCAAACTCATCCAATATTACGGTAATTATTCATATTATCTCGAAAAAAAAGCGGATCTGATCAGTGGAGAACAGGTGAGCGAACTCAGAAATAAAACTGTGCTCAAAAACGAACTGGCGTGGCTGGGCCGCGGAGCCAAAGCGCGCTCTACCAAACAGAAAGCCCGCGTCGAGCGCATCGAAAAACTTAAAGCCGGCGCGCAGGGAAAAGAAAGCGAAATGGACGCGCTTGCCCTCGCCGGAAGACGCCAGGGCGGAAAGATACTCGAATTAAAAAACATATCTAAATCCTACGGAGGAAAAGCCGTCATCAACCCCTTTAACTATATTTTTAAAAAGAGCGAGCGTATCGGCATCATCGGGCCGAACGGCTCAGGCAAGACCACTTTTTTAAATATCATCTCGAGGCGGCTCGCAAGCGACAGCGGCGAAATCGACACCGGCGTCAACACCGTTATCGGATACTTCGATCAGTACAGCTCCGTGCTCGATAACGATCTAAACGTTATCGACTTCGCCAAAAAATCGGGAGAATTCATCCAGACCGAAGACAAAAAATATATCCATGTCGGCGAAATGCTCGAACGCTTCCTGTTTCCGCCTGAAATGCAGTACGCTAAGATCGCTAAACTCTCCGGCGGTGAAAGAAGAAGATTATACCTGCTGCACGTGCTTATGCAAAACCCTAACTTTCTCATATTCGACGAGCCGACCAACGATCTCGACATAAAAACCCTTTCCATTCTCGAAGATTTTTTGGACGATTTTAAAGGCTGCCTGGTCACCGTTTCACACGACCGATATTTCATGGACCGCCTGGTACAGTATCTTTTCGTATTCGACGGCCGCGGCGGCATCATGGGGTTCGCCGGCAGCTTTTCTGATTACCTTGAGTATCAGAAACAGACGGCCGATGACGAAAAAAGAAACGCGGCACCCGCGTCTGAAAAAAATAAACCCCAAAAATCGACTCAACCTGAAAAAAAGAAGTTATCATTTGGCGAAAAAAAAGAATATGAATCTATCATAGGCGAAATTGAAAAACTCGAAAACGAAAAATCCGAACTCGAAGCCTTTTTTAATTCCGGAGAATCATCGTCGGAAAAGCTTTCAGGCTGGACTAAAAGATACGAACAGGTCCAGCTCGCTCTCGCGCTTAAGATCGAGCGATGGGAATATCTGGAACATATTGCTCTTAATTAAAATTATATGCTATACTAATCATGAGATGATTAGTATGAATATTTTCAAACATATTTTAAAAGCCATTATATTATTATTAATTATATTTTCGCTGCTGATCGCCGCGTTCGAATTCGGCGCGCCGAACGGCGTCGCTAAACCTTTCGTTGTCAAGAACGAATGCCTCGAATCTATGAAGAAGATCCAGGGCGCGTGCTACTTTTTCCTTATGGAACGCCCTAAATTTACAGCCGAGGTCGAAATCGGAATGCTCACCGGCGGCGGCTACCTTAAACAGATAAATTCATGCGGCGCCGTCAAAGCTTCAGCCCCAAAAAATCTGCCCGAATATAAAATTATTTATAAGAGAAGCGGCGGCGAGATCAGTTATATCGATATCGCCTGCCCGCAACACGGCAGCCTCAGCCGTCAGGGCGACATCGATAAAGAAAAAGGCCTGCCGAACGGCTTCGTCGATAACTATATAGCCCGCGTTAAAACCAGATTCGATATGTATAAATAAATATATATATAATTAAAAATAATAGATTTATGGATAAGGGGAAGGAAAAGGCCGCGCACCATGCCATCCATGGCGCACGCGGCACTAGCGCCTCAGGCGCGTCGGACACCTTTTCCCTTCCCCTTATAAACCCCATCCCTATCCCAGAATCGCCTGGCGCCTTATTATCGTTTGCCAGCGGTTTTTCTTTCCTGCCTTCAATATAATCTTTCTTTTTATATCTAATTTGAATATCAAATTGCCTGCATGTTGTATCCTCAACTCATCGCAGCTACGCTGCGATGAGTTGTAGCATTGCCAGAAAATGCCGTTTCACGGCCTTTTCTGGCAGGCGCAATTCCCGGCACGGTCTCGAATTTTTTTTGCTATATGCCTATAATTTTTTCCAGGCCTGTTTTTTATTATTAAATAAAGTAAACGAAAGAGGCTTTTGTTTGTTAAAACTTTTCCGTAAGCAAGCTTGTTGATTTACTAAAGTGCCATTATTGCTACGCAGTTGCGCGCGTGCGCGCGGCTGCAATCCGCAAGGCAGCCAGGACAGAAATTTAAACGGCCGGAATAATCAAAAACTTATGGAATTAAGGGCCATAAAGAAAAGCAGCCGACCGCCATTCATAAAGCGTCAGGCAATTCAGGGATAGAGAGGGGTTTCAGGGGAGAGAAAGGGCCATCGGCCTTTCCTCTCCCCTGAAAAAGAAAAATTTGAGTTTATGAAAAAATTTCAGAAATCAGTCGATCTGTGAATCAGTTGATCAGTAATAAGTATATCCGGATATCTGTTTCCGGCTTAATTTTTCGAGATCGTCTTCTATGGCAGAGAATTCGGTTTTGAGTTCGTCGCCTTTAAGCGGGCCGGTGAGGGCTTTTTCGATTCTTTCGAGCAGCGCGCGAGCGGAGTTGAAAAACTCGATCATATCGTCGCGCGATGCGCGGGCGCTAACGGGTACGAAGTTATCGTCGAAGCGTTTGATGCTTTTATCGCACTGGTTCATGTTGGAATGTAAAATAGCGATGAATTCTTTTTTGCGTTCGAGCGTGATTTCTGTCGTTGAACTCGCTATTTCTTCGGCCTGACCATAGATGGCGGCCAGATTGGTCTTAAACTGCTCGAGTGCTCTGACCAACGGCGTATAAAAGTCTTTATATTCGTCGCCGGAATTTTTATCGCGCTCGAAGAAGAGATAGCCCATGAAAACGATAAGTCCGACGGCGAGTCCGGAGAGCGCCGCCTTGAAATATATCGAGTTTTTGTTGTTTTCTTTTTTATCGTTCATAGGAGCGTATTATAGCACATCGCTTTTTTTTTGTCAAAAGATGAATATTTTTGCCGATAGAATATTTATGGCAAGAAGGATATTTTTTCTAATATTGTTTAATATGATATATCTCATATATAGCGCTCTTCGCAATGTCGGGTTTGGCGGAGTTTTAAAACCGGCCGCCGCGGGGCTTGTCATGCTTACTGTTCTGGCCGGCTGTTATGGAGAAGTTATCTGCGCGGAAAAACTCGAGGTAGACAGGTACGCGCTCGAAAATTATAAAAAATTGAAATCGAAGGATATAATTCTTCGTATCGAGCAGGGCATGGTCTATGTAATGGTAGGCCGCAACCGCTGGGACGCGGCTAAAAGCAATCTCAAGTTGATAACCGGCGATAAACTTAAAGTAACGCCCGGCACGATAGCCAGCATTAATTTTTATGACGAGTTCGACATTCATCTGCCCGAGTCGGAAATGACCACCATAGAGCCGGCCGGCATCACACAGCTCATCAACGAGGCGCTTTTCAGGACAACTTACAAGGACGGGACCTATGTCTCCGAGGTTGTAAAGGAGCCTTCGAAGCTCGCGCAGTATAAGTTCAGAGGCGCGATAAAAAACCGCGATCTTAAAATGGAATATTCGAAAAACAGGATAGAGAAGAAGTCGAACGCCGAACTTCTGGAGCAGTCGCACCGGGAGCGCGAGCAGAACACTTACATGCGCGCGCGCGTCATGCAGGCGAGAAATTTCGGCAACGGGTTCGTCATGAATTATGAAAACTCAGAAAAGAAGATAATAGACGATAACCGCGTATTCATGTTCGAGCGCGAAAAGCAGCGAATCGAAAGGGGTATTTTTGCGAAAATGGCCGCCGCGGCTTCGCTGCAGAAGATAATCGTCAAGCGCGCCGCCGACGGCATATCGGCCGCGGCCGAAGAGGCGCAGCTGAATCAGCTTAACTCTGAGCTTCGCCACGACACGCAGAAACTCGAATATATCAATATCAGCCTGCGTGATATCAATGAAGAACTTAATAAAATAAAATTAACGCCCAAGGCTAAGGAGTGGTAACATATGAAAAAAATCACAGCGCTTTGTTTATTGTTGTGTTTCGCCTGGATCGTAGCTGTATCGCCGGCATACGGCGCGAGCTCGCTCAAACTGACGGCTAAATCGTCCGTCACTCAGGCGGATCCTCTGCTGGATTATTCGTCGTTCGTAAAGATCAAATTCGAAAAGTACAACGATCTATTTGATAAGTTCTTTAGAACGGTTAAAAGACAGTATTTCGAAAAATATGACGAATACCGTGAATTGATGGATATCATCCGCAACGACGGCTCGTATTACGTCGACAGGGCGTAAGCAGTGTATAACGCATAGTGCAGAGTGCATAGTATAAGTTTAAACGTAACCTGTGAACTCTGAAGCAAAGAACGGCAAATAGTTAATGAGAAACGGCTGTAGTGAATAATCGCGCCGGCGGGAAGATTTTAAAAATGTCAGCGGCAAACATCAGAAAAACTGAATATTATACTTTCAGGGCGCTTTTGACGGTTCTCGCTGCGCTTGCGTTCGTTGTGGCGAATTATAGCGGAGTTTCGGCCTACCAGCTGGGAGACATGAAGCTGAACGGCGTTTTGTCGTATGACGGCCGCGTCGGCCAGTTCAATACCGCAGCGCGCGATCCGCTCACTTTAAGCCTATACCGTTCGCTATTTTCAAACGACAATCAGACTTTCGGCGCAGGCGTCGATTACCAGCACATGCACGACATAAACCACCGGCAGACATTCGATCTCAAGAACAAATTCAGGGGCGTGAGCGACACGCCGCAAAATCTTGATTTCAGGAACGTTTCCAACATATATAATATAACTAATATGCAATATTCCGTTTCACACAACCGGCAGATTATATCGTCGGTCTATCTGGAGGGGCTGATAACTAAATTCAGCCACACTCTGCTGCAGGACCTTTCAAACGATATATTCACCGCCGGTTATCTGTTTGACTATATGACCTCGGAAAACACTTATTACACGATGAAACTCGAAAACTCGGTGAATAAGTACCAGACGCATTCCGCCGACGATCACGCCTATTCGGCATCCAGCTTCAAGATATTGCACAAGATGCCCAAGATATCGAGAGCGCCGTCTTATTTTTCGGCGTATGTCTTCCACGATCAGCCGGTGGTTGACGATCCCGATTTCGTTCATTTCATGGACCTGACCTACGAGCTGAAGGCAGAATACGGCTCGAGGAGAATGGCATATAATCCGGCAGGCGCTTTCAACAACTTCAAGGCCGATTATTCACTTCACCTCGACATGTCGAAAGTGGCGAAGATCAGCCTCAGCGGCTTCGTCGACCGCCGCGCGTACGCGAACGAGACCGTGGCCGGTTATTACCTTAACTACGACAGAAGCGGCATCAACTTTTTATATTCCCACGACCTGACGCCGAAATGCGTATTGACGCCCTACGTTGATTTCGTGAAAACGAACTATCTGAATCTTTCGGGATTCAATATGACAGAGATCGGCCTTGGCGGGTATCTTTCAATGAAGTATTCCGACCGGATATACTGGAATTGCGATCTGAAAAGGACCTCTTATATGCCCTTCGAATCGCGCGTGAATTATCCGCAGCAGTCGAAGGTGAATTTAATATCCAACTGGATCTTATATCTGAACGCACGCAACAGGATAGTCTTCGACCTCGATTACGAGCTGATGAAGACGGGGGTCAACGAAAGCGTTTATTTCGCGCGCTATTCGATGCTGACGCCAGAGATGAGATACGAACATAAACTTAAGGAAAATTATTATATCAGAACCGGCGCGGGCGGACGTTATAAAAAACACCCCGCGTTCCCGTCGAACGATGTTTTCGAGGTTTACGGCACGGCCGGCCTCAGCGTAATATTTTAAGCCTGGCGGCTTATTTCTGCATCAAGTCTTGCAATGTTTTAGAATTGTTATTATATAAGAGTTTGTAGCGGCTGAGTTCGGACGCGATCGTCTTCGTATCGCCCTTGGTTTTCTTAGCGGCTTCAAGCGCGGCCTCGAGCTGTTTTATATTTTCAGCATATTGTGCCACGGCCTTTTTCAGCGTGGCGATCTCGCGGTCGCGGGTGGCAGAATATTCTTTTGCGGCCCGTGCTTTCTTCTTTTTAGCTTCCAGATCTTCGTTTATCCTGCTTAAAAGGGTCAGAGCCTTGCCGTAATCGGGCCTTATCCTGATGCATTTTTTCAGCGTGTAGACGGCGTCGTTGACCTTGCCGTTGACTGCCTGTATCTCGGCGATATTGTAAAGACATTTGTAATTGCGCGGATTGACGCCCATCACCTGGGTATAATAGTCGAAAGCGTCGGCGTAATAATTACTTTCGTGAAAGATATAACCCGCGAAAAAAAGCGCATCTTCGAAATCGGGCCTCTGTTTGACGGCTTTTTTTAAAAGCTCGATGGCGCCGGATGAATCGCCCGATTTATAGAAAAGAACGGCCTGCTCGTAATCCATTTCAGCCTTGTCTTTAAAACTGCGTTCGGCGTAACTGTCGACGCGGTTTATGGGCAGCGCGAGGAGGTAGCGCTGGCGTGAAAGCCTGTGGCGAAGTTCGACCTGCATCGTGTCGATGGCGTAAACTTCGAGCGCGCCTATGAAATCGCCCGTGAAGTATTCGAACTCGCGACCGGTGGATATGTTTTTGATTGCGGCCGAAAACGGTACTCCATTAACGTTTTCAACCTTCACCAGTTTGAGGTCGGCGGGGTCGAACTCGAGACGGTAATCGAAGGGCGAGCCGGAAGCGTGCGCCGGCGGGGCAGAAAATAAGATCAGCGTCAGCGTAAGAAAAATAATAAAATGAAACGATAAAGACTTTTTCATATTAGAATTACCATAATTACATATCAAATAAATCATGAAATTTAACGAATTCCGAAAATTTCGGCAAAACTTATAGCGGAAACACCGCAAAAACGGGCGGCATAAATAAAACGCCGCCAGGCGCGGACTTAAAGGCGGGCGGAATTTTGAACTTCCGCCCGCTTTATTTATGAATAACGCAGTTATGCTATACTTTTTCGATTATATAAGGCGCGAATTTTTCGCTCGATTCTTTTTTTACCTTGAAAGAAAGGCCCGTGAAGTTATCGTCGTTGTCTTTCTTCATTTCTTCGAATTTTTTAGCTATCGATAAAGCCTGTACGTAAAACTGATATTTAACGCCGTCGCCGGTGTTTTCGACGTCGACTACCGGGGCGTAGCCCCTGTTGGTGAATACTACGTAGGGTTCAGAAATGACTTTCAAACTCGCGAAGTCCGTGGTGCACCTGAATGTTGGTAATTTTTCTTTTTCCACTTTACTGTTCCTCCTTAAAAATTAGAAGTTATTGATTTACCGGCAAAATAACTTAATTTTGCATTTATTCCGATCTTATTTTAATAAACTTTCGAGTTCGTCGATCTTCGACGAAATGTAATCGAAGCCTTTCTGCCAGAATTTCTTGTCGCTGATGTCGATATCGACGTATTTAAGCATTGCTTCGGGCGAGACGAACGAGCCGGAAGAAAGCAGTTTCAAGAATCCGTCTTTGAATTTCGGGCCTTTTTCGCAGTAGCTCTGATAGAGCGCGAGGACCAGCAGCAGGGCAAAGTTATAGCTATAGCAGTAGAACGGCGTGTGAAATATATGGGGAATGACGGACCACTCGGCGTGATAATCTTCGGTGATATTGACCGACTCGCCGAACATAAGTTTGAGTTCTTTCGCGTAGAGCGCGTTAAGATCGGCGGGGCCCAGGAGCTTTTCGGCGCTCTGAGCGTGCGCTTCGCGTTCGAAGCGGGTGAACATGTTCTGGCGGAAGGAAGTGGCGAAGTAATCTTCGAGCTTGCTCGTTAAAAGCGTCATCTTTTCTTCGCGCGTCTTTAATTTTTTGAGAAGATCGTCGGTGACGACGCTTTCGGCGAATATCGAAGCGGTCTCGCATAGCGGCAGTATCGCGTGATAATTGAGTATAGTGTTTTTAGACGAAAGCACGGCGTGGATGGCATGGCCCAGTTCGTGGGCGAGCGTCATGACCTCGCGGAGGTTTCCTGTGAAATTCATCAGAACGTAAGGATGAAGGCCGGGAACCGAAGAAGAGCAGTAGGCGCCTGATTTTTTATTGGGCCCGATGCCGGCGTCTATCCATTTATTGTTAAAAAAATCGGAAGCGATCTTATAAAACGACGGATCGAAGTTCTTGAAACTGTCAAGCACTATGGCTTTCGCTTCGTTCCAGTCGAATTTCTTTGTTTTGGCGGCCACTGGAGCGTAAATATCGCACAGGCTTAATTTTTTCACCTTGAGCATTTTAGCTTTGATCTTGTAATAACGCTGAACCAGTGAGGAGTTTTTGGTAGTGACCTCGACGAGGGCGTCGATGACACGGTTATCGAGTTCGTTGGAAATATTGCGCGGCTCGTCGGCGCGTTTATAGCCGCGGAGTTTGTTTTCCTGTGCGTGGTCGCGCACTATCATGTTATATAATCCTGTTATCATGAGAAGGTTTTCGGAGTATTTACCGAAATATAGTTCGGCGGACTGCTTGCGCATTGCAGACGATTCGTGATAGCGCAGATTGCGCAGCTGGCTGCCGTTCATTTCGACGATCTTTCCATCGGGCATTTTGACTTTGAAGCGGAAGGAGGCGGTGAACTCGTCGTAAAGCTGAACCACGTAGTTTTTCGCGTTCAGGTTTTTGATGTTTATTACCTGCTCTTCTTTTTCACTTAACTGGTAAGGCTTGAAAGCCCTTATAACTTCGAGCTGGTGGGCGTAATTAGCGAATTCTTTCGCGGCTGTAAGTTTTTTTACCTTAGCGTCTTCGATCTCGCAGAGTTCGAGTCTGAAGAACAGGAGCTTGTTTTCCATGTCGGCGCATTTTTCTTCGCATGAGCTCAGAAGCGACTTCGCCGATGCCGAAGATGTGTCGAGAGAAAGATTTAAAAATGCGAACTGCATGAACCTGTTGATGAGCTCAAGGCAGGTTTCATACTCGGCGAACATCTTCGCGAAGTCGGCGGGTTTAGTTATTTTAGTTATCTTGCCGCTGTATCTGGCTTTGAATTCGTCGGCAAGTTTTATGCCTTTGGCGATATCGGCCTTTATTTTTTTGTCGTCCGCGCCCCTGTACAGGTCGGAAAGGTCCCACACTATGTTCTTAACGCTCTGTTCTATGGCTTTATCCGAAGAATTTACGCTGTTTTCTTTCTTCATTTTTATCCCGCTTTCATAAAAAGTTTTACTTAATATACCATAAGTTTTTTCGTTTGTAAATATACAGTAGTAAAAAAATATAATTTATATTTATTTATATATAACTGTTATATTTCTTGACAAATAACTCAAATTAATTTAAAATATCTGCCCATGAGCGCTAAAGTTATGAAGTTGTTCAGGACGCTGAACTACTGGTCCAGGCTCAAGATCATAGACAGGTATATCCTGAAAGAACTTCTGGGGCCGTACATATTCGGAATGCTCGGATTCATGGTCGTCATATCCATCGATCCCATGATCTACGCAATGAAAAATATTATCAACAGCTCCGAGCGCGGCGTGGAAGTTATTTCGGTGGTCAAGTGGTTCTGCTATTCGCTCGCTACCGACATGATATTCACCTTTCCGATGGCGATGCTTTTAGCGACGCTGATAACTTTCGGCAGACTTTCGAAAGACTCTGAACTTACCGCGCTTAAGGCGGGCGGGTTCAGTTTTATGCGGCTGTGCTATCCGGTCATGGCCTTCGCCCTGGCCTCGACCCTCGCCGCTTTTCTATTCGGCGAGTTCGTCGTGCCGCACGCGGTCAAGCGGTCTCAAATGATCAAGCGGACGCAGATACTGAAACTGCTTCCCATTATGGGCCAGGAGAACATATATCTCAAAGATTCGCCCGACCGGACGGTCTACGTCGAGCGCGCCGATAATGTGAATAATATTTTGACCAATATAATAATATCCAATTACGACCATGATACTGGGCTTCTAAAAACGCGAGTCATGGCCAGAACTGCCCGCCATATCGACGGCGGCTGGGTGTTCAGCGACGGAACGCTCCACGATTTTGACAAAGACGGAAACGGCAATAAAATAGAGGAATTTTCGCAGAAGAAGATATTCATCAATCAGAAGCCCAACGATTTCAAGCGCGACGAGCAGACTCACCAGGAAATGTCGATGCGCGATCTCGCCAAAAAGATAAGATACGCCCACGATCACGGACTCTCAGACGTGGTCGGCCTGCTGGTGGAGTTCTATCTTAAAACTTCGATACCTTTTTCCTGCTTTATCTTCGCGCTGATCGGAGCGGCGCTCGGCACTTCGAATACCCGCGCCGGCGGCTTTATCAGCTTCGGCATTTCAATGATAATCATTTTTGTTTATTACGTGATATTTTCCATAGCCCGCTCTTTCGGTAAAAACAGCATGCTTTCGCCGATAATGGCCGCCTGGATACAGAACCTGATATTCCTCGCCGCCGGAGTGCTTCTGATCAAGCGGGTCAGAAACTGACACCGGAAAAGCAAAAACAAAAATCGAAAACAATGAAAAACGAAAACAATGCCGATTGACAGGAAAAATAAATAATTTAAAATCAATTTCGATAAAAATAAATCTAAAATAAAAATTTGGAGGGACGCTAAAATGTCTGATTATCAGAAAAAAGTCAAAGAGGCGGCGGCTTATGTAAAAAAAATGATCACAAAGTCGGGTCTGAAGATCAAAACGGCTGTCATCCTGGGCTCCGGCTTGGGCGGGCTCGTCAATTCAGTTAAAGATAAACTCGAAATACCTTATGGCGAGATCCCGCACTTCCCGGTTTCGACGGTCAAAGGGCACGGCGGAAAGCTCATACTCGGATCTCTCGACGGCCGCGGCGTGCTGGTAATGCAGGGAAGATTCCACTATTATGAAGGATATCACATGCGCGAGGTCACTTTTCCGGTAAGGGTGATGAGCGAGCTTAAAATAACCGATCTGGTCGTGACGAACGCGGCCGGCGGCATCAACCGCAATTTCAAGGTCGGCGACCTCATGATCATAAGCGATCACCTGAATTTATTCGGCACGAATCCCCTTATAGGTCCTAACGTCGAGGAATGGGGACCGCGCTTTCCCGATATGAGCGAGGCTTATTCGAAAAATATGATAGAGCTTTGCGAAAAGACCGCGTGCGAAGAGAAGATCCGCGTGGTAAAGGGCGTTTACGCCGGATTTACAGGCCCGTCGTATGAAACTCCCGCTGAAATAAGATACCTTAAGGCCATCGGCGCCGACGCCGTCGGAATGTCGACCGTACCCGAGGTCATAGTGGCAAGGCATGCCGGATTTAAAAACATACTCGGTATTTCATGCGTCACCAACACCGTCAACGGCGAAACGAAGATCGAGGCTACGCACGAAGAGGTCGTCGAGGCCGCAGCGGGCGCTTCCGAAAAATTCATCAGGCTCGTGCGCATGACGCTTAAAAACCAGAAGTCCCAATAATAGATATGGAGTGAGAGGCATGTTCGAACTTTACAATAAACTCGAAGAAATCGAAAAAAAATATAACGAGCTTGAAAATCAGCTGGCCGACCCGGAAATAATCAAAAACCAGTCCGAGTTCACAAAGGTCTCCAGGACGCGTTCGGGTCTTGAAGAAACGGTCGCCTGCTTTCGCGAATACCAGAGGCTGCTCAAGGACATAAACGACAACGAGCGGCTGCTTGAAACCGAAAAGGATACTGACATTCTCGCCATGGCGGCCGAAGAGCTTCTTGCGCTCAAGGCAAAGACAGACGGATACGAAGACCGGCTGAAAATATTACTGCTTCCGCGCGATCCCAACGACGACAAGAACACTATAGTCGAAATACGCGCGGGTGCGGGCGGAGAAGAAGCATCGCTGTTCGCGGCGACGCTTTTCCGCATGTACAGCCGTTACGCTGAAAACAGAGGCTGGAAGTGCGACGTTATCGACTCGCATTCCTCCGAAAAAGGCGGCATGAAAGAAATAATATTTTCGATAACGGGCGAAAAGGTCTATTCGAAAATAAAATATGAAAGCGGCGTCCACCGCGTCCAGCGCGTTCCGATAACCGAGGCGTCCGGCCGCATACACACATCCACCGCTACGGTCGCGGTCCTTCCTGAGGCTGAAGAAGTTGATATAGCCATCAACGCGAACGATCTTCGCGTCGACACGTTCTGTTCGACAGGCCCCGGCGGCCAGTCGGTCAACACGACCTATTCGGCCATAAGGATAACGCACATACCGACCGGGCTTGTCGTGCAGTGCCAGGACGAAAAATCGCAGATAAAAAACAAGGCGAAGGCGATGAAGGTTTTGAGGACCAGGATGCTCGAGGCCGAGCAACAGAAGCAGAGCGATCAGATCGCGCAGGACCGCCGCTCGCAGGTCGGAACCGGCGACCGCTCCGAGCGCATCCGCACATATAACTATCCGCAGAACAGGATAACCGACCACCGCATCAACCTCACGCTGGGTAACCTCACGGGATTCCTTGACGGCGATATCGAAGAAATGCTTCAGGGCCTGACCGTTTACGATCAGACCGAAAAACTCAAAAAAATATCTTGATAAAAGGCGCTGTAATTTATGCGAAACGCCGAAGCCATGACGGCGCGCCGCCCGGCGGCGGAAGACATCAAATACTACGAGCTTTACGAACGGACGGCGGCCGGGTTGTCGGTGTCTAACGGCCTCAGCGGCCCGGCGGCGGCCGCGGAGGCACGGCTCATACTTGAAAAAGCCGCAGGACACGATTTTTCTAAAATAATGGGGTTGATGTGGCGCGAAACCGCCGGATCCGAGGTTATAGAGATCGTCCGCGAAATAATGCAGAAGCGCGCCGCGTTTGAGCCCATCCAGTACATTCTGGGCGAGGCCGAATTTTACGGACTGAGGTTCTTCGTTACGAAAGATACCCTGATACCCCGCCACGACACCGAATGTGTGGCCGAGGCCGCCATAAAAAGCGCAGCCGGAATTTATTCGGCAAACGGCGGAAAACGCCCGGCCCGAATTTTAGACATAGGCACGGGCTCCGGCGCTATCGCCATAGCCGCGGCCGTAACGCTCGGGGAAAAAGCTTCGGTCACGGCCGTCGATATAAGCCGCGGCGCGCTGGAATGCGCGAAAAAAAACGCGGAAGCCAACGGGGCCGGCGTCGTCGTCAGGTTCGTCGAATCAGACTTATTTGGCGCGCTCGATGAGGGCGAGAAATTCGACGTTATAGTGTCGAATCCGCCGTATATAAGCGAAAGTGAATACGCAACGCTCGCGCCGGAAGTGAAATTAGAGCCGAAAACCGCTCTTACAGCCGATAATGACGGGTACGCATTCTACGAAAGCATCGCGCGCGAAGCGAAAAGTCATTTGGCGGACGGCGGCGTTCTTATTTTCGAGATAGGCTGCGCTATGGCTTCAGGCGTTATAAAAACAGGCTTGGCAAATGGATTTATAAAACACGAAATGATATACGACATTGAATCAAGAGACAGGGGGATTAAATTTTGGCGATAATTGTCAGTTACCCGATCCCGAATATCGCCGACATGCCGCTGCCTTCGATCACGAAAGAATCGCTGGTGATCTTTCCGACCGAAACGGTCTATGGCATAGGCGCTTTCTTATCGAACGAAGAGGGAATCGAGAGCATCTATGAACTCAAGGGACGCGAAAATAAGCCGCTTTCGCTGCATGTCGCCAACCCCGCGGAGGTAGATAAATACGCCGAATACATCTCGCCGGTGGCCGAACGGGCCATGGCGTTATATTCGCCGGGACCGCTTCTCATGATCTTCACGGCGAAAAAGAACGTCAAACTGCCAGGCAGGCTTTTAATGAACGGTAAAATAGGCGTCCGTGTCTTTTCAAATTTCATAGGCGCATCGCTTATAAACATGGTCAACGAGCCCCTGGTCGCGACTTCCGCCAATCTTTCGGGCGGAACAAGCCCCCGGAATTTCTTCGAGGTGCCGGAAGAACTTATCGACGGCTGCGACTACGCTTTCGACAACGGCCCCACGGTATACCAGAAAGACTCGAGCGTCATAGACTTCAGCTCGGGCGTTCCCGTTCTTCTGCGTGAAGGCGCAGTGCCTTACGACGAACTTAAAAGCGTTCTATGCGCCGATATCAGGAGAGTTTAACATGAAAAATGAAAAGCGCCGTTATTTGATAAATTTTTCTACGCAGAGCCTCGCCTCGTCCGAAACCGATTTTTTGATCGTCGGTTCGGGCATAGCCGGCCTTCGAGCGGCCATAGGCCTTTCCGAGCACGGCCGCGTCAAGGTGCTCACCAAAGACAAGACCGAAGAGTGCAACAGCTACCTCGCGCAGGGCGGCATCGCCGCCGCCATCGGTGAAAACGACAATATCAGGTACCATGTGGAAGATACACTTAAAACCGGCGTGGGATTGTGTTCCGAAGCTGCCGTGTCGCTGCTCGTCAAGGAGGGCCCGCGCCAGATCGCCGATTTTTTGAAGTTCGGCGCTAACTTCGACATGACGACCGACAACCGCATCGCCCTCACCCGCGAAGGCGCGCACACGCGCGACCGCATAGTCCATGCTCACGGAGACGCCATAGGTCTCGAGCTCGAGATCACGCTCATAAAAAAGGCAAAAAGCCTTCCCAATATCCATTTCGCCGAAGGCATATACCTGGTCGACATTCTCACCGATGACAACTGCGCATGCGGCGCGATAGTTTTCGACCCGTCCATACAGAAATGCCGCGTGATATATTCCAAAGCGGTAATACTCGCTACCGGCGGCATAGGCTATTTATTCCAGAGCACGACCAATTCACATATCGCTACCGGCGACGGCGTGGCCATCGCGAGGCGCGCCGGAGCTGAAATAACCGATATGGAATTCATACAGTTCCATCCGACGACGCTTTATCTCGACAACGCTCCGCGCTTTCTGATATCGGAGGCGGTAAGGGGCGAGGGCGCATATCTGCTCAACGCCAACGGCGAAAGGTTCATGACCGGGGTTCACGAAATGGCCGACCTCGCGCCGCGTGACATCGTATCGCGCGAGATCCTCAAGCAGATCGATAAAACCTCGCATCCGTGCGTGTATTTAGATATAACCCACCGCGATGCAGATTTCCTCAAGGCGCGCTTCCCTAAAATCTACTCAAACTGCTTAAGATACGGCATCGACATAACTACGACGCCCATTCCAGTCAAACCGTCCGCTCATTATATGATAGGCGGCATTAAAAGCGGCCTCGACGGCGAAACGAACGTCGACGGACTTTATGTCTGCGGCGAATCGGCGTGCACCTACGTACACGGCGCGAACCGCCTGGCGTCGAACTCTCTTCTGGAATGCGTCGTGTTCGGCAACCGCGCCGCTAACGCCGCCGCCGCTTACGTTAAAGGCAAAACGGCAAAAAAAATAAGCGCCGGCTGCGACTACAAATTTTATAAGGAACCCAAAGGGTTTTCGATCAAGATACATGGCGAACGCATTATTAACGAGATCCGCAGATGTTCATGGGAAAACCTCGGCATAGTAAGGTGCGCGGAAGGCTTCAGCGCGGTCGAGCGTTTCGTCGAAAAGTACGACTTTATAAAACGCCTCGAATTGAGTACGCTGCGCTCGTTCTCTCTGGCTAACATGCTCGACGTCGTCGAGGTAATAAACAGGTTCTGCCTCGAGCGGAAGGAATCGCGCGGCACCCACTTTAGAAGCGACTACCCGGCCGTCGACGACGCTGATTTCAAATTCCATCTGGTTGAAAAGAACGGGAAATTAAGCCGGTTGAAGGTATAATGAAAGAATTTTACGAACGGGTAGAAAAAATAAACTCGAAATATAACATACTGCAGAAGGTGAAGGCGCATCTGACAGGCATCAACGTCGCCATCAGAAAACTCGCCGCCAACCTTCTTCCGGACGAAGGCCAGATGCTGCAGTCCGCGTTTCTGCTGCTCGCCGCCGAATGCGAGAACGGCGACGCATCGCCATATATCGATAAAATAGTCGCGCTCGAGCTTCTGAAAACCGGCTACGAGATCCGCGACAAGCTCGTCAATAAAACGCCGACATTCTCGACGCATTTTTACGTTAAAGACAAGCTGGACATGAATTACGGTTTCCTTATCTCCGACATGCTCATATCCAAGGCGCTGTCGCACCTTTACAACAATTCGGAGCGCCGGCTGATAGGACTTCTCGACGACATGGTGGCCGATATCGTAAATTCGAGGCTCGACGTCGCCTACCTTTTGAAGTCTGAATCGCTCGACCTGAAAAAATATACCGAAATAATAATCCGCTGTTTCAGTTCCATAATGAAAATAGGGTTCCTCTCGATAAAGCCGGCCGCGGTCATAAACCCGCAGCTGCATAACTCGGCGTTAAATCTGGCCACGAACCTGGCCGTGGCATGCGAGTTCGCGGAGGACTTCGCAGGTTTTCTCAAGGCGCCCTTTGCCCAGACCGGCGATATGAGCTACGTGCTTATAGAAAACACCAATCTGGTCTTTCCTATACTGCTTCTGTCCGAGATAGCCTCGTCGTACGAAACGCACATGCTGAAAAACATCCTGACCGGGCTCAAACATAAGGGCACGCCGCCGACGAACAAGGAGATATGGCGCATGAAAACCCTTATAAAAAAATATAACGTCAACGATTTCGCTTTGAAAAAGATCAACGACCACGCCGCCTCAGCGCTCATGGAGCTCAAGATACTCGGCTGGCAGCAACCGGAAAAACTCGACCGCCATATCAACGCGCTGCTGAAATCGAATTGGGACGTCGAACACATCGTGCCGTAAATAATTTGGCGATAATTTATATTCATTTGACATTTTAAGCAAACTTATATATAATATTTAGTAAAAAATAAAAAACTGCTATAGTTCTTCAACGTTAAGTGCCTGCGTAATGAATATAAATATAATATGCGAAAAGAGGAATAAATGAGCGAAAATTTGAAAATCCTTTTCATGTCATCGGAGGTCCATCCGCTTGCTAAAACGGGCGGCCTCGCCGACGTTTCTATGGCGCTGCCGAAGGCGCTGCACAGGCTCGGCCACGACGTGCGCATAGCGATGCCGTGCTACAGATCCATCGACCGCTCGAAATTCGAAATGGAATACGTGACCGACTTTCCTCTTAAAATCAATAATTTCACTCATAACTGCATAATCAGGAAAACCGGGATAAAATGCTCTCCCGGCAAAAAACGCGCTAAAGCCTCCCAGAGCCTGCCTATCTATCTCATCGACTCATATGAATATTTCGACCGCGACGACCTTTATTCGAACGAGGCCGGCGACTACGTAGACAACGCCAGAAGATTCGGCTATTTCTGCCGCGCGGCGCTCGAGATGCTCCAAAAAATAGATTTCGAGCCCGACGTTATACATCTGAACGACTGGCAAACCGCTATCACGGCGCTTTTAACTAAACGCGTCTACGGCGACGAGAGAATTTTCAAAAACGCAGCAACGGTCTTTACGATCCACAACCTTCAGTACCAGGGCGTTTTCGATATGCAGTCTCTCGTCGATCTCGACCTGACCTGGCAGTATTATTCGCCTGAATACCTTGAATATTACGGAAAGATCAACCTCATGAAGGCCGGCCTTATCTTTTCAGACGTCATCAATACCGTCTCCGAGACCTATGCGTCCGAGATACAGAGCGGCGCCCTTGGTATGGGCCTTGAAGGCCTTCTTTCGACCAAAAAGAGCGATCTCTACGCAATTACCAACGGCATAGACTACGATGAGTGGAATCCCGAAACCGATCCAAATCTGGCTGAAAATTACTGCGCTAAAACTTATATGCAGAAAAAGCCGGCGTGCAAGCGCGACCTTCAGAAGGCCTGCGGTCTGCCCGAAAAAGACGTTCCGCTCATCGGAATGGTTTCACGCCTCGCCGATCAGAAGGGTCTCGACATAATCGAGCGCGCGATGCCTGAACTCATGAAATTAGACGTGCAGTTCGTGCTTCTGGGCACGGGCGAGCAGCGCTACATCGAAATGCTCTATCACTTTCTGAAATTATATCCTGAAAAATGCTCGTTTTACCTCAAATTCGATGCGTTCGTCGCGTCGAAAATTTACGCGGGCTCCGATTTCTTTCTGATGCCCTCGAAGTTTGAGCCATGCGGAACCAGCCAGCTGATATCGCTCAAATACGGCACTATTCCTATTGTCAGGGCGACCGGCGGCCTCGCTGACACCATAAGCGGTTTCGATGCCCGTACCCAGCAGGGGAACGGATTTTCATTCACCGATTACAACGAAACCGCGCTTTTAAAGTGCATCGAGCACGCCCTGGTGATCTATCAGAACCGCCAGATGTGGAACGTGCTTGTAAAAAATGCCATGCAGTGCGACTATTCGTGGGAAGCGGCGGCTCGTAAATACGTCGATCTCTACGCGAAAGCGATGGCCAAGCATAGCATAAAATTCTGAATTGACTAGAACTTTAATTTTCGATTTTTTGATTTTTTATCTCAAAGTATAAATTCAACTGTAAGGAGAGAAACTTATGTCGATTAAATTCGGTACCGACGGCTGGCGCGCGATAATGGCCGAAGAGTTCACCTTCCCGAACGTGAGAATGGTGGCCTACGCCATAGCCAAATACGTTAAAGACTCTCAGAAAGCGTCGAAAGGCGTCGTCATAGGCTATGACACCAGATTTTTGTCCGATAAATTCGCGGAAACATGCGCTCGCGTACTTCTCGGCGCGGACGTTAAAGTCCTTCTGATGGAACGCGATTCCCCGACGCCCGTCACGGCTTTTACGGTCGTTAAAAGAAACGCCGCCGGAGCCATAATGATCACCGCGTCGCACAACCCGCCTTACTACAACGGCATCAAGTTCATCCCCGAATACGGCGGACCGGCCGGGCCGCAGATCACCGCGCAGATCGAAAGCAACCTGCAGACGATCATGCCGAACGAAAAGATCCTCGAAAAACCAATCGAAAAAGGCATAGCCGAAAAAATGCTCGAAAAAGTCGAGCCCAGCGAAGATTATTTTAAAAGAATAAACGAACTCATCGATTTTGAAACTATCAGAAAATCAAAGATAGCCGTCGCGTTCGACCCGATATACGGCACCGGCCGCAATTACGTCGACGCGCTCCTTTCGCGCAACAATATCAGCGTGCGTGTCATACACAATATGCGCGATCCGCTCTTCGGGGGCGGAATGCCCGAACCGTCGGTCGAATACCTTTCGCAGCTCATATCGATCGTTAAGGACAACAAACTCGCTCTGGGCCTGGCTACCGACGGCGACGCCGACAGGTTCGGCGTGGTCGACAGCCTCGGCGTTTACCTGACGCCCAACCAGCTCATATCGATCATATTCGTACATCTTGTCAAACGCCGCAAGTTCCAGGGCGCGGTCGTGCGCACGGTCGCCACCACGCATCTTATCGATAAGATCGCCGAAAAATTCGGCATACAGGTTTACGAAACGCCGGTCGGATTCAAATATATCTGCGAAAAAATGCTTTCTGAAAATATCATAATAGGCGGCGAGGAAAGCGGCGGACTGTCGATACTCGGACACATCCCCGAAAAAGACGGGATACTCGCGAACCTGCTTGCATGCGAAGTAGCCGCCATCGAAAACAAGCCGCTGTCGATAGTCTATAAGAACCTGCTCGATGAGTTCGGCGAAGTTTACACCGACCGCATCAATATCCATCTTAAAAGCGACGAGCAGAAAAACAGCATAATGCATAAACTTAAAGTCGATCCGCCGTCGTTCATAATGAACGTCAAGGTCACTTCAATAAACGATATCGACGGATACAAGTTCCTGCTTAAAGACGGCTCGTGGGTTCTTGTGCGCGCTTCCGGAACGGAGCCCGTGCTCAGAATTTACCTCGAAGCTTCTTCGAAGGACATGCTCAGAAAACTCCAGAAATTCGCCGAAGACATCCAGAAATAGGCAGAGCTCAAATTTTAGAAATTCAAAATAATAATAAGAGGTGTTTGATTTGGTTAGAAAGCATTATTTTATCAAAAAGGGACTACAGACCCGCTTTATCGGAACGGTACTGCTCATAGTTGCGCTTGTAATGGTCGTAATATTCTGCAACCTTTATTTCTTCGGAATGTTTTTGACCCAGGACAGCGAATACGGCGCGAGCTACATCGAGGCGTTCAACAACCTGAAAACCGATCTGGGCACCAAACTTCTCGGCAGGCTGGTACTTCTCGGCGTGGTCAACGTGATCATAGTCATTTTGATATCGCTGTTTTTTTCGCACCAGATCGCCGGGCCAGTGTATAAACTTGAAAAGACCCTTAATCAGGTCATCGACGGCGACGTGAACGCGAAGTTCTTCTTCAGGCAGAGCGACCGCTTCGACGAAGTAGCCGAACTTCTCAACGACATGAAGGACAAGTTCACCGACGCGCTTAAAGTCGCGAAGGAAGTCAACGGGAAATCGATAAAGGCCATAGACGAAAAAGGCGCGGCTTCGCTCGCGGAAGTGAAAGAACTTAATATGCAGCTTGCAAACGCCCTCAATGAATTCAATTTCGAAGCGGCGGCAGGCGGAAACGCTCCCGCGGCGGACGAAAAGAAGCCTGAAGAAACTAAAGCGTAATAGAAAGCCCGTGCGGTTTTGATCAAAATTGGTATCGGCGGAATGGCTGGCGCCGGAAAATCCACGCTGCGTGATCTTTTTAAAAGCGACGGGGCCTTCGTCATAAACCTCGACGAGATCGGCCACGGCTTTTATTCCGACCCGCAGAGCCGCGTTTATAAGTCGGTCGTCGAAAAATTCGCGGACAGGGTCTGCGGGCTGGTTGAAAG
Organism: Candidatus Wallbacteria bacterium GWC2_49_35; assembly: GCA_001791795.1. Lineage (GTDB taxonomy): Bacteria > Muiribacteriota > UBA9980 > UBA9980 > UBA9980 > UBA9980. Next base: position 58,795 of record MGFH01000157.1, read on the forward strand.
CGATTCGTCGATCAACCGCAAAAAACTTGGGGAACTGGTTTTCAGTGACAAAGCAGCGCTGGATGAGTTGAATTCGATCTTTTACGGGGAATTTCACTGGTACGTCAAAAAGCTTGCCAGCGAAATAGAGAAGGAGGCCGTCGCCCTGAAAGGGAAAAGTCCCGCGACCGGCACGGCTTCGGATCTTTTCGTGCTCGATGCATCGGTGCTGTTCGCCGGCGGCCTCGATTCCCTTATGGATTACACCGTCTGGGTGCATGCTTCCGAAGCGGCCCTGATACGAAGGCTCGTGAAAGGACGCAATATCGAAGAAAAATATGCCGCAAATATAGTCGAAACGCAGTCGAAAACATATGAGGGATGCCGCGAAAGGGCCGATTTCATTGTCGACAACGACGGCGGATCCGGCGGACTTAAAAGCGAGTATATCAGAATATTAAAGGAGATTCAAAATAATGTCAAGAAAAGTTGAATGCGTACGTTTTATCCTTGGCGCTGCGATCGTAGCGATCTGCTGCGGAGTATTCTTTACGGACGTCAGGCCTGCAGCCTGCGCCGGGGAGCCTTTGACCGTTGTAAAGGCCGTCAGGGACTTTTACTTCAAGCAGGCTAAAGATTTCACTCTCGATTTCAAGGTCGACTCAAAATTAAAAGATATCGCCTTCGCGGGCAAGTTCATGCTGCACGCGCCTCTTAACTTCGCGATAGAAGCCAAAAGCACCGCGCTCGAAGTGAAGATCGTCTTCAAAAACGGCGACGGATTCATTTACCTTCCCACGGCTAATATAATGACTAATTTAGACGCAGTCACGCGCGCGAAGACAAGGGGCATCAAAATTCCGTCAACTCCCGCGCAGCTCGACGAACAGCTTGATAAACTCCCGGCCGAATTCGAACTTGAAGTTTCAGAAGAAGGCGACAATATAGCCGTCAGCGGAAAATCAAAAAAAGCGCGCGGATCTTTCAAAGCGGTCGTCGATAAGGCCACTTACGAAATAAGATCCATAACGACTTTCAATAAAAGCGGCGCGCAGGAACTTGTGATCGAACTTATAAACTTCAAACACGAGGCCGTAAACGAAAAGTTGTTCGAAAAGCCCCAGGGTGCGATCGAAACGAACCTGCCGATACCGGTTTTTTGATAGTGAATAGTGGACAGTGAATAGTGAATAGTGGAGGACTTTTTTACTGAATTAAAAAGTTAAAAGTCGATAAACTTAACAGGCTTTCAAAATATCAAAAAACATTATCTGTTCTTTATTCTCTATACTCTGTTCTCTGATGAATGGTCTTCGTGTTTTAAATTAAATTATTTTAATATAAAATTTTTAAAAGCATAATAAATTCCGTCTTCTTCAAGCCGCTTCGTTACGAAGGCGGCTTGTTTTTTTACAGCGTCGTCGCTGTTGCCCATGGCTATTGACACCGCGGCGGCCCGGAACATCTGAACGTCGTTGAAACTGTCGCCTATGGCGTAAGTACGGCTTGCGTCTATGCCGAAGCGAGCGGCCACTTTTTCGATGGCGAGACCTTTGCTTACGCCGGCTGAAGTTATTTCAAGATAATTCGGGAATGAATTCACGTACTCGAGCCTGCCGCGGAAAGTTTTATCAATCGCATCGCGAAACGGCAGAAGAAGCTCCGGCGTTTCAAAGCCCGTCAGCGCCAGCACCTTCGGCGATTCGCCAAGGCCGGCGAAAGAATCCGCCAGATTATATTTCGCGCCCGTGCGCTTCACGTATTCGGCCAGAAGCTCGTTTTCGCGGTCGACGAACAGCTCGAACGGATTGTAGCAGAAGATGGTGATATCTTTTCTCTCGAATTTTTCGAGCGCAGCGACCAGTTCTTTGAAAAGCGCGCCGCCGATCGGCTCGTAATGTATCACGTCGTTCGCGTCGCCTGAAGCCGCCACGAATGCGCCGTTGAACGATATGACCGGCGAATCCGCGCTGATATTGACGCGCGCAGCTTCCTTCACGGCGGACCGATACATCCTGCCCGTAGTCAGCACGATCATAAAACCTTCGCGCTGCGCCTCTACTATGGCTTCAGCGGCCGATTCCGGAATTACGGAGTCGCGGCCTACCAGCGTGCCGTCTATATCGATGAATACCGCCGAATGATACTTCGCGTTCATTTATAAATCCTTATTATCACAAGTATTATTTTCTATCTTTCCGCGGAAAGATCTACTGAACGAGTTTGATTATATTTTCAATGTGGAAGGTCTGCGGGAACATGTCGAACGGCGCAATCTTAGCTATCTTGTAGCTGCCTTTTGCGCACAGATGGCTCACGTCGCGTTCCTGCGTGTGCGGATTGCACGATATATAAAGGATTTCGGGTATTTTAACTTCGCAGAGAAAGGCGCGCATGTTTTCGTCGATGCCGGCGCGCGGCGGATCTAAAATGATCGAGCGGTATTTATCTTCGAAATCTCCCGATTTCAGGCTTGAAAGCGAGCTATTGATAATTTCGGCGGCGTCGCCGCGGCGCACGTGGTAGTTTTTCGCGCCGGCCGCTCTGGCGTTGATGCGGGCCAGGGCGCAGGCCTGAGCTACGATCTCGATGGCCAGAACGTTTTCGAACTTGTGCGAAAGCCCAAGCGAGAGAGTGCCGATGCCGGAATAGGCGTCGATGAGCGACGTTTTTTTATTTTTAAACCCAATGTTGTCTTCTATGAATTTAGCCATATTCTTCGCCTGCGAGGTGTTCACCTGGAAGAACGAGAGCGGTGATATTTTAAAGTAAGTGCCGTTTATATTGTCTGATATATAATCGTCGCCGAAAATTTTACGCAGCGGCGAGCGGTTGTCGTTGAGCCTGATGCCCTCGCTGTCCTCGAATATCACGTTGGTGTCGTGCGGATTATGGTAAATATAGAGGCCTTTGAGGCTCTTGTTCTTCGAAAATAGCGCCTTGGATATTTTGGTCTGGTTGAGAAGAGTTTCGTGGTTGGCGACGAATGTCATCGTCATATCTCCGCTGTGGCGGCTTTCACGAACCACTATGTGGCGCATCGTGCCCCTTCTGAGTTTTTCGCTGTAGGGAAGGATCTTGAACTGGTTGAGTGTCGATACTGTCGACTGGACGAGTTTATTGAGCGGTTCCGAGTGAAGAGGGCAGTTGTCGATTTCGACGACCTCATGCGATCTTATCTTATAGAAGCCTGCGCCTATCTTTCCGCCGCGTGACGCCGCGCACTGCATCTGCAGCTTGTTGCGGTAGCCGAACTGTTCGGGTGACGGCGTTATCTCGTCTATTTTAACGCCGCTGTTCACGAATTTACGGAATATCTCGTTGAGCAGCTCCTGCTTGTAGCTAAGCTGGGCGCCGTATTTTATGTTCTGATGCGAACAGCCGCCGCAGACGCCGAAATACTGGCAGGGCGCTTCGATGCGGTCGCGTGCGGCTTTTATAATTTCGGCTATTTCAGCCTTATAATAACTGTTAGTTTCATGGACGAGCTTGACCAGTACTTCATCGCCCGGAACGGAATACGGCACGAATACCACCTTTCCGTCTATATGTCCTATTCCGACGCCCTCGCCGCCTAATTTTTCGATCTTGACTGCCTTTTTCATAATTTACCCCGTGTATTATTTTTTACTGTGATATAAACTTTAATATTCCTTTTGTATAATTTTATACAAACTATAACCCGTGCCGCTTAACGCATTCTGCTTCCGGCGATAGAGCAACGGGCCGATTAAGTATGATTTTACTATATTTTCGACGTAAATACAAGCAAAATAATTTATTAATTGACGATTTAGCCGTTAAGGCATGAATTATGCTTTAAATAAATGCACAACCGGAACGCATATCGAAGAACGGAAGGAGAGGGTCAATATGATTATCGCTTTTAATATTTTATTGTTACTGACTCTGATATTGATCGAACTCATCGTTATCAAGCAGTTCTGGATGTTTAATTTCGAACTCCAGAAGGTCAGGGTTAGCGTCGAAAGACACAGGGAACGCATCGAAACCGCACGCCGGAAGATCGAAATGCTCGATTACGACAAGGACGAGCTGCTTTGCGAAACCTGCAACGAACACCTTATATATAAAAAACGCATGCCTCTCAATAATTAATCCCCTCAAAAAATCTTGCGAAATTTCCTGATTATTTTAATAAATAGGTTGACTTTATTTATTTTTTTAGTATAATTAGTACATATACAACAAAAGTATTCAGAGTCAAGTATTGTTAAAAGCATTTATTCATCGATTCGCGTTTAATTTAAAAATAAAATAAAAAAGTATCACGGGAATTTCCAAAATTCCAGGAGGTAGGCAGTATAATGAAACGTTTTCTGATTCTCACGTCAACCCTTTTCATCGTGTTATCCTTCTTTTCAACGGCATTCGCCCTCAATTCAGACGAAGACATTACCATTTATGAATCGCGCATCGCCAATCAGATTATCAGCAAATACTGGCAGGCTATCGATATCATCTATATCATCGAAGGCAAGGCCGAACAGTGCGATAACCTCGTGTGCCAGTACAAACAGCTGGTTAACCAGATAAACTCCCTCTCAGACGAGCTTTCAGCTCATATCATCTCGAAGATGAATAAAAAGAATTTCGGGCCCCTCAGAAATTTCAGCAATTTCTATAAATGCAAACAGAGCTATGAAAGAATTCCCCTCTACAGCATTTGCGATCCCGTCATAAAAAAAATTAAGGAAGATCTCGCGTCCACCGGTAAATCTTCAATATTCTCATCCGCCGATGATTTCGCGGCTGAATATTTCCCCGGCTACGGATACGCCGAGCCCGGCTTCGAATACCGCCGCGGTAAAGAAATCGAATCCCAGTTCCTTCACGCATACTGGCAGGAAGAAGAAAAGATAATCGAAACCGCTCAGCACTTCGAAGGTACCATCGATTTTAAACTCGCCGCCGAATTAAAGGTTAATCCGAACCTGACCGGCTATCGCGAACATGGCGAGCCTTTCAAAATAGATATTGGCGGCCACATCGTCGTCGTTATTAAAGTCAGCTTCGACACCCACATGAGACTCACCACCCGCTCGAAGAAAAAATATGCCGCCACTAAAGTGTGGTTCGAACTTTCAAAACGTAAAAAATCCATTATATCTTCCACTCCTTGGGAAGTCTGCGGTAAAACGTTTGAAATGCACGATTTCTACACTAACGAAGAAGTAATATCCGAAGTTAAATTTTAAGGCGCCGTTTTAATAATGAATTTAATCCCCAAAATTAAAACCAATATAATTATCCTTTGCGTTACGCTTTTCATAGCCGCCGCCGCGATCATAATCGCTCCGGCGGCCGTGAATGCGGCTTCGATACGCGAATTCGATGAAGCTGTCGACTCTAATTTCAAAAACTGCGTCATCATCCAGAAATCATACGCGCTGCTCACCGTTTACTGGCAGAGCCTCGAGATCCTTAACCAGATCAAAGACGCCGCACATGAACCAAGCGACGATCAGTGCGCGCAGCTCCAGGAAAAATACAACAGCCTCTGCGCCGATATGAATAAGACCGCCGACGATATATCCAACCTTATCATCTCTGATCTCGAAAACCATAAAGACATCCGCGCGCTTAAAATGTTCTCCGCATTCTATAAATCTAAAACCTTATGCGAACGCCAGCCGCTGTACTTCGTCTGCACGCCGCTTATCAAAAAAGTAGGCTACCTCTTCCTGCACGAGCCCGATAAAATGACGGCCGCCGCGCTCGAAGTCCCGAACGCCGACGAATTCGAAAAACAATACTTCCCGGGCTACGGCGAGGCAGATCCAACTTATTACTACCGTCTCGGCCGCGAACTCGAAAGCGAAGTCACCGATACCTACTGGAAAGAAATCACTACCACCCACACACAATACGAAACCGTCGAAAGCGAAGTTACGCGCGAACACCTCAACTCTATGTACGACGACCCCGATATCGATATTATGGAACAACAGGGGCCCTACGAAAAGATCGTAGACGGCATACCCATGATGTGCTATAAAGTCAGATTCCTGACGCTCGCGTCCATCACTACCGTTTCAAAACGTAAATACGATCTTAATCGCGTATGGTTCGAACTCCTGCGCAATAAATACTCCATACTGATGCCCTCTAAATGGGAAGTCTGCGGTAAAACATACGAAATGCACGAGTTTTACA
>MGFH01000158.1 GCA_001791795.1 Candidatus Wallbacteria bacterium GWC2_49_35
TGAAGCCGAAAAAAACTTATTTCACCCATATCGACCATGAAATACTGCACGAACGCGAGTCTGAAATGCTTGAAAAGCTGGGGCTTAACATATCGATCGCCTATGACGGCCTCACGATCGGCCGCTGAGCGTGCTTACCGGGTTGATCTGTACTGTGAAGTGCGGATTAAGATCAAAAAAGTTTAAAAATTCATTATTGAGACGGAATTTTATTGCTAATTCTAATTCGAAAAGCCGCCCGGAAAGTCCTTAAGTTCGGGCAGCGCGGGTGCGGCGCCGTGAATGGCCAGGGATAAATATTTTGGACCGATTCTGATCAGAAGTTTATTTTCAACGAGTTTTAAAATGGAATTTTTTACGTCCGGGCTCGATATTTTATCGTCTGTTTTCGTAACCGATTCGAATATTTTTTCTTCGCTTTTAGATGTTTCGCAGGCTTCGTAAACGCGGCGGTCGGCGCCCGTGAGAATGTGTTTCGGCCGTACGGCGCAGGTGCGCAGATCGGTTATTTTAAGGCTCGATCCATCGTCGTTCATAGTGAGCATCTCACGGCCGGCCGACCAGAAAGAGCCGATCCACCATTTTACTGACATCTGAAGCGCTGCCTTACCCGGCGACTCGAAAAATCTAGGGTCGCTTGAATCGTTACCGCCGGTTTTCTCGAAGTAATAAACTAGATCGTTCATATCTTCTGGTGAAAGCGGATAAATATATGAAAAAACTTTCAGAGGCGTGATCTTCAAACCGAATTTTTCGGGATCTTTCTGATATGCGCCAAATCTGTCGATGAATATTTTAACCATATTACTTGGCGGCTGGAGGTGATAGATCAAGGGCAGAAATTCGGCCATTTCACGATACCACTCGTCTGACTCGCCCGGAAAACCGGCGAGCATGTTCCACGAAGAGCGGATGCCCGCCTCGCGCGCGAATTTAAGGAATTCTATATTTTTCAAAGCACCGACGCCCTTGTTCATTAATTTAAGAACTTCATCGTGCAGGCTTTCTATTCCAGGTTGAACCCATTTCACGCCCGTGCCGGCGAGATTGAATATCTGCTCTTTTGAAAGGGTTGAGCGGACCTCATAGAAGATATTGTAATCGCCGTGCTTTTTCAACCCGGTTAAAAAACTGTCGATATAAGAAGGCTCGAGGACGTTATCGACGCATTCGATCCTGTTGATATTATAAAGCTCCGAGTTGCGAACACACTCGGCGATCGCGCGTTCGTGCGATTTTAATCTGTAATCGAGCCCCCTGCCGTTCAATCCGCAAAAAGTGCACTGCCTCCGCTGTCCCCACCAGCAGCCGCGAGAGGTCTCGAACGGGAGTCCTGGTTGAAAGCTCGAGCCAAACGAAACTTTAGAAAGGGCGTCAAAATAATCCGAATAATCAGGCGCGGGAACGCTGTCCATGGACCTGACGAAACTACGCGGTAGAGCGTTATCGGCTGACTCGCAGCCTCCGGGTTTTATATGATCTGAATAATTGAGTTTGCCTATGACGCCGTAAGGGATATCGCTTTTTTCTAATTTATTCCCGGTTTCGATAAGCCTGGCGCAAAAGTCGCCGAAATATTCTTCAGGCTCTCCCGAAACCGCGAAATCGACCCAGGGGAACAGTTTAACGATCGAAACGCCCATTTCGAGTTCGCAATTGGCGCCGCCCATCATCGTTATAATGTCGCCGCGGCGTTTTTTGACGGCCTTAAGCAGGGCGAGCGACGCGCAATTCTGCTGGAACGTGGAGCTGCAGCCGACTATTTCAGGCGAGCAGCCGGTTATCTCGTCGGCCAGCCTTTCTATAAAATCCCTCGTCCTGGATCGTATTTGCGGCAGAATTTCGAGATATTTCAGTGTATATTTATCCAGTTTATCTTCGATAAATTTGAGAAAGCCGTCATGATCGTAGCCGCCGTCCTCGAACGCGCACGCCGAAAAGATCCATTCGCCGATCTGAAAATCCCGATAACTTTTTAAAACGTTGTTATATGGAGTAAGTCCTGCGATATCGGCGAAGTCCAGATTGGCGTATATCGCTTTTGAAGAAATGCCGGAAGCGTCCAGGCACGACTTTAAAATGCCAAGCGCGATCGACGGACGTTCGATCGGAGCGAACGGCATGAGAACGAGGCATACGTTTTTTTTATCGGTCATAAAAAAATCAGCCGGCCTTCCGGATTATTTTTTTGACTTCGCGCGTTTCGCTCATTGAAGTGAGGTGTGGGGCCATGTGACGTCTGGCGAAATCGATCATATGCACATGCCACGACGGAACCGTCCAGATACCGTGGCTGAATGGCATGACCGCATTCTGGCGCAGTAGCGATTCATAGTACATTGCCACTATTCTTCCGGCTTTTTGAAGATCAGGTCTCAGAAAGCTGCACGTATAACGGATCAGGTCAAAAGCTATCCTGTGGTTGATGACCCATCCGACTATGTCGCCCCTGTATCTCATAGCCAGGCTGTTTATCGGTTCGCAGCCGTTTTCGAAATCGAACGGCATGAGATCGGGCGCGATCCATTTGTTTATTTCGTTCGACTGCCTGATTTGTTCACGGTCGGCCTCGCTCACTTCGTTCCATGAAATTATTTTATATTCGGCCGGCAGTTTTTTCAGATATTTTTCCCAGCCGCACGATAAAAAAGATTTACATGAGGCGCGGCAGACGAGTTTTCTAAATTCCGGATCCGAATATCCGCTTTTTAATAAAAGTTTTTCAAACATGGGCGTCGCGGGCTTTCCGGTCATGTAAACCAGAGCGCATTCGGCGCAATTCATTTCTTTGAATATCTTTTCGAGTTCCGATAAAAGCCCTTCGCCTATTTTGCGGCACCGGTAATTTTGATCGACGAAGACTGAAAGCACCTCGGCTTTTCTTTCTTCGTGGATCTTACCGAGCGCCAGGCCGGCCGGACTTCCGTTAAATAACGCCCCTACGGCAAAATACGGCCCGGCCGGCTCCAGCCTGGTCAAAAGGTTCCGGTAAGCGGGAAAGGTCATATTGGAATACTTGAGGTATTCGTCTGAAGCAAGCCTTTTATATTTGATCATGATATAGTCCTGATTACGTTATGACCCGGATTTTAATACATTGCGGTCGGCCGTTTATAATTATGTGGCCACTATGGCGACTACCGCGACTACCTCGGCGGCGACTTCAAAGTTTGTGGCAGCGCTTGTAAGCGTGTATGCCGCCTCCACGACGACTACCGCACCTGCCGCCGCCGCCGCGACGACCACTTCGGCCGCCACTTCGGCGCCGGTTAAGACATTGGTGTTTGTGACGAGTATATCTTTATGATGGCGCTTTCCGCCCGCCACCAGCTCGAGATCCGCATCGGAGAGTTCGCCTTCGAGCGGTTTTACCGGAATGACAATGTGCTGGGTCGCCGCGGTGTTCTGGATAAAGCGAATTTCTCCGCCTTCGGGCAGTTTAAGTCCGCCGGAAATGCCGTGGTTGATGAAACCTTTCATCATATTCTGCAGAAAATCCATAGTGACTTTGCGCGGAAGAACTACATAGGTAATTTCAGGCGTTGATTCGACGACTTTTACTTCGACTTTTTCCGGAATTAAAACTCCGGATTCTGTCAACACTTTTTTAGGATCGTCCTTGAAAGATTTTTTAAAGTTTTCTTCCTGCCAGCACCTGGCGATAATTTCGCCAATAACCGCTCTCTGGTTAACGTTTTTATTCTGATCGTTCATTATTTTTAATCCTCCTGCTATATGTGATACAATATTTTTTATAAAGTTTTTGGTTTCCAGTTGCGCTATTGATTAACCGCCTGCAATGCAGGCCGGGTGAAAATTAATCCGTATAATTTTATCAGAACCTGACGGTTTCGGGCTCTTCGTCTATGACGCCGTGCCTGAAGATTTTATTGAGCGTTAAAAAAACTTCGGCCACCTGGATTTCATGCTTATCGGCGATCCCGACGGCTATTTCCCCGGCGGTATATACGGCGGCGTTTATCATTTCACCGATCTCGCCGATGTGAGGCGTGTCGTGAAATTTTAAAGATATAAAAGGAGAAGTTATGTTGAAACCTCCGTCCATGCGCTCGAATTTTATATCCGGCCTGAAGCGCATCGGATCGGCGGCTCTTACCGCAGTCGGCATGCATTTTTCAACCATTTTATTCACCAATATATCCAGCGAGGCGGCGTCGGTGAAATTGCCCTCCGCGTGGAGCCAGTAACCTACGGGCCATCTGTCGCTCGAATTGCATGGCGATATGAGTTTTACGTTGCGGTCTGTCATATTGACTATGAAGCCGGACATGCAGGTTATGGTGCCCGAGCCGCCCTCCGCCGGGTTGAACTCTTCGCCTTCGCCCAGGCTGCCGTCTTTTCGCATTTTAATTCTTGCCCTGCCTGAGACGGCCTGTTTCATGTTGGCCTCTTTGTTTTGCGTAACGAGTTCCACAAATGCCAGCTCTTCGGCTGTAAATTCTTTGTGCACTCTATGGAGCATCTCGACGCTTAAAACGGAAAACCTGTTTATCCAGAAACCGCGTTCGTTCGAAAGTTTAAGCAGTTTTCGGGTGCGCGCGGCGTCCTTGAGCGGCAGGGCGGTCGTGGTTTGCGGAAACGTGCCGAGGATATCGTGAAAATCGCAGCAGAACTTTTCGTAGTCGGGATTATCCATGGGTTCGCTCGCCCAGTAGCACACGCCGGTACCCGCCGACGGGCCGGCCAGTTTCTTGAAAACGGAAAGCGTTTCGCGCCACAGTTGGGCGTTCTGTGGATTGTATTCGAAGACGGCGGAAAGTTTCGGCGCGTCGAGGCCGCAAAACCAGCAGCCGACTGAACAGCCATGGTTCAGTTCGAAACTGACGGGCGCGTGTATCATGCTGGCGTTCACGTTTCCGAACTGGCCCCAGCACCTGTTTATATGACGCGCTCTCCACGCCTTGAAGACAGGATTTTGAGGAACGCATGAAATGTTTCTCAATGTATCGCGATGCGCCAGTTTTTCTTTGACGAATTCGCGATATCTTTTGACCGTGAGAGGGATGGCGTCGGTTCTGTTGACTTCTATAGCGGCATCTCTATCCCAGAGAGCTTTTATTTCAAGCGGATCCATGCTCATGCCGCATTCGGCGCCGGCCGCTTTAACATCGGCCGCGGCGAGTTCTCGAAATTTTTCATCGGCGGTCCATCGTTCTAAAAATCTCTTCGCTTCCGCCACCTGTTTTAAATGTTCGTCCGTGACGCCGGCCGGATCGCCGAGCATGATAATAGGCGCCGTTTTTTCTTCTTTATTTTGGGAACAAACAACCTGCATTTTAAAAACTCCTTGCTGTTTTATCAGGCGACGACTATGGCTGCAACGGGCGTCGACGGGCCGTACGGACCCACCACGATAACCGGTGACGGGCCGACAGGCGTGACTACTATCATAGGCGATGGGCCGATGGGTGTGACTACGACAACGGGAGACGGACCGGTCGTGATCACGACAATGGATGAAGCCCCGGTTCCGCCGGCGACCATGTCGAGATCGGCGTTGCCGAGTTCGTCATCCGCGAGTTTTGCGGGAATAATGAAGTATTGAAGGCGGGAGGTATTCTGCACGAAGCGTAATTCGCCGTTCTCGGGAAGTTTGAATCCTTTGTGAAGCGTATCGTTAATGAGCGAGTGCATAAGTTTTTGAAGTATATCGACACTCAATCTTTCAGGAAGGACCACATAAGTGATTTTCGAATCCTGTTCGACGGCTTTAATTTCCATTTTTTCGGGAATTACTAATCCAGCTTCCGTTAAATATTTTTTAGGATTTGCCATGAATGATTTTTTATAATTTTCGTCCTGCCAGCATTTCGCAATTATTTCACCGTAGACGGCCCTTGAATCGACTTTTTTCTGATCGGTCATAATTGTCCCTCCTGATTAAAATTTTAAAAAATACCTCCGCTATAGTTTTTAACGGAGGTATTTTTATCTACATTAAATTTAACTACGATTTTACTTTAGACGAGGACTATTGCGCCAACGGCGGCCACTTCAGCGGCTACTTCGAAATTGGTAGCGGCCGTGGTGAGCGTATATGCGGCCTCGACGGCTACGGCCTCGACTGCTGCGTAAACGTTGGTCTTTACCTGAGCCACGTCTTTGTGATGGTGCTTTCCGCCGGCGACGAGTTCGAGGTCCGCGTCGGTTAGTTCGCCTTCCGCGGGTTTCGTGGGAATGACCACGTATTGGACTTTAAGGGTGTTCTGGATGAAACGGAGCTCTCCGCCTTCGGGCAGTTTGAGCCCGTGAGAAACGCCATGATTAACGATATTGTTCATTATTTTATGGAGAATGTCCAGAGATACTTTGATGGGCAATACGGCGTACATAATTTTAGGGGTCGATTCTACGATCTTAACTTCCACTTTTTCAGGGATCGTCATTCCTGCTTCAACAAGGAATTTTTTGGGGTTTGCCAGAAAAGATTTTTTGTAACCTTCATCCTGCCAGCATTTTGCGATGATTTCACCGATAACTGCTCTTTGGTTGACCGGGGTTTTCTGATCCGCCATTTTATAAAGACCTCCTGTATTTTCAATTTAGCTCAAAATTTTGAAATACTTCAAAAATTTTCAACTTTGTAGTCCGTACATCTAGGCTAACATATTTTTTTTGATTTTACAACAGTTAAATATTTTTTTTAATAGTCATTAAAATATTATAATTTAAATCAAAAATTAATTGCTTAAATGAATGACCGGGTGTATAATATTTGTCGAATAAAAAAAATATGGAGTGCGTTGTTTTACAGTATGAACAATAAATTTAAATTATTTCTGATATCAATATTTACCCCGGCCATTTTGATGATAGGTCTCTTTTTGCCTCCTCCGTTTTTCGCCTCCGGTTTTTCTGATCCTGATATCGAAAGGGCGGGAAGGATAACTAATCTTGTCGACCAGCTCAAAAGATCGTACTCTAAAAAGGCAGCGGAAACAAGGCTTACTTCCGAGTTAGAGACGGCGCCGCCTGACACCGCCGAAGTTTTGACTCATTCGGGTTATCGGAGCGATACGAAAGAAATGTCGGCGTTATTACCATCAGGTTCATATGAAGCTGAAATTAAATTTTCGCCGGTAAGCGGCGAGGTTCAAATGGCTCCGCTTCAGGCGATTCACGGCATTACGACGGTCGAAGCTCTCGAAACCGCGTTATCTTTGAACCCTGAAATAAAGGTCCAGCGCGAACAGGTGGAATCGAGCCGCGGCGTCCTTGAACAGGCGTCGGCGAAGTTCGACCTTCAGACCGGACTTACGATGGAAAAAAGCCAGACCTACACTCCGCAGGTAGAAATGCTCCGCCCGTATTACGAAGACGGAAAGCTTAAATCCCAGCAGACCGCTTACTCGCTGAATTACTCAAAAAAAACCCGAGCCGGAGATGCTTATAACATCAGCGTTTCTTCGACCCGCAATATGGACAACACGCCCCCGGGTCTGGGCATACCCGCGCGAACGAACACGGGCACCGTTAATTTTTCCATAACCAAACCGCTGCTCAGGGGCCGTGGCGATAAAGTCAATACGGTAGAGGAAAAATACGCATATCTTACCATCGACGCCGATTATTTCGACCTTCTTCATACCGTTTCTAATGTCATTTACAACACCACGGCCGCTTATTGGGACTACGCCGCCGCCGTCAGGCGCCTTGAAATTTTGAAGGGATCGGGCGAAAAAGCCAGACTGTTGATGGAAGATACGCAGAAGCTCATAGATGCGTCCGAGATACCCGCGGTAGAAATTCAAAGCGTCATGGCGAATCTGGCCTCAAAAAAAGTTTCGATAATCCAGGCCGAGCAGGCGGTTTACCAGGCCCGAAGCCGGCTGGGGATACAACTCGGCGTTAAAGCCGAAGAAATAGAAGGCATATTGCTGCCCGCCAGCGATTTTCCTCCCATCGATGAAGAAAAGGTTATGGAATTGTCTAAAAATTCAGGGCGGATCAAAAATATGGCGCTTGAGAACCGCAACGACAATAAAGCGGCCGGGCTCAGAAAACAGGCCGCCGAATTGTATCTTGTAATAGCCCGCGACGGTCTCAAACCGCAGCTCGACCTTCAGACGGGCGCCGGCTATACCGGTCTTTCCGAAGGGCGCGAGTTCGAAAAATACTTCAACTCGCTCGGCAGGAATGTTACCGGGCTGAACGTGAACATGCGCCTTAATTACGCATGGCCTGAAGGCAATCGTCAGGCCAGAGGTTATCTGAGGCAGCAGGAAGCGTCTTACAGGAAGGCTGACATACAATATAACGACGTCGGCCGCAATATTGTTTCGTCCGTGCTGACCGCCATATCCGATCTCGAAAAAAGTTACTCCAGTTATTGCCTGGTGAACGAGTCACTCGAACTATACGAAAAAGCGGTCGAAAATGAAAAAATAAAATATAAATTCGGAACGTCGACTCTGCTGGATATAATAAATGTCGAAGACCGCTACACCGGCGCGCTGCTCGACAGGGTATCGAGCCGGGCTTCTTATGCGCAGGCGCTTTCGAAGCTGAGGTATGAAACCTCGACCGCCTACGGTTTTAACGACGGCAATTTTTTCGTGGATGAAAAGCTGATTTCCGGCTTTCCGGAGATCGGCCGGACCGGTGAGTAGTCATCGGCAGCTTTAAGTACGGGCGTTCGAATTAGAAGTTAAAAATTATAAAATGTGCTTACGAGGTAGTTATATTGATTAAAAAATACTGTTTTATTATAATTCTAACTTTGTCGGCATTAATTTTGTCGGGATGTTTTCTGAAAAAGAGCGAAGCCGAAAGGCGCGCCGAAAGGGCCCGAGCGTCGAGAGGCGAGATCAGCGTCGGTGTCGCGTGGCCGATATCGGCCGCCAGGGACAGGTTCGTCGAAGGCGTGAACCTGGCCTGCGATGAGATCAACGGTTCCGGCGGCGTTCTCGGCAGAAAAATAAAACTGGTTATCAAAGACACCGAAGGCTCGGCGCTCAATGAATTGAAGATCGTGCACGAGCTCGTCGAAGATCCCGACATACTTGCGTTCATAGGCCACCGGAATTCGTCGTCGGCCGCCCACGCGGCGTCGATGTTCCAAAAATACGGCATTTTATCCATGTTCACCGGAGTCACGAGCGGCTCTCTCACGGGCAGAGGCCGGAGCCTCGTGTTCAGAAACACCGGATGCGAAGCGACCATGGGCGCCCGGCTCGCGGAACTGGCTTCGCAGAAAAATTATAAAAAAATAGCCATGATATACACTTATACCGAACATGGAAGAAACCTGGCCAACGCCTTCGAAAAGCGCTGCGACGACTACGAGATCAATATAGTCGACCGCCGCGGCTATTTCAAGGATAACGACAAATTTTTCGACGATATTTTAAACACATGGCAGAGCCTCGATTTCGATGCCGTATGCCTCATAGGCGATCTTCCGCAGATCGGAACGTTCATCGTTAAAATGAGGGGCTGTGGAATAAAAACCCCTATTATTTCGAGCGACGGCCTGGCGAGTTTCGATCTTAAGGACTGCGCGGGCGATTCGGCCGACGGCGCGGTCATCGTCACGCCGTTTCACATCAGCGACAGGAACGGCCCGGCGGACGAGTTCATGCGCGGTATGAAGAAAAAATTCAATGTCGACCGGGTGGACCAGTATTCCGCGCTCGGCTACGACGGCCTCAGATTTCTGGCATACGCCATGAACGAGGCTAAAAGCGTCGTTCCCGCCGAGGTAGCGGCAAAGATACATTCAGGATTATCCTGGCCGGGCGCGACCGGCGTCCAAAAATTCAACAGCCGCGGCGATATAATCGACAAGGAATACGATATTGTGACGTTCATTAACGGCGGATTCAAATTCCTGCAGCACTGAGTGCGCTCATCCACTTTCAGCCGGATCATGACATTCAAGCAAGTAGCAAATGAACCTGATAGGGACCGGGCCGCCTATTTTTCTCTGGAGGTAGTTTATTGAATAAAGATCTTTTCAGAAAAGTTTCGCTTGAAAGGCTTTCCTCGCCGGAACAGCTCGATCAGCTCATGGGGGTGACCAGTTTCAAGGGCTGGCTCGCGCTCCTGGCGCTCGGGCTGATCATAGTTTCCGGCGTCCTGTGGGGATTTTACGGTGAGATACCCGAAAAGGTCTCAGGCCTTGGAATACTTGTGAAAACCGGCGGAGTGATCGAAGTTTCGCATTTCGTATCAGGCCGGATAATCGATATCAGCGTCGCCGCCGGTGATACAGTAGAGTGCGGCGCGGTGGTCGCCCGCGTCGATCAGCCCGAGATAAAAAGCCAGATAAAAGACCTGAATATAAGGCTGACGGAGCTCAACAAAAAGCGCGTCGACATTTTGAATTACAATACCGGTTCGTACAAACTTAAAAAAGAAAGTTTCACCGAGCAGCGGGCGAATATAGACGGCTCTATAAGGACGGGCGAGGACAGGCTCTCGGTCCTCGAACAGAGAATAGCCGACCAGCAGAAACTTTTTAAAGACGGGCTGGTCACTAAACAGGTCATTTTTGACAAAAAGAACGAATACAACTCCGTTAAGGAGCAGATTCTTGAAAGCCGCAACCAGCTCAAGCAGATAGACATCCAGGAAATGGAGCTCAAAAGGCAGGCCGACACCGAATTAAAGCAGATAGACGTCGAGATCGGTGAAAACAGGAACGCCTACGACAAACTCCAGAAAAATTATTCGCTATATTCGAAGATCATCTGTCCGTTCAGCGGCAGAGTGATCGAGGTCCGCAATATAACCGGCGACTTGTATGCCCAGGGAAACGCGCTTATATCGGTGGAGCTTTCCGGCAAAAATATCAAGGATCTGGAGGCTGTGATATACGTATCGCCCGCCGACGGAAAGAAGATAACCGGCGGCATGGAAATTCAGATATCGCCCTCCACGGTTAAAAAAGAGGAATTCGGTTCGATGATAGGCGTGGTGACCTCCGTTTCACAGTATCCGTCTTCTTTTCAGGAGATGCATAAGACCCTCGGCAACGACCAGCTTGTTCAGACTCTGTCCGGCAGCGGGTCGCCCATCGAGATCAAGGCCGATCTCGTACCGGATTTCAACACCATGAGCGGTTTCAGGTGGACCTCGCCGAAAGGGCCGCCCGTCAGAATTTTCAGCGGCACGCTTTGCGGCGCCAGCGTCGTTACCGAAAGAAAAAGGCCAATATCGTATGTGATACCGCTTTTAAAAGAATATACAGGATTGTAGTTCAGCCAGATGAGCGACGAAAAAATGAAACAACAGCCTAAAAAGGCTTATAAACGGGTTAAGACCCCCACGCTGATCCAGATGGAAGCCGTCGAATGCGGCGCGGCGTGCCTCGGGATAGTGCTCGGCTATTACCGCAAGTACGTGCCGCTCGAAGAGCTTCGCGTTGAATGCGGCGTGTCCAGGGATGGCAGCAAGGCCAGCAACATAGTCAAAGCGGCCCGCAATTATGGATTGGCGGCCAAAGGTTACAAAAAAGAACCGGCCGATCTGCGTTTTTTTAAATTTCCCGTGATAATACACTGGAATTTCAACCATTTCGTAGTTCTCGAAGGATTCGGAAACAAAAAGGTGTTTTTGAATGATCCGGCGGCCGGGCCGCGCGAAGTGTCGGAGGAGGAGCTCGATCAGTCCTACACCGGAATAGTGATGAGTTTCGAGCCTTCGGAAGATTTCGTAATAAGCCCCGGCCGCCCCGGATTTTTATCGCTTCTGGCCTCGAGGCTCACAAGCTGCCGCGCCGGCCTGGCGTACGTGTTTTTAATCGGCCTTTTTATGGTAGTGCCGGGTCTTCTTATACCCGTTTTTTCAAAAGTGTTCGTCGACGATATTCTGGTCGGAAAAACGACGGACTGGCTGATGCCGCTCCTTTTCGGCATGGCTCTGACCGCATTTCTGAGGGCGCTTCTCAGCTGGATACAGCAGAACTATCTGCTTAAGATCGAACTCCAGATTTCACTGGTTAATTCCGGAAAATTTTTCTGGCACGTTCTGAGGCTGCCTATCGAATTTTTCAATCAGCGATTCGCCGGCGAAATTTTGAACCGCGTGCAGATAAACGACACGGTGGCTACGCTTCTTTCCAGAAGGCTCACTGGTGCGGGCATAGATATGCTCACCCTTATTTTCTACGCGATTATAATGTTTCAATACGACGTAGTGCTTACCCTGTTATGTTTCGCGGTTTCGATAGTGAATCTTTTATTTTTGAGGTTCACTTCGAAAAAGCGCGTCGACCAGAATATGAAACTTCTACAGGATCGCGGAAAACTATCGGGCGCTTCTATGGCCGGGCTTCAGATCATCGAAACGCTCAAGGCGGGCGGTTCCGAGTCGGATTTTTTCATGAAGTGGGCGGGCTATCATTCGAAGCTGATGAATTCCGAGCAGAGGCTCGGTGAAATGAACCAGGTGCTCTCGCTTATTCCGGGATTTTTGACTTCAGCCGCCAGCACGATGGTTCTTGCCGTCGGCGGATACCGCGTAATGACGGGGCATCTGAGCATGGGTATGCTGGTGGCGTTTCAAAGCCTGATGGCCAGTTTCATGCAGCCGGTGAATAATATGGTGGAGCTCGGCAGCACGATGCTCGAGGTGGAAGGCGACATCAACCGTTTAAACGACGTGCTGAATTATAAAACCGACCAGCCGGCGGAGGAAGAAAAAGAAAAAGAAGATAAGGAAAACGGCCGGCCGGCCGAGCCGAAACTTAAAGGTTTTCTCGAATTAAGAAACGTCACTTTCGGCTACAGCAAGCTGTCAGATCCTCTGATAGAAGACTTCAGCCTCAGCCTCAAGCCCGGTTCCAGGGTAGCGCTGGTCGGCGGATCCGGCAGTGGGAAATCGACGGTCGCGAAGATAATAGCCGGGCTTTACGAGCCGTGGTCGGGCGAAGTGCTCTTCGACGGCGTGGAGCGGGCCGGTATTTCGCGGAAGATAATATGCAACTCGGTGTCGCACGTCGACCAGGACATATTTTTATTCGAAGGCACGGTGAAGGAAAATATTTCGCTTTGGGACAGGACCGTTTCGGCCGAGGACGTCGTCACGGCGGCCAAGGACGCGCTCATACACGATGATATCACTCAGAGGCCCGGCGGATACGATCTCGATATAGAGGAGGACGGAAGGAATTTCAGCGGCGGCCAGCGGCAGCGCATTGAAATAGCGAGGGCGCTCGCGCAGAACCCGTCTATAATCATTCTTGACGAGGCGACCAGCGCGCTCGATCCGGCCACCGAAAAATTGATTGATTCCAGTATCCGCCGCCGCGGCTGCACCTGCGTGATAGTGGCCCACAGGCTTAGCACCATAAGGGATTGTGACGAGATCATCGTGCTCGACAGCGGGATGGTCGTGCAGCGCGGAACGCATGAAGAGTTGAAAGACGCTTACGGCGCATATGCGGACCTTATTAAATTGAGTTGATCGAATGCGTGATGCGAGGGGAGGGCGATAAATTGAATATTTCGGACGCTTTAACTGCCGCCGGCGTAACGGTGGAGCTTTCGAGCAACCGGCCTGCGGCCGTCTCCGATATTAATTATTGCTATATAGCTCTTTCGGAGAGCATCGACGTTTTCCTCGTAAAGATGAAGGACGGCGAACCCGCCGGTATCAGAAATTTCATTTTCCAGGCGAAAAAAGGCGACGTCATTTTTCCGGCCGTGAAAAAAGCCGGCGCCGAGGAATTTATGTTTTTAATTAGCGGCGTTCCCGGCAGCCTCGCGCTTAAGGTGGGCGTCGACGCTTTCTTAGAATTATGCGGAGGAAGCGGCTCGGAACCGGACGGCTGCGCCGCCGCTGCGGCTGTCGTATCATCATGGTCCGGCGCTCTCGCGGTCGCGGTCGCTGCGGCGCACCTGTCAAAAAAAGAGACCGTTTACGCGCGGCCCGGAAAATTTCCCCTGAAAAAAGGTGAGATACTCTGCTCCAGCGGGTTTTCAATTGTTAAATTTAATTCCGGTTCCGCCGCCCCTTTCGGTTATTCGAATTTTACGGCGGGCCCGCCGGCAGGGTATTTGCTATTTCCAAAACATCTGTGGCTGGAAGCGGCCGAAGATTGTGAAGTTGAAACCGTCGATAGCGGCGAATTTTTCGCCGGAATTTTTACGCGCGTGAATGTGGAATCGTTCGGCGCACTGATGCTCGACTGCCTCGTTTCATATTTCGGATCGAAAAAAGCAGCCGAGGCTGAAAGGCTCGCCGAAAAAGATAAAATGGACGGCTCATTCATGAGAGCTTCGATGGCGGCGTTTTTGAGTGTGATGAACATAGGCGGCGGCGAAGCGGCCGGCTATTACAAGTATGAAGATCCGCTGCTATGCGCCTGCCACATAATAGGCGAAAAAATGGGGCAGAAGATAATACCGCCGCCGCCCGGCGCGGCCGGCAATTACGAAGTTTGCATTAACGAGATCGCGCGAAGCTCGAATATAAAGGTGAGACAGGTAGTATTAAAGGACGAGTGGTGGCATACGGACGCCGGCCCGCTCCTGGCTTTCCTCGAAGAAGGCGGGTCGCCCGTTGCCTTGCTGCCCGTTTCGCCTTCCGGCTATAAGATGATCGATCCGGCCAAAAAAACCGAGGAAGCGCTCACGGCCAAAAAGGCCGAACGAATAAAGCTTTCAGCCTACACTTTTTACAAACCTTTTCCGGCGCGGCCGCTTGGCGTGCTCGATATTTTGAAAATATGCGGTTTTGCCGTGTGGAAGCGCGACCTGGTTTTCCTGGTATTAATGGGACTGCTGATAGGCGTTTTAAATCTGGCGACGCCGTATGCGACCGGCATGATATTCGACGTGATAATTCCGGGGTCCGAGAAAACCCAGCTCGCTCAGCTTGCCATGGGGCTTATAATCTGCTCTGTCAGCGTTTTCCTGTTTCAAACGGCAAGGTCGGTTTCAACGCTGAGGCTCGAGGGCAAGATGGATTATGTGGTTCAGGCCGCCGTGTGGGACCGGCTTTTAAGTCTGCCGGCGACGTTTTTCAGAAATTACAATTCGGGCGATCTCGCGGTGCGCGCGATGGGCGTCAACCAGATAAGAAGCGTGCTTTCGGGCACGGTTCTATCCACGGTGATGTCCGGCTTTTTTTCGTGCCTGTACCTCGCGCTGCTTTTTTATTATAATTATAAACTGGCGTTCTTCGCTGTAGGCCTGATATTTATCTCAATATCATTCACCCTCGTCTGCGGTTATTTCAAAACGCGCTACATGAAAGCGGGCGTCGAAGCCGGCGGAAAAATGTCCGGAATGTGCTTTCAATTGATAAACGGGCTTTCAAAATTCAAAATAGCCGGCGCCGAACGCAGGGCGTTTTATATGTGGGCGCAAAAATTCGCCGAACTGAAAAAAATATCGATGGATTCGGCTTTTTTTGAAATAACTCTTCAAACCTTCAATTCTTTTTATCAGATATTATGCTCGATGGTGCTATTTTATCTTATGATCCACTACAGCGCCGGCCAGGCGGCGGCTCTGAGCACCGGAGGCTTCATGTCGTTCTATTCCGCATATTCGAGCCTTATGGGTTCGCTGATAGGCCTTTCTTCTGCTTTTCTGGTGATACTTCAGGTCCTTCCGGTTTACGAGCGCACAAGGCCCATACTTGAAACCGTCCCCGAATTCGACGAGACCAAAGCCTCGGTGGGAGAATTGAAGGGGAGTATCGAACTTTCGAACGTCAGTTTCCGATACAAAAAAGACACTCCGCTGGTGCTCGACAGGGTGAATATTTCGATCAAACCCGGCGAGTTCGTCGCGCTGGTCGGCTCGTCCGGAAGCGGAAAATCGACCATACTGCGTATGCTGCTCGGCTTCGAAACGCCCGAAAGTGGCATGGTGTTTTACGATAATCACGACCTTTCGAAGGTCGACGTTAAGAGCGTCAGGCGCCAGGCCGGCGTCGTTCTTCAAAACGGCCGGCTTCTCGCCGGCGACATATTCACTAATATTGTAGGCTCATATAATCTCACCATTGACGATGCCTGGGAAGCTGCCAGAATGGCCGGTTTCGACAGGGATATCGAGAGCATGCCCATGGGGATGTACACCGTCGTCAGCGAAGGCGGCTCAACGCTTTCGGGCGGCCAGCGGCAGCGGCTTTTAATATCGCGCGCCCTGGTCAACAAGCCCAGGATAATATTCTTCGACGAGGCGACCAGCGCGCTCGATAATGCGACGCAGTCCGTCGTGAGCCGAAGTCTCGAAAACCTCAAATCTACCCGCGTGATCATCGCGCACAGGCTGAGCACCGTTATCCGGGCCGATAAAATTTATGTCATAGACAAGGGCAAGGTCGTTGAGTCCGGCAATTTTGACGAGTTGATGGCGGTCGGCGGCCTGTTCACGGAACTCGCGAAGCGGCAGATGTGACACAATCAGACTGAAAAATAAGAAAGCGTCGCCGGCGCTTGAAAATATATTCTACCTCAGGCTCTTTTCGAGTTCTCCGGTTATCTGACAGTTAAGTTCTTCAAAAATGGTAATTTCAGAGGTTTTAATTTCCATCAGTTCAAGAGCATTCGCCGCGGCTTCAACGACGCTTCTTCCACCGAATTTTTTCGAGAATTTTTCTTTTTCAAGAATGTCGTCGGATGCGCCGCCAAACACGTGCACGGCCTGATTGCGGTGCGTTTTCAATTCGGACACGGGGTTGAGAAAATTGCTGATGACGCGGGCGCGTTCCTTGAAATATCCTTTTTCGAGAAGGTATTTAAGGAAAAGATCGAACATGAAATTATTCACTTCGTAATTAAAATTAACACCCTTCGATACGGCAAAAGCTTCGAATCCTTCAAATGAACGAAGTGCGTCTTTGACCTCTGAAAAATAAGCCTTCAGGACCGGGAGCTCTATAGCCTGCATTATAAGGTATTTTGACATATTTTCAACCAGGCCGAACAGAAGGTTGTAAAATTCGAAATAATTTTGCTTATGCCATGATATCCTCATTTTATGGTACCACAGCGACAGAAGCCCGCGGTAACTTTCAAACAGTCCGGCCCGCGTCGTTTCATTGAGCGGCACCGCTTTTTCTTCGGCCGGCATCGACTGGTGCTTTATCATAAGCTCCTGCGCCGCCTCCAGCTCTCTGATCGCGCCGAGCACTTGCCTTAAAACAAGACTTGAAGATGCGCTTACCGATTTTTTTTCTATCACTTCGTTCAGCGCTTCGGCGGCCGCGTCGAAGTTGAAGTCGTACAGCGTCTGGCATGCGTTTATCATCAGCAGGATATGCCCGGGCGCGGAATTCCAGTCTTTGACCAGGTCGTAAAGCCCGCTGTAATCGTAGTGAGTGATAAGGTTCTGCGCCACCTGGAAATATCTTTTATCCATAAGTTTTCCGACCATCTCGGTCCTGCGCGGCGCGCCGCCTGAAAGATATATAGCCTCGCAGTTATTGCCGAAATACGACACCGCCGATATTATCATGCCCAGGTTCGCCGGCACCGTTCCGGTCGTCATCGACACGAAATAAAGGACATCCTCATACCCGGCGGCGTTCCTCATTTTCTTGAAGAACCTGTCGAAAAAATCGAGCATCTCATCGTAGCTTTCGGGGCTGGAGTCGTATCCGATTATTTTAACGCTGCGTTCGCCGCGCCCGTGTTTTTCGACCAGCATTCTTTTAACTGCCGCCGCCAGCGTTATGGTATCGAGCGCCCGAGCTTTTTCAGATACCGTTTCAGGCCGGTCGCTCGCGAACAGCCAAATCTCGTCGGGTGCCGAGTTCTTCGAAAAAAAACTCAACTCAGCCTCAAAAACGGGCAGGCTCATTTTAATTCCGCATTCATCCCAGTTTCCGGTCATTTTAAGCCCGGCGGCGCGCGGCCCGTCCGGATGGCTGACCGGCTTCGCGTCGACCATTATGTCGTTTATCTCGATATTGCTCATGAATATGGTTTTAATTGGAATCA